>CAYNNX010000131.1:4153-17886 GCA_964398515.1 uncultured Streptantibioticus sp. | reverse complement strand
GCCGTGGTCCAGGCCGCGGTGCCGTCCGCCGCCGGTGCGGCGGCGCCGGAGGCGACGGCGGGACCGGCGCCCCTGACCCCCATCCAGCACTGGTTCTTCGCGCAGGAGCGTCCCGCGCCGCACCACTTCAACCAGGCGGTACTGCTCCGACCGCGCGAGACGGTGGACGAGACCCGGCTGCGTTCGGCGCTGGCACACCTGGTCCGGCAGCACGACGCCCTGCGGCTCCGCTTCGAGCGTGAAGGTGACGGGTGGCGGCAGGAGATCGCGGAACCCGGGGCCGACTCCGCCGACCTGCTGCGCGTGGTGGACCTGAGCGGTCTGACGTCACACGCGCGGGCGGCCGCGTTCGAGGCGGCGGCGTCCGAGGCGCACACGGGCATCGATCTGGGCGCGGGCTGCCTGCTGCGGGCGGCGTACATCAGGCTGGGGCAGGACGGCGACCGTCTGCTGCTGGTCGTCCACCACCTGGGCGTGGACGGCGTCTCCTGGCGCATCCTCCTCGAGGATCTCGCCACCGCGTACGAACAGGCGGCTCGTGGTGAGGCCCTCGCGACGCCGGGCACGTCCACGGCTCCCCGTACCTGGGCCGAACGCCTCGCCGCGCACGCGGAGTCGGCCGAGCTGGCGGCGGAGATCCCGTACTGGACACGGGCCCTGGCCGACGCCGCGTCGGGCATCCCGTTCGACCAGTCGTCCGGAGAGGACGCAACCGTCGGCGAAGCCGCCACGCTCTCCCGGGTGCTGGGCGCCGAGGAGACGCGCGCGCTGCTGCATTCGGCACCGCAGGCGGCACGTGTGCAGGCGGTCGAGGTGTTGCTGGCGGCGCTGGGACGCACCCTGGGGGCCTGGACGGGAGAGCGGCGGGTGGTGGTGGACGTCGAGGGCCACGGCCGTGAGGCGCTGTGGGACGACGTCGATCTGTCGCGCACGGTCGGCTGGTTCACCAGCATCTATCCGCTGGCCCTGGAAACGGCCTCGCCGGTGGCCGCCCTGAAGCAGGCGAAGGCCCGGCTGCGCGGTGTGCCGCACGGGGGGATCGGCTACGGGCTGCTGCGGTACCTGCGGGTCGAGGACGAGGCCGCCGAGCGGCTGCGCGCCATGCCGGACCGTTCCGTTCTCTTCAACTACCTGGGGCAGTTCGAGGGCACACTCACGGACGAGGGCTTTTGGAGCGCGGCGTCCGAGCCGACCGGGTCCGCACAGGACGAACGGGCGCTTCGACGCTACCCGTTGGAGGTCAGTGCCCTGATCACCGGGGGCCGGCTGCACGTGCGCTGGACGTACAGCCCCGGGCTGCACCGGAGTGAGACCGTCGAGCGGCTGGCCGAGGAGTTCTTCGCCCACGTGCGCGACCTGCTCGCCGTCGCCCAGGAGCACCCCGCCGCGCTGTCCACGCCCGACGACTTCCCGCTGGCCGCGGTGGACCAGGACGGGCTGGACCGGCTGGTGGCCGTGCCGGGCGGCCTGGAGGACCTGTATCCGCTGTCGCCCATGCAGCAGGGCATGCTCTTCCACCTGCTCTACGAACCGGCCGGCGGCGTAAACGTGGAACAGGTCACCTGCCGCCTGAGCGGAGACCTGGACGTGGCCGCCTTCCGTGCCGCGTGGGAGGCCGTCGTGGCCCGCCACCCGGTGCTGCGCACCTCGTTCCACTGGCGTGACCAGGGCGAGCCGCTCCAGGCCGTCCACCGGCAGGTGGCACTGCCGTGGCACGAAGAGGACTGGCGTGGCATCGCCGCGGCCGAACAGCGGCAGCGGATCGAGGAGTTACTCGACCGGGACCGGGCCGAGCGCTTCTCGCCCGAGCAGGCGCCGCTCATGCGCCTCACCCTGATCCGGCTCGACGATTCGGGCTATCAGCTGATCTGGACCCACCACCATCTGCTGCTCGACGGATGGTCCCTGTCCCGGGTACTCCAGGAGCTGTTCGTGTTCTACCGGGCGGGGCTGCGCGGCCGGACACCGGCGCTTGCACCGCTGCGCCCCTACCGCGAGTACATCGCGTGGCTGGGCCGGCAGGACATGTCGCGAGCGGAGGAGTTCTGGCAGCGGGCCTTCGCCGGTTTCAGCGCCCCGACGCCGCTGCCCGCCGAACCGGAACCGCAGCCGGAAGTCCATCCGCAGGCGGCCGCCGCCGGTGTCCCCTCGGAGGTCCTCGAACTGCCCGCGGAGACCACGGACACCCTGCTCCGCTTCGCCCGGCAGCACCAACTCACCGTGGGCACCCTGGTCCAGGGCGCCTGGGCGCTGCTGCTGCACCGGCACAGCAGGGAGGCGGACGTGGCCTTCGGCACGGTCGTCGCCGGACGCCCGTCCGAGCTCCCCTCGGCGCAGTCGATGGTCGGTCAGTTCATCAACACGCAGCCGATCCGGGTGCGCGTCTCCGGGAAGCGGACGACCCTCGACTGGCTGCGCGAGGTCCAGACACACCTGGCCGACGCCCGGCAGTACGAGTACACCCCGCTGGTGCAGATCCACGGCTGGAGCGAGGTCCCCCGCGGTCTGCCGCTCTTCGAGAGCGTCGTCGTCTTCGAGAACTACCTCGTCGAGCAGGTGGAGGAGGCGGGCGGTGGCAAAGCGGAGCCCGACGAGCTCACCGTCGAGCAGCTGCGCGGCCTGGAACAGACCAACTACCCGCTCACCCTCGTGGCCGCGCCCGGTGCCCGGCTTCGCCTGCAACTGCTCTACGACGCGGCCCGCTACACCCCGCACACCGTCCGGCGCTACGTCGAGCAGCTCCAGACCCTGCTGACGGCCATGGCCGCCGAACCGCACCGGCTCGTGGGCGAACTGCCTCTGCTGGCCGGACCGGAGCGGCGACGTGTGCTGGAGGAGTGGAACGACACCGCTGCGCAGCTGCCGCTGGAGCGGACGTTCGCCGCCCTGTTCGAGGAGCAGGCCGCACTGACGCCCACGGCCGTGGCGCTCTCGTACGGCGATGACGACCTGACGTACGAGCGGCTCAACGCCGACGCCAACCGGCTCGCGCACCATCTGCGTCACCTCGGTGTGGGTCCCGAAGTACGTGTGGCGCTGTGCCTGGAACGCTCGCCGGAGCTGATCACCGCCATCCTCGCGGTGTTCAAGGCCGGCGGTGCCTACGTCCCCATCGACATGGCGCTCTCCGGAGAGCGCATCGCCTTCATGCTCGACGACGCGCGGGTGCCGCTCGTCCTCACCACGCACACCTGGCGTCACCGGCTGCCCGAGGTGGCCGCGCGCGTGGTGACGCTCGACGCCGAGCGCGAGGAGATCGCGGCCAGACCGGCCGCCAACCCGCCCCCGGTGGGCGGACCGCGAAACCTGGCCTACGCCATCTACACCTCCGGCTCCACGGGCTTGCCCAAGGGCGCAATGGTGGAGCAGCGGGGCATGGTGAACCACCTGTTCGCCAAGGTGCGCGACCTCGGTCTGACGGCGGCGGACACCGTGGCCGCCACGGCGTCGCCCTGCTTCGACATCTCGGTGTGGCAGTTCTTCTCGGCCCTGCTGGTCGGCGGCCGCGTCCGCGTCCTCTCCGACGAGGTTGCGCACGATCCCGTGCAGCTGCTGGCGCAAACCGAGGCCAGGCGGCTGACCATCCTGGAGATCGTGCCCTCGCTGCTGCGCGCGCTGCTGGACGAGATCTCCCGGCTCGGCGCCGACCGGCCTGCGCTGGCCGACCTGCGCTGGCTGCTGCTCACCGGTGAAGCCCTGCCACCGGAGCTGTGCCGGGCCTGGCTGCGCCACTACCCGGCGCTGCCGCAGCTCAACGCCTACGGGCCCACCGAGTGTTCGGACGACGTGACCCACCATCCCATCCACACGCCGCCGCCACCGCAGGCCACACGTATGCCCATCGGCCGGCCCGTCGTCAACACGCGCCTTTATGTGCTGGACGACGCCATGCAGCCGGTCCCGATCGGCGGCCGGGGTGAGCTGTACGTCGGTGGTGTGGGCGTGGGCCGCGGCTACCTGGGCCTTCCGTCGCGCACCGCCACGTCCTTCGTGCCGGACCCCCACGCCGGCGAACCCGGGGCACGCCTGTACCGGACCGGGGACCTGGTGCGCATCCTGGCCGACGGGACACTGGAATTCCTGGGGCGCCTGGACCACCAGGTGAAGCTGCGCGGCTTCCGCCTGGAACTCGGGGAGATCGAGGCCGTGCTCGACCGGCACCCGGCGGTCAAGGAAGGCGTGGTCCTGCTGCGCGAGGACACCCCCGGTGACCAGCGGCTGGTCGCCTACGTCGTGCCCAACCCCGCGTACGCGCAGCCGCCGGGCGGTCCCGACGGCGGGGACCCGGCGGACCGGGAGGCGCGGCACCCGGCTTTGCGTGCCCTGCTGCGCGAGCACTGCGGTGAGCACCTGCCCGAGTACATGGTGCCCGCCGCCGTCGTGACCCTGCCCGAGCTGCCGCTGACGCCCAACGGCAAACTCGACCGGCAGGCCCTGCCCGCGGTCGGCCCGGACGATCTGGACGCTGCGGTGCAGGACGAGGCACCCCGCCCCGGGCTGGAGGAACTGCTGGCCGGGATCTGGGCGGGCGTCCTCGGGGTGGACCGTGTGGGCCGGCGCTCCGACTTCTTCGCGCTCGGCGGCCACTCGCTGCTGGCCATGCAGGTCATCGCACGGCTGCCCGGTGTGCTGAAGGCGGAGTTGCCGCTGCGAACCCTGTTCGAGGCGCCCACGCTCGCCGAGTTCGCCCGGCAGGCGGAGCAGGCGGTCTCCGGGGGCGCGGCCGTCCCCGACTTGCGGCCTGCCTCCCGCGATGAGGAACTGCCGCTCTCCTTCGCCCAGCAGCGGCTGTGGTTCCTCGACCGGTGGGAGCCGGGCAGCAGTGTGTACAACCTGCCGCTCGCCTTCCGCCTGGAAGGAGAGCTGCGTATCGGCGTCCTGGCGAAGAGCCTGCGGGACGTGGTGCGGCGGCACGAATCGCTGCGCACTGTCTTCGCCAGCGACGAGGGACAGCCGCGGCAGGTGATCCACCCCGATCCGGTCGTGCCGCTGCCCGTCGTCGACCTAGGCCACCTGGCCCCGGACACGCGGCAGGCGCTCGGCCGCGAACTGGCCGAACGGGAGGCCCGGCGCCCCTTCGACCTGGAGCGCGGTCCGCTGCTGCGGGCCGCAGTGCTGCGGCTCGGCCCCGCCGACCACGTGCTGCTGATCACCTTGCACCACATCGTCACCGACGGGTGGTCGATGGGCGTCCTCCTCGGCGAGCTGGGCGAGTCGTACACCGCCGCGGTCGAGGACCGCCCCGCGGTGCTGCCGCCGATGCCCGTCCAGTACGCCGACTACGCCGTGTGGCAGCGCGAGCGGCTGCGGGGCGAGCGGCTGGAACGCGAGATCGACCACTGGCGCGCCGAGCTCGCAGGTGCACCGGCCCGACTGGAGCTGCCGACCGACCGGCCGCGCCCAGCGGTGCAGACGTATCGCGGCGCCAACATGTCCTTCGTGTGGCCCGCGGACCTCGTGGCGCAGCTGCGCGCCCTGAGCAGGCAGGAGGGTGCCACCGTCTTCATGACCCTCCTCACCGGATTCACCGCGGTGCTCGCACGCCACAGCGGCCAGGAGGACATCGTCGTCGGCACGCCCATCGCGGGCCGCACCCGACCGGAACTCGAAGCCCTGATCGGGTTCTTCGTCAACACCCTGGCGCTGCGTACCGACCTGTCCGGCGACCCCACGTTCGGCGAGTTGCTGGCCCGGGTGCGCGAGTCGACGCTTCGGGCCTACGCCCACCAGGACCTGCCGTTCGAGCGGCTGGTGGAGGCGGTGCAGCCGGGCCGCGACCTGAGCCGCAACCCGCTGGTGCAGGTGTTGTTCGTGCTGCAGAACGCTCCTACGACGGCGTCGTCTCCGTGGCCGGGGCTGCGCGCACACCCCTTCGGCGACGAACTTCCCGGAGCCACCGCGAAGTTCGACCTGACCGTCTCGCTTCGGGAGGCGAGCGACGGCCTGTACGCCAACGTGGAGTACAACACCGACCTGTTCGACCCCGGCACCGTCGAACGGCTGATGGGGCACTACCTCACACTGCTGCGCGGTGCGCTGGCCGCACCGTCCCGGCGCGTGAGCGAACTGCCGATGCTCGACCCGGCCGAACAGGCGCGCACGCTCACCGAGTGGAACCGCACGGCCGTCGCCTACCCCGAGGGATCGTCGAGCCTGCCCGAACTCCTCGCCGAGCAGGCGCGGCGCACACCGGACGCCGTCGCCCTCGTCTTCGAGGACCGGCAGATCACCTACGGCCGGCTGCACGAACGCGCCGCTGTGCTCGCCCGCCATCTGCGGCGGTGCGGTGTCGGCCCCGAGACGCGGGTGGCAGTCTGCCTGGAGCGTTCACCCGAGCTGGTGGTCGCTTTGGCGGGTGTGCTGTTCGCCGGGGGCGCCTATGTGCCCCTCGATCCCGGCTACCCGCCGGAGCGGCTCGCGTTCATGCTGGCGGACAGCCGTACGCCCGTGCTGCTGACGCAGTCCGCCGTCCACACGCGGGTGTTCGGTGGGGCGGACGGTTCCGCGGCGGCGACCGAGGCACACACCGTGCTGCTGGACACCGAGTGGCAGGCGATCACGGCCGCGGACGACGGCGCGCCCCTGCCCGCGGTCCCGGCAGACCACCTGGCCTACGTGATCTACACCTCCGGTTCGACGGGACGGCCGAAGGGAGCCATGAACAGCCATCGCGGCGTCGTCAACCGGCTGCTGTGGATGCAGGAGACGTACCGGCTGACCACGGACGACCGGGTGGTGCAGAAGACACCGTTCGGCTTCGACGTCTCGGTGTGGGAGTTCCTCTGGCCGCTGCTGACAGGCGCCCGTATGGTGCTGGCGCGGCCCGGGGGCCACCGGGACAGCGGCTACCTGGTCGACCTGTTCGAGCGGGAGGCGGTCACCACCGCACACTTCGTGCCGCCGATGCTCTCCGTCTTCCTGGCCGATCCCGGCGTGCCGCGCTGTTCCGCGCTGCGTCGGGTCGTCTCCAGCGGCGAGGCGCTCCCCGCCGAGGCGCGCGACACCTTCGCCTCCCGGCTCCCCGATGCCGCGCTGCACAACCTGTACGGTCCCACCGAGGCCGCCGTCGACGTCACCCACTGGGCCTGCCACGAGGAGAGCGGCCAGGGCACGGTACCCATCGGCCGCCCGGTGGCCAACACCACGGTGTACGTGCTGGACCGCGGCATGCGCCCGGTCCCCGCGGGGGTCCCCGGTGAGCTCCACATCGGCGGTGTGCAGGTGGGCCGGGGCTATCTTGGCCGGCCCGGCCTGACCGCCGAACGCTTCGTCCCCGATCCCCACGGCGGCGAGCCGGGTGCGCGCCTGTACCGCACCGGTGACCTGGCCAGATGGCGTCCTGACGGAGTGCTGGAGTTCCTGGGCCGCCTGGACCACCAGGTGAAGATGCGGGGCTTCCGCATCGAGCCTGGTGAGGTGGAGGCCGCGCTGACCGCGCACCCGTCGGTGCGGACAGCGGTCGTCGTGGTGCGCACCGATCCACCGGGGGACGCACGACTCGCCGCCTACGTCGTCCCGTCACCCGGTGCCGACGGCAGCGACCTGGTCGCGCGGCTGCGCGCCCACAGCGCCCAGCGCCTGCCCGACTACATGGTTCCGTCGGCGTTCGTCGTCCTGGACGCACTGCCGCTCACCGCCAACGGCAAGGTCGACCGGGGCGCATTGCCGGCTCCCGGGTCCGACCGGTCGGCCGCGGCCACCGGATACATCGCTCCGCGGACCCCCGTGCAGGAGAAACTGGCGGGTATCTGGGCCGAGGTGCTGGGCCTGGAACAGGTGGGCATCGAGGACGACTTCTTCGCCCTGGGCGGCCACTCCCTGCTGGCCACCCGGGTGCACGCCCGGTTGCGTTCCTCCTTCGACGTCGACATGCCCCTGCGCCGGCTCTTCGAACTGCCGACCGTCGCCGGTCTGGCCGCGGAGGTCGAGGCGCAGTCCGCCATCGCCGAGGAGCCCGCACCCGCCCCCATCACACCCGTCCGACGCGACGCCTACCGCAGGCGCCGGCCCGCACTACCCGATGCGTAAGACGACGGCCTGCCGGGCCGGGAAGGAGGAGGGATGGAGTTAGCAGCCGAAGAGGTCTACGTCCTGCCGGCGTCCTACGCGCAGCAGCGCATGTGGTTCCTCGACCAACTGGAGCCCGGCAGTCCGGCGTACACCATCGCGCTGGCGGTGCGCCTGCTGGGCGGGCTCGACGAGGCCGCCCTGCGGCAGGCGCTGCAGACGGTCGTCACCCGCCACGAATCCCTGCGGACCACATTCGCCGACGTCGACGGTGACGGCCGGCCCCACCAGGTCGTGGCACCCCGGGCCACCGCCGACCTGCCCGTCACCGACCTGACCGGCGTGCCCGCCGCCGAACGCGAGTCGCGGGCAGGGGCTCTGGCGGCCGAGGCGGCGGCGGCGCCGTTCGACCTCGCCCGGGGGCCCCTGCTGCGGGTCCGCCTGGCGCGGCTCGCCGCCGAGGACCACGTGCTGCTCGTCAGCATGCACCACATCATCAGCGACGGTTGGTCGCTCGGGGTCCTCGTAGGCGAGCTGGGCGAGTGCTACCGGGCGGCCGTCCGCGGCGAGAAGCCGGATCTGCCCGAACTGCCCGTCCAGTACCCGGACTACGCGGTGTGGCAGCGGGAGTGGCTGGAGGGCGAGCGGCTGGCGGAGGAGATCGCCCACTGGCGGAGCCGGCTCGCCGGAGCGCCCGCCCTCCTGGAGCTCCCCACCGACCGGCCCCGGCCCGCCGTGCAGAGCTTCCGGGGCGCGAGTGTGCGCTTCCACTGGCCGGTGGGACTGCTGGAGCGGCTGCGCACACTGGGCCGGGACCGCGAAGCCACGCTGTACATGGTGCTGCTGGCGGGGTTCAACGCCCTTCTGGCGCGCTACAGCGGCGGCGATGACATCGTGGTGGGCACCCCGGTCGCCGGACGCACCCGACCCGAACTGGAGGGGCTCATCGGCCTCTTCGTCAACACCTTGGCGCTGCGGACCCGGCTCGACGACGACCCGGACTTCGACACCCTCCTGGCACGGGTGCGCGAGGTCTGCCTGGATGCCTACAGCCACCAGGAGCTGCCGTTCGAGCGGCTGGTCGAGGCCCTGGAACCGGAACGCAGCCTCAGCCACAGCCCGCTTGTCCAGGCGCTCTTCGTCCTGCAGAACACACCGGCCCAGGACACGCGCTGGCCCGGGCTCCGCGTGGTCCCCCTGGAAGGCTCGGCCCAGGGCACCACCGCCAAGTTCGATCTGAGCCTCACCCTGCACGAGGGTCCCGATGGCATCGAGGGCTCGCTGGAGTACAACCGCGACCTGTTCGACCGGGCGACCGCCGAGCGCCTCTCGCGGCACTACCGCCGCCTGCTCGAGGGCGTCGCCGAGGAGCCGGACCGCCCCGTCAGCAGGGTGCCGCTGCTCACCTCGGACGAACAGCACACCATCCTCCACGAGTGGAACGAACCGGCCGCCACAGCACACCCGGCGACCCCCGGCCGGGGCGTGCACGAGCTGTTCGCGGAACAGGCCGC
The DNA here is from genome assembly GCA_964398515.1 of uncultured Streptantibioticus sp. GTDB lineage: Bacteria > Actinomycetota > Actinomycetes > Streptomycetales > Streptomycetaceae > CAYNNX01. The sequence goes on along the minus strand of CAYNNX010000131.1, from coordinate 8,365 downwards.
ACGCACACCGGACGCGCCGGCGCTCGTCCACGCCGGGGTGACGCTCACCTACCGCGAACTGGACGAGCGCGCCAACCGGTTGGCCCGGCACCTGCGGGAGCTGGGTGTGGCCACCGAGACGCTGGTGGGCCTGTGCCTGGAACGCTCACCCGATCTGGTCGTGGCGATGCTGGCGATCCTCAAGGCAGGCGGCGCGTATCTGCCGCTGGACCCCGAATACCCGCCGGAGCGGCTCGCGCTCATGCTCTCCGACGCCGGCACACCTGTGATCGTGACCAGGCGGCGGCTCGCCGAGCGGCTGGACGCCCCGCACGCCCGCCTGCTGTGCGTGGACACCCAGGCCGAGCACATCGCCGGCCAGGCGCCGCAGCCGCCGGACACGCCCGTCACACCGCTGCAGACCGCCTATGTGCTCTACACCTCCGGCTCCACAGGGCGCCCCAAGGGCGTCGTCATCGCCCACGCGAACGTGACGGCCCTGCTGGACTGGGCGCGCGCGACCTTCCCGCCGCAGGCACGACAGGGCGTGCTCGCCACCACCTCGATCTGCTTCGACCTGTCCGTCTTCGAGATCTTCCTGCCGCTGACCTCGGGCGGCACCGTCATCCTGACCGAGAACACACTCGACCTGCCGGACGGCGCCGGCGCGGGCGCGACACTGCTCAACACCGTGCCGTCGGTCATGGCCGAGCTGCTGCGGCTGGGCGGACCGCCGCCCACCGTCCGCACGGTCTGCCTGGCCGGCGAGGCGCTGCCCGCCTCGCTGGTCGACGAGGTCTACGCGAGCACGGGCGTCGAGCACGTCTTCAACCTCTACGGCCCGACCGAAGCCACCACCTATGCCACCGGCACCCTCCAGGACCGCGCTGCACCGCTGCCGCCGTCCATCGGCGGCCCCGTAACCGGCACACGGGTCTACGTGCTGGACCGGTGGCTGGCACCGGTCCCGGTCGGCGTCGCGGGCGACCTGTACATCGGCGGGGCAGGTGTCGCACGAGGTTACTTCCGCCGACCCGCTCTGACCGCCGGCCGGTTCGTCGCCGACCCGTTCGCCGACACCCCGGGCGCACGCCTGTACCGCACCGGCGACCTGGCCAAGTGGCGCTCTGACGGCGTGCTGGACTTCCTGGGGCGCAGCGACCACCAGGTGAAGGTGCGCGGCTTCCGCATCGAGCCCGGCGAGGTCGAAGCGGTGTTGCGGGCACACCCCGCCGTGCGGGAGGCGGTGGTGCTGGTCCGCGAGGACACCCCGGGCGACCGACGGCTGGTGGCGTACGTCGTACCGGCAACCACGCCCGCACCGCCCAACCTGGCCGAACAGCTCCAGCTCCGGTGCGCGTCGCAACTGCCCGGGTACATGGTCCCGTCGGCGCTCGAACCCCTCGACACGCTGCCGCTCACACCCAGCGGAAAGACCGACCGCCGCGCCCTGCCCGCACCGCAGAACACGCACTCCGCGTCGCAGACCGCCCACGTGCCCCCGCGCAACCCGGTCGAAGCCGTCATCGCGGGCATCTGGCAGCAGGTGCTCAACGTCGAACACGTCGGCGTCCACGACCGCTTCTTCGCCCTGGGCGGCCACTCGCTACTGGCCACACAGGTGGCGGCCCGCCTGCGTGCCGCCTTCTCCACCGACGTCCCGCTGCGCGCGATCTTCGAAGCGCCCACCGTGGCCGGCCTGGCCGAGGCGCTGGTGGCCGACGAAACGGAACCCGGGCGGATCGCCGCCATCGCCGAGTTGCGACACCACATCGATTCTCTGTCGCCGGAAGAGATTCTGGCGCACCTGAATGAAGAGTGAACGATGCGAGAACCGCTGAACCCGGACATCACCGAGCAGGCCAAGGAGCGGCTCCTCGCCCGCCTGCTGGCGCGCAAGGGCATCCGTGTGCCGACGCCGGACGCCATCCGACCCCGCGACGCGGACGAGGACCCGCCGCTCTCCTTCGCCCAGCAGCGCCTGTGGTTCCTGGAGCAGATGGAGCCGGGGCGGTCCGTGTACAACATCGCCCTGGGCGCACGGCTGGAAGGGCCGCTGCGGGTCGCCGCACTGCACCAGGGCGTCCAGGCCGTCGTGCGGCGGCACGAAGCACTGCGCACCGGATTCGCGGACCACGACGGCACGCCGAGGCAGGTGATCGCGCCGGAGGTGGCGACACCGCTGCCCGTAACCGATCTGTCCGGCGCAGCAGAGCCCCACCGCGAAGCGCTCGCCACCCGCCTGGCACAGGCCGAAGCACGGCGGCCGTTCGACCTGGCCAGGCCACCGCTGCTGCGCGCACGCCTTATGCGGCTCGGCCCGGACGAGCACGTCCTCGTCCTCGTCGTGCACCACATCGTCAGCGACGCCTGGTCGCTCGGCATCCTCATCGACGAACTGAGCACCTTCTACCGCGCCGAACTCACCGGTGAACCGGCGCAGTTACCACCGCTTCCGGTCCAGTACCCGGACTTCGCCGCGTGGCAGCGCGAAAGGCTCAGCGGGGAGCGGCTGGAGGAGGAGATCGACCACTGGCGGCGTGAACTCGCCGGTGCTCCCGCCCTCCTGGAACTTCCCACCGACCGCCCGCGTCCGGCGGTGCAGAGCCACCGCGGCGCCACGGTCGGCTTCGAGTGGCCCGATGAGCTGCGCGAGGCCGTGCGGGCCCTGGCCGAGCGCGAGGGCGCCACCGTCTTCATGACGCTCCTCGCCGGATTCGCGGCATCGCTGGCCGTTTACAGCGGCCAGGAGGACATCGTCGTCGGCACACCGATGGCCAACCGCACCCGTCCCGAACTCGAAGGCCTGATCGGCTTCTTCGTCAACACCCTCGCACTGCGCACCGATCTGACCGGCGACCCGACGTTCCGGCAGTTACTCGGCCGCGTCCGCGAGTCCACTCTGCGTGCCTACGGCCACCAGGACGTCCCCTTCGAGCGGCTCGTGGACGCCCTCCAGCCGGCCCGCGACCTGAGCCACGGCCCGCTGGTGCAGGTGCTCTTCGTGCACCAGAACGCGCCCACGGCGACCACCCACTGGCCCGACCTGCGAGTGAGCCCCTACAGCGAGCAACTTCTCGGCACCACCGCCAAGTTGGACATCACCTGCTCGGTACAGGACACCGGTGACGGGCTCTACGTCTCCGTCGAGTACAACACCGACGTCTTCACACCGCAGACCGTCGAGCGGATGGTGGCGCACTACCGCCTGCTGCTGGAGGGGGCACTGGCCGAACCCGATCGGCCCGTCGGCGACCTGCCGCTGCTCGCCCCCGCCGAACGGGCGCGCGTCCTGGGGGAGTGGAACCGGACCGACGTCCCCCGTGCCGGAGAGCCGAGCCTCGCCGGGCTCGTCGCGGAGCAGGCGCAGCGCACACCCGATGCCGTCGCTCTCACCTTCGGCGACCGGCACATCACCTTCCGCAGGCTCACCCACCGCGCCACACAGCTCGCCCGCTACCTTCGGCAGTGCGGCGTCGGCCCGGAAGTGCGGGTCGGAGTGTGTCTGGACCGGTCGCCCGAGCTGGTCGTCGCCCTGCTCGGTGTGGTGCTGGCCGGTGGCGCCTACGTGCCGCTCGACCCCGGATACCCGCCCGAACGGCTGGCCTACCTGCTGGCCGACAGCCGCACGCCCGTGCTGCTCACACACACCGCGGTCCACGCCCGGCTCGCCGGCACGCAGACGGACGCCGGGCCGCACACGACCGCCCGCACGATCCGGCTCGACGCGCAATGGGACCTGATCGCCGGAGCCGAGGACGGCACACCGCTGCCGGACCCCGCCCCGGAACACCTGGCCTACGTCATCTACACCTCGGGTTCCACCGGGCGCCCCAAGGGCGCGATGAACACCCACCGCGCCATCGTCAACCGGCTGCTGTGGATGCAGGAGACCTATCGGCTCACCGGCGACGACCGGGTGCTGCAGAAGACACCGTTCGGGTTCGACGTCTCGGTGTGGGAGTTCTTCTGGCCGCTGATCACCGGGGCGCGCATGGTGGTCGCCGAGCCCGACGGCCACCGCGACACCGGCTACCTCACCGAGGTCATCCGGCGGGAGGCCGTCACCACGGTCCACTTCGTGCCGCCGATGCTCTCGGTGTTCCTCGCGGACCCCGGCACGTCGGAGTCCCGCACCCTGAGCCGGGTCTTCTCCAGCGGCGAGGCGCTCCCCGGCGAACTCCGGGACGCCTTCTTCGCCCGGCTTCCCCGCACCGCGCTGCACAACCTGTA
>CAYNNX010000131.1:0-4143 GCA_964398515.1 uncultured Streptantibioticus sp. | reverse complement strand
CAATCTCTACGGCCCGACCGAGGCCGCCGTCGACGTCACCCACTGGCCGTGCCGCCCCGGCGAGACCCACGGCGGCAGCGTCCCCATCGGCCGCCCGGTTGCCAACACGCGGATGTACGTGCTGGACCGCAGGCTGCGTCCGGCCCCGCCGGGGGTACCGGGGGAGCTGTACATCGGCGGCGTGCAGGTGGGCCGCGGATATCTGGGCCGCCCGGGGATGACCGCCGAGCGGTTCGTGGCCGACCCCTTCGGCCCGGCGGGCGCCCGCCTGTACCGCACCGGCGATCGCGCACGGTGGCGGGCGGACGGTGGCCTGGAGTTCCTGGGGCGCGTCGACCACCAGGTCAAAGTGCGCGGTTTCCGCATCGAGTTGGCGGAGGTGGAGTCCGTACTGGCCGCACACCCGGCGGTGCGCGACGCGGTGGCCGTGGTCCGCAACGACGCGCCGGGCAGCGCCAGGCTGGTGGCCTACGCGGTCGCGGCCGATGCCGACCACACCGACCTCGGCCTTGGCTTTGAGGACGAGCTGAAGGCGCACTGCGCAAGCCGGCTGCCCGACTACATGGTGCCCTCGGCCGTCGTCCGCCTGGAAGCGCTGCCGCTCACCCCCAACGGCAAAGTGGACCGGCGGGCCCTGCCCGCCCCGGCCGCGCCGACCACCGCCGACGGGGCTGGACACACCGCTCCGGCGACACCGGCCGAGCGGGTCCTCGCCGACGTCCAGGCGCAGGTCCTGGGCCTGGACCGGGTGGGCACCGGCGACAACTTCTTCGCCCTGGGCGGCGATTCCATCAGCAGCCTGCAAGTGGTGGCACGCGCCAGGGCGGCCGGCTGGATCGTCACCCCCAAGCAGGTCTTCGAGTACCAGACCGTGCGCGAGCTCGCCGCGGTCGCCATGCCCGTCGACGGGACCGCCGAGCACCAGGCCGAACAGGGCGTCGTGACCGGCCCGCTGCCGCTCACACCGATCCAGGCCGCCCTCCTCGACGAGCTTCGACCGCCCGCGCCGCACCACTACAACCAAGCGGTGATGCTGCGCGCCCGGCGGCCCGTACGGGCCGACGCGCTGGAACAGGCGCTGTGGCAGGTGGTACGCCACCACGACGCCCTGCGGTTGCGCTTCGTGCGCGACGGCGACGGCTGGCGCCAGGAACAGGCGGGGCTGGAGGGCCTGCCCGAGCGCCTTGTCCAGGTGGAGGACCTGCGGGACGTGCCGGCCGGTCAGCAGCGGTCCGCCGTGGAGGCGATCGCGGCCCGGACACAGGCGAGCCTCGACCTGAGCGCGGGCTGCCTGCTGCGGGCCGTCCACTTCGACCTCGGCCCCGAGTCGGGCAGCCGCCTGCTCCTCGTCGTCCACCACCTCGCCGTGGACGGTGTGTCATGGCGGATCCTGCTGGAGGACCTGCAACTGGCCTACGAACAGGTCGTCGCCGGGCAGGAGGTCGTGCTGCCGCCGAAGACCACGGCCTTCCGCGACTGGGCCCGCCACCTGCGGGAGTTCGCCCGCGGCGAGAAGATCGCGGCCGAGGCGCCCTACTGGCGCGAGGTGGCACACTCCGCGACACCGCCCGTGCCGCTCGACTTCCCCATGGACGGCACAGGGGACGCCGGGACGCTCAACACCCTCGCGGATGTGGAGACGGTCCACGTCGGCCTGTCCGCCGAGCACACCCGCGCCCTGCTCCACGACGTGCCGCCGGTCTATCACACCCAGATCAACGACGCGTTGCTGTGTGTTCTGGCCCAGGCACTCGCACCGTGGCTGGGCGCACGCCGGCTGAGCGTGGAACTCGAAGGCCACGGCCGCGAGGACCTGTCGGCCGACCTCGACCTCTCGCGCACCGTCGGATGGTTCACCACCGTCTACCCGGTGCTGCTCGACCTGGGCCCGGTCGACGACCAGGGCGCCATGCTCAAACGCGTCAAGGAGCAGATACGCGCGATCCCGCGCCGCGGACTCGGATACGGCCTGCTGCGCCACCTCACCAACGACCCCGCATTGCGTGCCCGGCAGCGCGACGCCGCACGGCCCGCGGTCATCTTCAACTACCTCGGCCGGTTCGACCAGAGCTTCCAGGGTGAAGCGCTGTGGGAACCCGCCCCCGAACCTGCCGGACCGTCGCACGACCGCGGTGAGCCGCGCGAACACCTGCTGGAGATCACCGCCGCGGTCGCCGAGGGACGGCTGGAGTTGGCCTGGAGCTATAACACCAGGCTGCACCGGCGCGAGACGGTCGAGGCGCTCGCCGAACGCTTCATCGCGTGCCTGGAAGCCCTGATCGCCCACTGCCGCACTCCACACGCCGGAGGCCACACCCCCTCCGACTTCCCCCTGGCACGCCTCGACCAGGCCGCGCTCGACCGCGTCCTCGGCGGCAACCGCGACATCGAGGACGTCTACCCGCTCTCGCCCATGCAGCAGGGCATGCTCTTCCACGCCCTCTACGCCCCCGGCAGCGGGGTCTACGTCGAGCAGCTCAGCTGCCGACTGCACGGGCCGCTCGACGCCGCCGCACTGCGCTCGGCCTGGCAGGAGGCGATCGACCGCCACACGGCCCTGCGGACCTCCTTCCACTGGAGCGACTCCGAGACGCCGGTACAGGTGGTCCACGCGTCGGCCACACCTGCCTGGCAGGAGTGGGACTGGCGCCATCTCCCCGAGGACCGGCAGCGCACACGGCTGACCGAGCTGCTGAGGGAGGACCGGACACAGGGCTTCCACCTCGACACCCCGCCGCTCCTGCGGTTCTTCGTCGTCCGGCTCGCCGACGACACCCACCAGTTCGTCTGCTCCCACCACCACCTGCTGCTCGACGGCTGGTCGTTCCGGCAGGTGCTCACCGAGGTCTTCAACGGCTACGCGGCCCGGCGGCGCGACGAACCCCTCACCGTGCCCGCCGAGCGGCCGTACCGCGACTACATCGCCTGGCTCCAGCGGCAGGACGAGACACGGGCCGAGCACTACTGGCGGACCCTGCTGGCCGGCTACACCGCCCCCGTTCAGCTCTCCCTCGACGAGGCGGCCGAACACGACACGGCGGAATACGCGGCAGCCGACACGGCGGGCAGTCACGCCTTCCGGGAGATCGTGATCGGGGAAGAGGACACCGCCGCCCTCAACCGGCTCGCCCGCCGGCACCAGCTCACCCTCAGCACCGTGGTACAGGCGGCGTGGGCGCTCGTGCTCGGCCGTCACACGGGTGAGGAGGACGTCGTCTGCGGGATGACCGTGGCCGGCCGTCCGCCGGAGCTGCCGGGGATGGAGGGCATGGTCGGGCTGTTCATCAACACACTCCCTGTTCGTGTGCGGATACGGCCCGACCAGCCGGCCGTGGAGTGGCTGCGGTCCGTCCAGGAGCAGCTGGTGGAGTCGCGCCAGTACGAGTACTCGCCGCTGATGCAGGTGCAGGGCTGGAGCGAGGTGCCGCGTGGCCTACCGCTCTTCGAAAGCCTGGTGGTCTTCGAGAACTACCCGGTGGAGACGAGCGGCGGGGAGGGCGGCTTCGCCGGGCTGACGGTTAGTCAGGTTTCTACGGAGGAGCGGACGAACTATCCGCTGACGCTGGCGGCGTTGCCGGGTCCGGCTCTGGGTCTGCAGTTGATCTACGACCGGGGTCGTTTTCCGGCGGAGGGGATCCGGCAACTGCTGGACCACCTGCACACCCTGCTCACCGGCATCGCAGCCGACCCCCACCAGGCCGTCGGACTCCTCCCGCTGACCAGCCAGGCCGAGCGCCAGACCCTCATCGACCGCGGCCGCGGCATCCGCACCCCCTACCCCCGCCAGACAAGCCTGGCCGCCCAGTTCACCACCCAGGCCCGCAACACCCCCCACGCCATCGCCCTGACCGACGGCGACCACCAATACACCTACGCCCACCTCGCCCACCACGCCACCCGCCTGGCCACCACCCTCACCCGCACCGGCCACGGCCCCGGCACCCGCATCGGCATCTACCTCAACCGCTCACCCGAACTCGTCACCGCCATCCTCGCCATCACCCACACCGGCGCCGCCTACGTCCCCCTCGACCCCACCTACCCCCCCGACCGCATCACCTACATGGTCCACGACAGCAACATCACCACCATCCTCACCACCACCCACCACCACCTCCCCACCCAACTCACCACCCCCCTCAT
>CAYNNX010000130.1:7106-17894 GCA_964398515.1 uncultured Streptantibioticus sp. | reverse complement strand
TCGTGGACCGCTTGCCACTGCTCGCGGTGACGCCGGGCGTGGCCGCGGGGTGGTGCCGGGGCCGCCGTGATCGTCGCTGCCGTCGGGTCGTGGCAACCGGCCCCGCGCATTCGGCCAGGGTCCACGGGCAACGGCCAGACGCCTTCCGCCTGGACCACGGCGGCCGCCGTCGCACCCCCAGCCGCGTCCGCCCGGCGCCCGCTGTCGACGGCTCGGCGTCGGCCGGCAACCGCCGGACGGTCGTCCGGCGACGGACCCTTCTGTGCCGCGTCGTGGCGCGGCGGGTCGTTGCGCTGCCGAGGGGCGTCGGGCGGGCGCGGTCATGGCGAATCCCTCTGCGTCGTCGGTCGGGTGGCGGCGGCCGCGGCGACCGAGAACCGGCCATGGTTGGCGACGGCTGCGAACCGGACGTGGACAAGTCGGTTCGGTGAGCGAGTCTGGTGAATGAACTCGCTTGAGCGGCTCACCTCAGCAGCATTGGTTCATTCATTGAACTCATAGCGCGTTAAGGTGGATCGCATGGCACTCGGCACCGACTACGCGCAGCAGGACTGCACGTTCGCCCGCGCCCTGGAGGTCGTCGGCGAGCGCTGGAGCCTGCTGATCGTCCGGGACGCCTTCTACGGCGTGCGCAGATTCAGCGACTTCCTGGCGCACCTCGACGTGCCGCGAGCGGTGCTGACGGCCCGGCTCGGGTCCCTGGTGGCGGCGGGTGTGCTCGGCAAGGAGGCCTATCAGGAGGCGCCGCTGCGCCACGAGTACGTGCTCACCGCTGCGGGCCGCGAACTGTGGCTGCCGGTCTACGGCCTCGCCCGCTGGGGTGAACGGCACGCCTCGGCCAAGGGGCCGTGCCGGACCTTCCATCACGCCGGGTGCGGCACCCGTCTCGACCTGCTCGGCGCCTGTCCGGCCTGCGGGTGCCCGGTGGCGCCGGAGGACGTCGAGATGCGCCCGGGGCGCGGCATCGACCCGACATTGCGGGACGATCCGGTCACCCGTGCGCTGGGCCGGCCCCATCGTCTGCTCCAACCGGTCCGCACCGGCTGACCCTCGCCCTCCGGAGCCGACCGCGCGTTTGCCCGCCCGGCCGCTCCGGGCACTTCTAAGGGGTCTACGGAGAAGGGGGCACCGTGATCGTCTGGCTGAACGGGGCGTTCGGCGCGGGGAAGGCCAGTGCCGCACGTGAACTGCTCGACCTGATACCCGGAAGCACCCTGTACGACCCCGAGTTGACGGGGGACGCGCTGCGACTGCAGCTCCCGGAGAAACGCCTCGGCGAGGTGGGCGACTACCACGAACTCCCTGCCTGGCGGCGCCTCGTCGTGGACACGGCGGCGGCCCTGCTGATGGAGGTCGGCGGGCCGCTCATCACCCCCATGACGCTGCTTCGGCAGGAGTACCGCGACGAGATCTTCGGAGGCCTCGCCGCCCGCCGCATCCCGGTACGGCACATCCTGTTGCACGCTGAGGAAACGATCCTGCGCGCACGCATCACGCAGCGCGAGGCGGTCTCGGGCCGTCCGGGCCTTCAGAGCCGGCCAGGCCATCCGGGCCATCAGGACCGCTCGGACCGTCCGGGCTACCCCGAGCTCCAGGCCCTTCCGGCTCTTCCGGCCCCGCCGACCGGACGGGGCCGGGGAGCCCACCCGGTCGAGCAGGCCCGGCAGGGCGCCGTCGTCGCGGTCCGGGACCGGGGGCTGGACCACGTGGCCGCGTACCGCGCCGCCCTGCCCTGGCTGACGCAGGACGCACACGTCGTCGACACCAGCGGACTGACACCACGTCAGACAGCAGAACGCGTCGCGGCCGCGGTGGGTGAGGGCGCCGGGGCCTGCGGCATCGTCCAGACTCCGGAACCAACCGGCGAGACGCTGGCCGCCGGGGTCCTGTTCTTCGACGAGCAGGACCGGGTGCTGCTCGTCGACCCCACCTACAAACCCGGCTGGGAGTTCCCCGGCGGCGTGGTCGAACGCGGCGAGCCGCCGACCCGCGCGGCCGTCCGCGAGGTCGCCGAGGAACTCGGCATCGAGCTCGCCCCCACTCCCGGCCACGGCCTGCGGCTTCTCGTCCTCGACTGGGAGCCGCCGCGCCCCCCGCGCTTCGGCGGCCTGCGCCTTCTCTTCGACGGCGGCCGCCTGCCCGCCGCCGACGCGGCCCGGCTGTTCCTCCCGGCCACCGAGTTGCGCGCCTGGCGCTTCGTCACCGAGGCCGAGGCCCAGACCCTGCTGCCCGCCGAGCGCCGCGCCCGCCTCCACTGGGCCCTGCGCGCTCGCGCCTGCGGCCGGGCCCTCACCCTCGAAGCCGGCGTCCCGGTGGAGTGAGCGGAACGAACGGCCTGCGCACCGCCGACTGCCCGATACCGGATGCCCGTTACCGGATGACGGATACCGGATACCTGACGGGGGTTGGGGCCCGCGCTTGAGCCTTCGACGGTGAGACCAGCATCGGCCGGTTGCGGTGGCGCCGGGCCTTGGGGCACCGGACCCTGGGGGCCGGATCTGGGGGACAGGACCTGGGGGCCGGGCCCTGGGGCCTGCTCGGGGCGCCGGCCCCTGGGCCGGTCCGGCGCCACCCCGACGGCGGTACGGGCAGCCGGGCGGCGGTCCTCAGGCCGCCCGGCCGTCAGAAGTCCCCGGCTGCAAAGAGGACATGGCCGTCAGGAGGCCCTGGTTGCGAACAGGGTATGTTCGCGCAGCGGGCCCGGCCGTCAGGAGGCCTTTTCCGCCGCGTAGTTGATGAGGAAGAGCGCCTCGGCAAGTGACAGACGCTCCAACTCCTGCGGTGAGACGCTCTCGTTCACCGCGTGTATCTGCGCCTCGGGCTCGCTCAGACCGATCAGCAGGATCTCGGCGTCCGGATAGAGCGTGGCCAGGGTGTTGCACAGCGGGATGGAGCCGCCCTGGCCGGCGATCTCCATCTCGGCGCCGTCGTAGGCGGCGCGCAACGCCTCGCTCATCGCGGCGTACGCGGGGCTGGAGGTGTCTGCACGGAAGGGCTGGCCCTGCCCGCGCGGGGTGACGGCGACCCGCGCTCCCCAGGGCGCGGCCGACTCCAGGTGGGAGACGAGCGCCTTCTGGGCCTGCTCGGCGTCGACCCCCGGCGGTACCCGCAGGCTGACCAGCGCTCGCGCGCTCGCCTGCACCGACGGCGTGGCCCCGACCACCGGCGGGCAGTCGATGCCGAGCACGGTCACCGCGGGGCGGGCCCAGATCCGGTCGGCCACGGACCCCGTGCCGATCAGCCCGACCCCGTCGAGCACCTTGGCGTCACGGCGGAACTGCTCCTCGTCGTAGGAGAGACCCTCCCACTCGGCGTCGGCCTCGAGCCCGTTGACCGTCGTCGCGCCCGACTCGTCGCGCAGCGAGTCGAGCATGCGGATCAGCGCCGCCAGGGCGTCGGGGGCGGCGCCGCCGAACTGGCCGGAGTGCAGATTCCCCTCCAGCGTGTCCACCGCCACCTCGACCAGCGTCATGCCGCGCAGTGTCGCCGTCACCGTCGGCCGCCCCACACGGAAGTTGCCGGTGTCGCCGATCACGATGGCGTCCGCGGCCAGCAGCTCGGGGTGGGCTTCGGCGTACCGCTCCAGGCCGCCGGTGCCCTGCTCCTCGGAGCCCTCGGCGATCACCTTGACCGACACCGGTATGCCGCCGTGCTCCCGCAGCGCACGCAAGGCGGTCAGGTGCATCACCAATCCGCCCTTGCAGTCCGCCGCACCGCGTCCGTACCAGCGGCCGTCGCGCTCGGTGAGCTCGAACGGCGGCGACAGCCACGCCTCCTCGTCCAGCGGCGGCTGCACGTCGTAGTGCGCGTAGAGCAGCACCGTTGGCGCACCCTGGGGGCCGGCCAGGAAGCCGTACACCGACTGGGTGCCGTCCGGGGTGTCGAGCAGGGCGACGTCCTGGAAGCCCTCGGAGCGCAGCGCGTCGGCGACCCACCCCGCCGCCTTCTCGCACTCGCTCCTGGGGAACTGGCGGGGGTCGGCGACCGAACGGTACGAGACGAGCTCGGCGAGCTCGGCCCGAGCGCGGGGCATCAACCCGGCGACCGTCGCGGCAAGTGGTGCATGCGGGCCCTGCGGCATGGTGCTCCTAACAGTGTCGGTGTTACGCATGTCAGCGTTACGAATGTCGTCGTTCGTCCGTACGGGTGACCGTCGTGCAGATCGTCCCACAACCCGTCCCGCGACGGCCGCCGACGGGTGCCGGGGGACCGCGCCATAAGATGCCGGGAAGGCGACCACGGACGAGCGGGGAGCGGAACCACAGGTGAGCAGCGACTACGCAGCGCAGGACAGCGGGCCGGAGCACGGCGAGGGCCCCACGGTGTGGGACGTGGTCGTCGTCGGTGCCGGTCCCGCCGGAGCCAGCGCCGCCTATGCCGCGGCCTGCACCGGGCGCCGGGTCCTGCTACTGGAGAAGGCCGAACTGCCGCGCTACAAGACGTGCGGCGGCGGCATCATCGGCCCGTCCCGTGACGCGCTGCCGCCCGGGTTCGAACTCCCGCTGCGCGACCGGGTGCACGCGGTCACCTTCAGCCTCAACGGCCGCCTGGCCCGCACCCGCCGCTCACGGCACATGCTGTTCGGACTGATCAACCGGCCCGAGTTCGACGCGGGCCTGGTCGAGGCCGCTCAGAAGGCGGGCGCCGAGGTGCGCACCGGCGCCACGGTCTCCCGGGTCGAGCAGCACGGCCCTGCCGTTCCGGACCGCCGGACCGTCGCTGTCGTCCTGAGCACAGGCGAGACCGTGCTCGCCCGCGCGGTCGTCGGGGCGGACGGCAGCGCCAGCCGGATAGGCGCTCACGTCGGCGTCAAGCTCGACCAGGTGGACCTGGGCCTGGAGGCCGAGATCCCCGTGCCCCCGTCGGTGGCGGAGGACTGGGCAGGGCGGGTACTGATCGACTGGGGGCCGATGCCGGGCAGTTACGGCTGGGTCTTCCCCAAGGGCGACTCCCTCACGGTCGGTGTGATCTCTGCTCGCGGCCAGGGTGAGGCGACCAAACGCTATCTGGAGGACTTCATCGCGCGGCTGGGGCTGGCGGGGTTCGAACCGAGCGTCTCCTCCGGTCATCTGACGCGTTGCCGTGCCGACGACTCCCCGCTCTCCCGCGGTCGCGTGCTGGTGTGCGGAGACGCGGCCGGCCTGCTGGAGCCGTGGACCCGTGAAGGCATCTCCTATGCGCTGCGCTCGGGTCGCATGGCGGGGGAGTGGGCCGTGCGCATCGCGGAGGTCCACGACGCGGTGGACGCGCGGCGTCAGGCCCTCAACTACGCCTTCGCCGTCAAGGCGGGGCTCGGTGTGGAGATGGCCGTGGGCCGGCGCATGCTGGCCGTCTTCGAGCAGCGCCCGCGGCTTTTCCACGCGGCACTGACCACCTTCCGGCCCGCCTGGAAGGCCTTTGTCAGGATCACCCGCGGAGCCACGACCCTCGGCGAACTGGTCCGCGACCATCCGCTGGTGGGCCGGTCGTTGTCGAACATGGACCCGCGTCCGACCCCGTGACGTCCGCCCGGTGACGTTCGACCCCGGACGTCCGAAGCCCCCTGTCCGCGAAATCCGAAGCCACCGTTGCCGTTGCTCCCCCGCGCTCGCGTCCTCCGACTGTGCGGTGCGCTTCTGACCGACGGCTTCTTTGCCTGCTGCCGGGCCGACCGCCGGCGTCTTGCGGGTGCGCGGCCGTGATCGTGCGGCTGTGGCTGCGCCGCTGAGGCTGCGCGGTTCGTGCCGCCGTCGTGTCAGCGCCGAGAGATCACGCCTGGGTCGTCGGGGATATGCGGAAGACCGGGTGCCGCGGTGCGATGCGGCGCAGCTCCTCGTCGGAGGAATCGGGGCCGATGCCGTCGAAGAACCTGCCGACGTCCGACTGCCAGCGCTTGAGGTAGGCGCGCAGTATCTCCGGCTTCTCCTCGTCCGGGACTTCCACCGCGGTGAAGGCCTCGACCTTTCGGCCCAGCCGCAACTCGCCGCCGCCGGCCGCGCGCATGTTGCGCGTCCACTGGACGTGACCGCGCGGGGCGACGAGGTATCGCGCGCCCTCGAACTCCATCGGGTTGATCGGGGTGTGCCGCCACTCGCCGCTCTTGCGTCCGCGCACCGCGAGCACCCACGAGCCGTGCAGGCTGATTCCGCGCCTGGTCAACCAGGTGATGCTGCGGTTCAGGACGTTCACGGTGAACCAGTCGGGCTTCAGGACATGCTCGGACATGGCGGTCCCCTTCGTAAGTGAGAGCGGTGCTCTCGTTGCGGAACATCGTGGCACCGTCGAGCGCGAAAAACAAGAGCACCGATCTCGTTGTTTACTAGCGCTCCGATCGGTGGCAGACTGTATGCCATGAGCGTGATCAAAGGAGCCCGCGAGCGAGCCCGCATCGAGGTGACCGCCGCGATCAAGGAGGAGGCCAGGCGCCAACTGGCCGCGGAGGGCGCGGCGCGTCTGTCCCTGCGAGCCGTCGCGCGCGAGCTCGGGATGGTCTCCTCGGCGCTCTACCGCTACTTCCCCAGCCGTGACGAGCTGCTGACCGCGCTGATCATCGACGCCTACAACGCGTTGGGCGAGGCCGCCGAAGCCTCCCTTGCGGTGACCGAGGGCGCGCCGCCCGCGGAGCGGTGGACGGCGGTGTGCCGGGCGGTGCGCGCCTGGGCCCTCGACCATCCGCACGAATACGCCCTGCTCTACGGCTCGCCCGTGCCCGGTTACAACGCGCCGCAGGACACGGTGGGCCCCGCCTCCCGAGCCGCGCTCGCCCTGACGGCGGTGGTCCGCGACGCCCAGGAGAGCGGCTCGCTCACGGTCCCGGCCGACGAGCGCCTCCCCGACGGTGTGCGCACCGATGTCGAACGGCTCGCCGCCGAACTCGCCCTCGGGCTGCCGGAGCCGACGGTGGCGGGGCTGACGGCGGCCTGGTCCCAGCTCTTCGGTCTTGTCGGGTTCGAGGTCTTCGGGCACTTCAACCATGTCGTCGAGGCCCGTGACGAGTTCTTCGACCACTCGTGCGCGCGGCTGGCACACCAGGTGGGGCTGTGAACCGGGCCCGCCGGCGGTCCGTGATCCCCGGCCCGGCGCCCGCCGTCCCGGCGCTCCGCACGCACCTCGGTGCCCGCATGCGGCTCGGGTACTTCCAGCGGAGTACACGGGCGCACTGCGCCGGGGTGACGTCGGCGGGATCCTCCCGGGCTAGCGTGACGCCATGAGCGAGGAACGGGCGTCCCAGGTCGGCCGCGGCCCCGGTGGTGGCCAGCCGTGGGGCGGCGGACCGCCTCATCGGGACGGGCCGCCGTGGGTGCGGTGGGCCGGGAGGGACGACCGTCACCGTCCCGTGGCGTCCTCGCTGGTGGTGGCCCTCGTACAGGTGATGGGCTCTACCTCGGGGGGCTGGCACCACGCCGACCGGGTGCGTCTCGACGCGGCGGCCTATGCGCTGCTGCTCATCGGCCCGGCGCTGCTGACGCTCCGCCACCGGCTGCCGCTCACCGCGGTCTACGGGACGGCCGCCGTGACCCTCGCCTACCTCGCGGGCGGGTATACCTGGGGCCCGTTCTTCCTCAGCTTCATCGTCGCCTTCGCCTCGGCTGTGCTGCGAGGGCACCGCCGGGGCGCGTGGGGGGCACTGGGCGCCCTGTACTGCGGCCACCTGCTGGTGAACCACTGGCTCCACCGATGGCTGCCGCCCCCGGGCCGCCCGGGGATGCCGTGGGCCGAGGAGTTCGGGGTGGCGGCCTGGATGGCGGCTCTCGGCGCCGGTGCCGAGCTCCTGCGGTCCCGCCGGGAGCAGTTCGTGCGGGCCCGCCGCGAACGGGCCGAGGCCGAGCGGCACCGCGCCGACGAGGAACGGCTGCGCATCGCCCGGGAGCTGCACGACGTCATCGCACACAGCCTCTCGGTGATCAACGTCCAGGCGGGAGTGGGACTCGCGCTCATCGACGAGAGGCCGGAACAGGCCCGTACCGCGTTGACGACGATCAGGGCCGCCAGCAAGGAGGCGCTGGGCGAGGTGCGCCAGGTACTGGCGACCGTGCGCGCACCCGGGGACGCGCCACGCGCGCCCGCGCCGGGTCTGGACCGCCTCCCCGAACTCGTCCAGCAGGCCGGGACCGCCGGGCTGCGGGTCCACGTGGAGGTGGACGGCACGGCACGCCCTCTGCCGCCGGGCACCGATCTCGCGGCCTTCCGGATCATCCAGGAGGCGCTCACCAACATCGTGCGGCACTCGGGAGCGCGGACCGCGCACGTGCGGATCGGCTACCGCCAGGACTCCCTGCGCCTGCGGATCGACGACGACGGTCCGTCCACCGGCGGGGGTGAGACCGGCGGCGGCAACGGACTGGTCGGTATGCGCGAACGGGCGGCCGCGCTCGGCGGCACGGTCGAGGCGGGACCGCGTGGCGACGGAGGGTTCCGGGTGATAGCCACGCTCCCGCTCACGCCCGCAATACCGCCGGCTGCGGCGAGCGCGCCCGCCGCAGCCGGTGCCGACCGGCCGGGAGGGGAGGAGCGATGACCCGGGTGGTGCTCGCGGACGACCAGGTGCTGGTCCGCGCCGGATTCCGCGCGCTGCTGGACGCGCAGCCCGACGTCGAGGTGGTCGGCGAGGCGGCCGATGGCGAGGAGGCGCTGCGTCAGGTGGCCAGGCTCAAGCCCGATGTCGTCCTGATGGACATTCGCATGCCGGTCCTCGACGGGCTGGCCGCGACGCGCCGCATCACCGGTGATGCCGCGCTCGCCGACGTCAAGGTCGTCATCCTGACCACCTTCGAACTCGACGAGTACGTCTTCGAGGCGATCCGTTCGGGCGCCGCCGGCTTCCTGGTCAAGGACACCGAACCCGACGAACTGCTGCGCGCGGTACGCGCTGCCGTGGCCGGGGACGCGCTGCTGTCGCCCGGTGTGACGCGCAGGCTGATCGCGGAGTTCGCCGCCCGCTCCAAGGAACCCGCCCCGGCGGCGGGGATGGAGCAGCTCACCGAACGCGAACGGGAGGTCATGGCGCTGGTCGGGATAGGCCTGTCCAATGACGAGATAGCCCGCCGCCTGGTGGTCAGCCCGCTCACCGCCAAGACGCATGTCAGCAGGACCATGGTGAAGCTCGGCGCCCGCGACCGGGCCCAACTGGTCGTCCTGGCCTACGAGTCGGGCCTGGTCCGTCCCGGCTGGCTCGGCTGACCCCGGCGGTTACGCCTGGTGGACTGCTCCGGTGTGCCGGGCCGCGCGACAGGGGTTCACCCGGGGGCAGCGGGTTCGCCCGTTCAGGCACTGCCGGGCCGTCGGGGCATCGAGGTCGCGACCTCTGCGGAGTCACGGTGCGAACTCCTGCGCGTCACCCGGCCTCGGCTACTCGGAGGAATCCCCTTCGCCGGAGTGCCAGTCGGGGCCGCCGGGGTGCCAGGCGTCGGTCGGGCCGTGCCAGTGGCCGTCGTGCTGTTCGCGTTCGGCGGCCCGTTGGAGGGCCCGGAGCCAGGCTTCGGCTTGGCCGAGGGGACGCTGGTGCGGGTCGGCGGGGTTGCCGGCAGGGTGCCTGGGGGCGGCGAGCGAGGCTGGAGCGGCGGGTGCGCCCGCCTGGCTTCGGGCGGCCGGCCGTGTCGCGCTGGGGGAGGGCTCCGGGGCAGGGGTGACGATCGAGGTACGGGCGGGTGCCTCTTCGGCGGTCACGTCCGTAGCCTGGTCGGGTGCCGCCTTGGCGGGGGCGTGGCGTTGCGCCGAGGTCTTCGTCGACCCCTGGCTCAACAGCATCGACAGCCCGGCGACGACACCCGTGGCGGCCAGTACCGCGCTGCCGACCACCGTCCGGGTGCGAGGCGCGCGGTGCCGACCCGTGAGGACCTCTCCGACGATGATCCGGTGACCGTCGGCCACGGCAGATTCGACCGGCTGCGGGCCCGGGAACACCTCGGTGGGATCCAGCGCACGGGATGCCATACCGCCCGGCCGCGCGGGTATCGGGAGAGATTCTGACATGGCCCCTGAGCATTCACCTCACGGGGCCCACTGTCTACTCATCGCACGTCGCACGGCAGTTGGCCACGGGTCGGACGCCGGGTTACGGCTTTGCATTTCACCGGGTACGGCAAGGTTTGGACTGGTTGTGTGCGCCTGTGCGCCTGTGCCTCTGCGCTCCCGCGCGCCTGCGGGTACGGGTCCCCGCAGGCGCGCACCCTCCTGGACGATCACCTCCCGCCCTCGGCCCGCGACCCGGCGTACGCGTGTGCGTGCCGCGTTGCGAAGGCGATCGCGGCCGCCACCGCGGCCAGCAGGGCGACCGTGGTCAGGGCGAACGGCAGGCCCGCCGACTCTGCGATGAAGCCGATCGAGGGCGGACCGAGCAGCATGCCGCCGTAACCGAACGTGGAGGCCAGGGCGACGCCGCCGGGGCCTGCCAGGGCTCCGGCGCGGCCGATGGCGACGGGGAAGATGTTGGCCAGGCCCAGCCCGGTCACCGCGAAGCCCGCGAGGACCAGCCACGGCACCGGGCCCAGTGCGCCGACCAGCATGCCCCCGGCGGCGACCAGACCGCCCAGCACCAACGTCCGCGTCGCGCCGAGCCGTTCCAGCAACGCCGTGCCGGACAGCCGCCCGACCGACATGGCCAGCGCGAACGGCGCGTAGGCCGCGGCCGCCAGACCGGGACCGGCGGCCAGGTCCTGGCTCAGATGGAGGGCGCTCCAGTCGGCGAGGGCGCCCTCTCCGTAGGCGTCGCACAGCGCGATCATGCCGAGGACGACGACCAGCCGACGGCCGCCGCCACGCGAACCGGCCTCGGCCGAAGACCGATCCGAAGACCGATCCGAAGACCGA
>CAYNNX010000130.1:0-7006 GCA_964398515.1 uncultured Streptantibioticus sp. | reverse complement strand
GCGGCTGTGACCAGCAGGACGACGGGGGTGAGCAGCAGCAGGTGCTGCGCGGCGGTCAGGTAGGGCGCCAGCAGGCCGCCGAGCGCGGATCCGGCCAGTCCGCCGAGGCTGAAGGCGGCGTGGAAGCCGGACATCACCGGGCGGCCCGTGGCGGCGACCAGGTCGACGGCGACACTGTTCATGGCGACGTTGATCCCGCCGTACGCCGCGCCGAAGACCAGCAGGACCAGGCCGAGCGCGGTCGCCGATCGGGTGAGCGGGGGCAGCGCTACGCTGAGCGCCAGAAGGGCCCCGCAGGCGACCGTGACCCGGTGGCTGCCGAACCGGTGGCACAGGCGGCCGGTGACGACCATCGTCGCGACCGCTCCGGCCGACACGCCGAGCAGCGCGAGCCCCAACGCGCCCGGTGAGGCGCCGACTTGGGCTTTGATGGCCGGGATGCGTACCACCCAGCCGGCGAAGGTGAAGCCGTCGACGGCGAAGAAGGCGGTCAGGGCGATCCGTGCGGCGGTCCAGGAGGGTGCGTCGGCGCCGAGGCCGTCGGGGGAGCCGTGGAGACCGGCCCTCCGCAGGGCCGTGCGCATTTTGTTCAACGTCGGCACAAAGTGAGAATAGGACCGTGACGCAGACTCGGACAAGGCTTGAAAGAGGCCGCGCGGCGCTCGGTCCCGCGCTGGCGCTCGTACACACCGGGCGGGCGCCCACCCGCGCCGTGCTCACCGCCGAACTCGGTGTCACCCGGGCCACCGCGGGCGCGGTCGCCGCCGAACTCGAATCGCTCGGCCTGATCCGGGTCGACACCCGGCCCACTGTCGCGGCCGGCGCGCAGGGGCGCCCCTCACACCGGCTGTCGGTCGATCCCGAGGGGCCTGTCGTCCTCGCCGCCCAGGTCCACGCGGACGGCTTCCGTGCCGCGCTCGTCGGGCTCGGGGGGCGCATCGTGGCGACCACGCCGGGCTGCATGACCGTGCCCGCCGATCCCGCGCACGTGCTGGGGCTCGTCGTCGAGGCCGGTGCGCAGCTGCTGGAGTCGACCGGCCGGGTCTGCGTGGGCGCGGGGCTCGCCGTACCGTCGGCGGTCGCCGAGCCGGAGGGGCTCGCGCTCAATCCGCTGCACCTGGACTGGCCGGCCGGTGCCCCCGTGCGCCAGGTCTTCGCCGAACAGGTCGCCGCCCACGGCATCACCGGCCCCGGCGGGCGTCCCGTGGCGTCGTTCGTGGGCAACGACGTCAACGTCGCCGCGCTCGCCGAACACCGCCACGGCGCCGGACGCGGTGCCCAGCACCTGCTCGTCGTCGCCACCGGCCACCGCGGCGTCGGCGGTGCGCTGGTCCTCAACGGGCGTCTGCACACGGGCAGTTCGGGGCTCGCGCTGGAGGTCGGGCACCTCACCGTCAACCCCGCGGGGCGACCCTGCCACTGCGGCAGCCGCGGCTGCCTCGACGTCGAGGTCGATCCGCTGGCCTTCCTCCAGGAGTGCGGCCGGCCGACCGGCCCGGAGATCTCCCTGCTGGAGCGCAGCGCCCGGCTGCTGCGGGACGAGTACGGCGATCCGGCCGTACGGGAGGCCGCGGAGGCCCTCATCGACCGCCTCGGCCTCGGCCTGGCCGGACTGGTCAACGTCCTCAACCCGGACCGCATCGCCCTCGGCGGCCTCCACCGCCATCTCTTCGAGGCCGACCCCGAGCGCCTGCGGGCCGTCGTCGCCGACCGCAGCCTGTGGGGACGCAGCGGTTCCGTGCCGATCCTCGCGTGCGGCCTGGACCACAACAGCCTCGTCGGCGCGGCGGAGCTGGCCTGGCAGCCCGTGCTCGACGACCCGCTGGAGGTACTGGAGGCGTAGCCCGCCTGCCCGGCCCTACTCCCGCCGGGGTACGCCAGGTCACCGCGGCCGTACGACGACCGGACGGCCCCCGGGGGGCGATGCTCGGAGAGTGTCCGCGCCGGCGGACATGCCCTTCGACCGGCCCATCGACACAGCCCATCGACACGGTCTTTCGACACGGCCCTTCGACATGGGCCATCGGCACGGCCTTTCGATGCGGATCTTCGATGTGGATCTCCGGCGTCGATCTTTGAGGAGTTGACCGACATGAACGCCTTGGCAGGCCCCTGGGACGGCGGTGGACCGGGTCCCTGGATTCTTCTGGTTCCGCTGGTATGGGCGGCGGTCGTCGCCGGCGTGGTCACGCTGCTGCGCCGCACCGCCTGGCGCGGGCGCGGACCGTGGGCCCGGGCCCGCTTCGAACGGCCCGGCCAGGACTCGCCGTTGGCCGTGCTGGGCCGCCGGTTCGCCTCCGGAGAGATCGACGAGGAAGAGTACTGGCGCCGGCTGTCCGTGCTGGAGGAGCACTTCGCCGGCCGGCCGGGCGCCACCCGCTGACCTCCGCGGGCGTGCGCACCATCGCGCGCCGGTGACGGCAGTCATCGGCGAAGCCCCCGACCCGGTCGGGGGCTTCGCCGATGTTCGGCAGCGTGCCGATGGTTCGGCCGTTACGTGACGGCCGTGGTCAGACCGCGACCGGTTGGGGGAGCGGGCCGATGGCGACCGGGGCGCGCGGGGGAACCGCGATCGTCGTGCGTGCGGGGACCGCTGCCGGGGCGGTGGCCGAGGCGGGGTCGTTGAGGGCGAACCACACGATCTTGCCTTCGCCGTTCTCATTGGGGCGGGTACCCCAGTCGTCGCTGAGGGCGTCGAGCATCGCCAGCCCCCGGCCGCAGGTGTCCATCGCGTCGGTACGCAGCCCCGCACGCGGCGCGCGGGGGTCGTTGTCGGCGACCGATACGATCAGTCGGCCGTCCTCGTGGAGGAGCTCGACCGCGCACCGCTTGTCCGGCTGGGCGTGGCGGTGGACGTTGGCCAGCAGCTCGGTGATGCCGAGCAGGGTCGTGTCGGTGAGCGCGTCGAGGTTCCAGTAGCGAAGCTGTGCCGAGACGATTCTTCGCACCTGTCCGATGCGGTGGGGCAGGGCTTCGAGTTCCAGGACGCACTGTCGGGTGTGCTGGGTGGTGATCACGGCTGCGACTCCCTCCGCGGTAGGGCCGGCCGCCGTTCCGGGTCGAACCCGTCCCGCTTCGAGTGGGAAAGCCTGTGCGGAACACTCAGAGTTACTACCTGTGTACTCCTTGTGTGTGACCAGGTTGACCCGGGTGAGGCCCTTTCGCAACTCAAGCCACACCAGTCACGCCGTTTCTCGGCGCCGTTCTCGGGGCCTGGCGGTCCCGGCGCTCCTCGGCCCCGGGGCGGGTCCGATCTTCGGCGCCCGGCGATGGCAGAGCCTGTCGCTCCCGGCGGCTCGGCGATCTCAGCGGCGGCGGCCGCTGCCGCCCTGGTCTCCCGTCGGGCCTTCCTGCTCCCGGGCCCAGGCCAGCACCTCCAGGAACCGCCGCAGCGCGCCGCCGTCCTGATGGCCCACCCGCAGCCGGTACCGGCGGCCCTCCAACGTCAACCGGACGTGCCGGCCCGCGCCGATCCAGAGGGACGCGGCCGCGCGCACGGCCGCCAGGGGTGCGCTGTCGATCTCCTTGCCTCTGCTGGTCAGCAGGGCGACCCTGCCGTCACCCAGCACGACCGTGCCCGCCCGGGTGAGCGAACGCGGCCATGCGCTGATGTGCACCCCGGACACACTGAACTCGGTTTCCGCCACCGCGAACCCCCTTCACCGCGAGGGCGGGCCGCCGCCCCGCGCCGGCCGCTCCGCACACCCGCCTGCTGCGCAGTGTGCCGGTCCCGGCAGGCCCGCACCAGACGCGGCGCGCGGCCGTGACGCGCCCTTTGACCTGCGACTGCCTATCATCGGCAGAGCCCGGTCCGCCGACCGGGTACGGGATCAGCGGAAGGCGGAGGCAAGTGGACACCGTCGATCACGCCGCGAACGCGAACCGTACAGATCCGGACACCCCCATGCCCACCGTGGATGTGGACCGATCAGACCCCCAGTACCGGAGCTGGCTCAAGGAAGCCGTCCGCAAAGTGCAGGCGGACGCCAACCGCAGCGCCGACACCCACCTGTTGCGCTTCCCGCTCCCCGAACACTGGGGAATCGACCTGTACTTGAAGGACGAGTCGACCCACCCCACCGGCAGCCTCAAGCACCGGCTGGCCCGATCGCTCTTCCTCTACGGGCTGTGCAACGGCTGGATCCGCCCCGAACGCCCGGTCATCGAGGCCTCCAGCGGCTCGACCGCCGTCTCCGAGGCCTACTTCGCGGCGCTGATCGGCGTCCCCTTCATCGCCGTCATGCCGCGCACCACCAGCCGGGAGAAGCAGCGGCTGATCGAGTTCCACGGCGGACGCTGCCATCTGGTGGACGAGCCGCACGCGGTGTACGAGACCGCGGCACGGCTCGCCCGCGACTCCGGCGGCCACTACATGGACCAGTTCACCTACGCCGAACGGGCCACCGACTGGCGCGGCAACAACAACATCGCCGAGTCGATCTACCAGCAGCTGCGCAGGGAACGGTACCCCGAGCCCGCGTGGATCGTGGCGACGGCGGGCACCGGCGGCACCTCGGCGACCATCGGCCGCTACGCCCGCTACATGCAGTACGACACGCGGATCTGCGTCGCCGACCCCGAGAACTCCTGCTTCTTCGACGGCTGGGTCACCGGCGACCCGGACGTCTCCTGCGAGAGCGGCTCGCGCATCGAGGGCATCGGGCGGCCCCGGATGGAGCCGAGCTTCCTGCCGGGGGCCATCGACCGGATGATGAAGGTCCCCGACGCCGCCACGGTCGCCGCCGTCCGGGCGCTGGAGCACGCGATCGGCCGCAAGGCGGGCGGCTCGACCGGCACCGGGCTGTGGGCCGCCCTGCGGATCGTCGCGGAGATGCTCGCCCAGAACCGTACGGGCAGCGTCGTCACCCTGCTGTGCGATCCGGGGGAGCGCTATCTCGACAAGTACTACTCCGACGAATGGCTGGCCGGCCAGGGCCTGGACATCACGCCGTACTCGGCGGCCATCGACGGATTCCTGGCGACAGGGGCGTGGCCCTCCTGAGCCCCGGCGCCCTCGCCCGCCTCAGGCGGCCGCCGCTGCGGCGAGGTGCCGGTCGAGCGAGCGGAGCGCGTCCCGGAAGGCGTACCCGAGCGCCGGCCGGGCCGCGTGCAGCACGGCGCGGACGGCGGGCGGGCCGTCGGCGGCGACCGTCCAGCGCACCCGCGTGCCGCCGTCGGCCAGCGGGGCGACGCACCACTCCTCCAGCAGCGCCTGGACCCCGGGGGCGTTGGTGGCGTCCACGCGGTAGGCGTACCGCTCGTCCCGCTGCGCCGCGAGGACCGTCTCGTGGAAGCGGACGCCGCCCCTGAGACCGATCCGCCGGCCCGAGGCCGTGGGCCCGGCCACGACGACCGCGCGGAACCAGGCGGTCCAGCCCTCGGTGTCCTTCGCCAGCGCCCGGTACACCTCACCGGTGTCCGCGGCCACACCGGCGGCGAAGACCAGCCGGACCGCGGCCGAGGCGGCGAAGTCCAGCCCGACGGGGCGCAACGGGCGCATCATGACGACGAACCTCCGCGACAGCGACAGCGACAGCGACGACGGCGACCGGTCGGCGGCCACCATACCCTGACGCTGCGTCAGCCGTCTGCGGGCGCGTCAGCCCTCCTCGGCGGCGTCGACGTCACCCGCCACCACCAGATCCGCCAGGTGTTCGGAGATCTCGGCGCGCAGCACCTCCGGTATGCCCGAGTCGGTGACCAGCGTGGAGACCTCCTCCAGCGAGGCGAACGAACTCAGGCCCACCGTGCCCCACTTGGTGTGGTCGGCGATGACGACGACCCGGCGTGCGGAGCGCACGAACTGGCGGTTGGTCTCCGCCTCGGCAAGGTTCGGCGTGGACAGCCCCGCCTCGACCGACAGGCCGTGCACCCCGAGGAAGAGCAGGTCGAAGTGGAGCGAGCGGATCGCCCGGTCCGCCACCGGGCCCACCAGCGAGTCCGACGGCGTGCGCACTCCGCCCGTGAGCACCACCGTGGCCGACCCCGGACGGGCCACCGACTGCCCGCCCCGGCCCGGCCGCCGCTGTGCCGCGTGGAAGACGTCCGCGACCCGCACCGAATTGGTGACCACCGTAAGATCCGGCACGTCGAGCAGGTGGTGCGCGAGCGCGTACGTCGTCGTGCCCCCCGACAGGGCGATCGCGCTGCCCGGGGTCACCATGGCGGCGGCGGCCCGCGCGATGGCCTCCTTGGCGCCCTGCTCCAGACCGGACTTCGCCTCGAAACCGGGCTCGTGGCTGCTCGCCTCGGCCACCGGGACGGCACCGCCGTGGACCTTCTCCACCACACCCTGGTGGGCCAGGGCGTCCAGGTCGCGGCGGACGGTCATGTCCGACACGTTGAGCTTGCGCGTCAGCTCGTTGACCCGCACGCCGCCGCGCCGCCTGACCTCGTCCAGGATCAGGGCACGCCGCTGCTCGGCCAGGAGGTTCTGGTTGTCACCCACCTGTGCCCGTCCCTTCGTGTCGCAGCCGTATCCCGGCGTTCACCGCCCCGCCGCCTTGGCGATGCCATCCTCCCACGCCGGTACGACACCATGGCCTGCCGGGTGGCCGGGCACCCGCGGGGTCAGGGCAGCTCCGGCAGGTCCTCCGCGTAGAGCAGTTGGAGATCGTCATGGGTGGGCGCGGACAGCTGCGCGACGCGTCCGGCGTGGCGCTCCACCATCGCCTCGAACGTCAGCCGGGCGGTGCGCCCGTTGCCGAACGTGGGGCCCTTCGGCAGGGCGGTGAAGTACTTCAGCAGCGCCTCGTCGGCGCCCTCGGCGAGCCGGTACTCGTGCTCGTCGGCCTGCGCGCCGACGATCCGCAGCAGCTCCTCGGGCGTGTAGTCGCCGAACGTGATCGTGCGCGAGAACCGGGAGGCCACTCCGGGGTTGGCGGTCAGGAACCGCTCCATCTCCGCGGTGTACCCGGCGACGATCACCACGACCGCGTCGCGGTGGTCCTCCATGAGCTTCACCAGGGTGTCGATCGCCTCGCGCCCGAAGTCCCGCCCGGAGTCC
>CAYNNX010000129.1:0-17990 GCA_964398515.1 uncultured Streptantibioticus sp. | reverse complement strand
CGCCACCGCGGGCGCGGCCGACGGCCAGCGCGGAGACGTGGCCGACCAGCGCGTGGTCGAGCGCCTGCCCGGCCTGCGGACCGGTCACGGCGATCTCGCCCATGTGGGAGAGGTCGAAGAGCCCGGCGGCGGTGCGCACCGCGTTGTGCTCGTCGCGCTCGCTGCCGTAGCGCAGCGGCATGTCCCAGCCGGCGAAGTCGGTCATGGTGGCGCCGAGCGCGCGGTGCACGGCGTCCAGCGCGGTGCGTCGTGGGGCTGCGGAATCGGTTGGCATGTACGGGCTCCGAGGTGCGGACAGGCGGGAGGACATTCCTCCCCATCTGTCATCGGAACCTGAGAGGTTCACCACGACCCCCGGCGGGGTGCGGTTTGCACCTTGGGTGGGACGGCCGTGGGCCGCCCGCTTTTCAGATGTGCCTCACCCGTGCGGTAACGGGGCCTGAGAGATTCAAGGGAGGACTTGCTCCTTCGGCGCCCCGGCGGCGATGCCGGGAACTCTCCCGCACGGATTCGAACGGCCGGTATGGAGTTTGGGCGCGTGCATCATTACACGGCGCACGCCCCACCGGCCAGGGCCGCTAGGGTTCCGCCAGGCACGACGTTCGACGGCAGGTGGGTGGAGATGAGCATTCCGGCGGGATACGGCCACGAACTCGGGGCGCACGAGCCCTATGCGACCGTCGAGCCGGGCCTGCCGCACGGCGACGGCTGGCCGGCCAACGAGCTGGAGGAGGTGCTCGGCGCCGCCCTCGGCGACCCGAACGCCACCCCGCGCGTCATCGAGGTGCTCGGCCGCTCGCAGCTGTGGGTGCCGCTGCCGGCCGGCGGCGGACCGGACAGCCGCGATCTCGACATACCCGCGATCGAGCTCGACGGCGCCGCGTACGTGCCCGTCTTCAGCTCCGAGGCCCAACTGCTGCGGGCCGCGCCGGGGATGCCGTTCGCCGTGGCCCCGGCCCGCGAGTTCGCCCGGGGACTGCCGCCGCGCGCCGGGCTGGCCGTCAACCCCGGCGGCGCGGTGGGCATTCCGCTGCCCGCCGCCGCGGTCGCCGAGCTGTGCCGCACCGGAGCGGCCGGGGGCCGGGTGCGGCTGTGGGAGCCCGCGCCCGACGACGAGCCGGTGGACTTCCTGGCCGCGGCCGCGGGGGAGTTCGCCGTGACGCCGGTGGTCCTGACCGCCCGGCGCGCCCTGGGATCGGTCGAGGGCGAGCCGCCCGTGCTCTTCGTCGGGGTGGAGCTCGACCGCTGGCAGGAGGAGGACCGGGCCGCCGCCATGAACGCCCTGGGCCGGGCGCTCGGTGCCCAGCCCGTGCCCTGGCCGGTCAACCTGCTGCTGCTCGACATCGCCCAGGATCCGGTGGGCGACTGGATGCTGGAGCGGATGCGGCCCTTCTTCACCCGGGACTGACGGGACCTGGCCGCCCGCCGGGACCTACCCTGAGGGGGCACGGCGAGCGGGCCGGGCGGGTTCGGGGACGGGCAGACGAGGGAGCGACGGATTCTCGTGAACGCGGCAGCGGCATCAGGGGCGGGCGTGACCGGCCCGGCGGGCGTGGAGAACGCGCTGCGCGAAGTGGCCCCCGGCCGCTACGACACGTACGAGACGCTGCTGCGCGCGCTCGGCGACGGGCGGGTGTGGATGCTGCTCTGGCAGGGCGAGCCGGGGTCCCCCGACGCCCAGTACGGGAACATGGAGGTCGACGGGGCGCGCTACGTACCGTGCGTGACCTCCCCCGCCGAGCTCGCCGCCAGCGGGTGGAACCGCTCGCACGAGGTCCTCTCCGGCCGGGAGATCGCCGCCGAGCTCTACCGCGAGCACTACGGACTGTGGCTCAACCCGCACGCGCCCGGCGGCGGCGTCGGCGTGCCCTGGGCCGATCTGCGCCGCGTCGCCACCGGCCTGGACCGGGCGCCCGCGGGGCCGCTGCAGATCTGCGACCCGGCCGCCGTCCTTCCGCAGATTCCGCAGACCTACGCGGTGCTGGCCCAGCACGCCCGGCAGACGCCGCCGGTGCGCTCGCTGCGCGCCGCCTGGGTGGGCCCGGCGCTCGGCGAGCCGTACCTGGCGATCGGCCTCGACCTGTACGACACCGGGCCGCGGGCGGTCGAGGCGGTTCGGGTGATGATGCAGCGGTCGGTGGCAGCGGTCCCGGCCGGGCTGCCGATGGCCACCGTTGCGATGTCCGACGGCTACGACCCGGTGACGATGTGGCTGCGGGCCTGCGCCCGCCCCTTCTACGACCGGGACGCCTACGCGCCGCCGCCCGCCCCCGGCCCCTGGGGCTCCCCGGCGCCCGGGCCGGGGTATCCGGGTCCCGGGCCCGGGCCGGGGTGGCGGCAGCAGCCGGGATGGTCCCGCCGCGTCTGACGGTTCGTCAGTTAGGTGTGGGGGCGTGGCGCTCCACGGCGGTGCCGATCAACCCCAGGGGCGGGCTGCCCAGTTCGAGCAGGGCGGCGTGGAACCGCCCGGGGGTGAAGGCCGTGCCCCACTCCTTGCGCGCCCGCTCCCGCAGCCGCAGCAGCTCCAGCTTGCCCCATGTGTACCGCCCGTACGCCGCGTCGAAGGTCCCGCGGCGCGCCTCGGAGGCCGCCGCGGCGCGCGCCAGATGGGCGTCCCGCATGAAGCGCTCGGTGGCCTCCGCGACATCCATCGCCCCGGTGTGCAGGCCGATGGCGCACGTCAGCCGGGTCACCCGGACCAGCGCTTCGAGGGCCACCCCGATCGCGTACCGGGGGTCGCCGGCCCGGAACCCCTCCTCCAGACACATCTCCTCCGCGTAGTGCGCCCAGCCCTCGCAGAACGCCAGCGAGTGCAGGGCCCGGCGCACCGGTGTCGGCGCCCGGCGCAGCGCGCGGCCGTGCGCGAAGTGGCCGGGGGCGATCTCGTGCACCGTGATCGCGGGCAGCCCGGTGCGGCAGAAGAGCGTCAGCCACTCCTCGCGCTCGGCCTGCGGCCACTGCTCGCCGGGCGGGGTGATGTGGTACCAGGAGGGCGCCTCGGCCTCGAAGGGCGCGGCCCACGTCATCATCGCGGACGACCAGCGGCGCGAGGCGGGCGAGGGGCCGACCAGGCACTCGCCGTCCAGGTACGGCACCAGGCCGCGCTCCCGGGTGAAGGCGATCACCTCCTCGGTCAGCCGGGCCGCCTCCTGGATCACCCCGTCGGCGTCGGGGTGGTCGGCCAGCAGCTCGCGGACCACCTCGCCGACCGGACGGCCCGGGGCGAGCTCCCCGCACGCCTCGGTGAGCAGCCCGGTCATCCGGTCCCGCTCCCGCTCGGCGTCGCGCGCGAGCTCCGAAAGATCGACGGCCACGCCTTCCTGACTGCCCATCAGCAATGCCAGGGCCGGTCCGCCCAGCCGCGGGTCGGGGTCGCCGGTCTCCGCCGCGCGCGCGACATGGGCGACCAGTCGCTCGTGCGCCGCCAACGCCGCCACGGCGTGCGGGCCCTCGGCCGGGTCGAGCTCCGCCGTCAGGCCGCGCACGGCGCCCAGCAGCGCGCCGGCGACCGGGGCCGTCAGCTGGTCGAGCGCGGCCACGGCGGCGTCCACCGCCTCCGGCCACTGCGTCAGATGGCGGCGGCGGGCCTGCGCGCGCTCCTCCTCGGGGGCGTACTCCCGGTCGTATGCGGTCAGTTCGAGGTTGGACAGGTGCAGATAGGGGTCGCGGCGGTGGAGTTCGAGCTCCGCGTACTGCACCCGTACCGCCTCCTCGAAGGCGGCCAGGTGCGCCTCGTCGTGCGGGTCGGGCAGGGGGGTGCCGTCGCGGCGGGCGCGGGCCAGGGCGGCCAGGGAGCGGCGCACGCCCTCGGGGGAGAGGTCCTGTACCACGCCGTCGTACTCGTGCAGCCCGGCCATCTCGCGGACCACGGGGATCGTCAGATCGCACACGGCACGGATTCGGTTGTCCATGGCACCGACGGTATCGACGCCGGACGCGCGGCGTCAGATCACGGTTGCGCATCCTTGCCGCGCCGGGGGTGGTGACCGAGCTCGGGGCGCCCCCGGAACGACCCGGGGACGCCCCATGGCTCAGCGGCGCGTCAGCGGCAGCGACGAATTCGAGGCCGCGGCGAGCACGGACTCGGTGCCCAGGGACCGGCCGGAGTCGCCGTAGAGCGACATCTGCCCGTCCGACCACCGCACGAGCAGGTCGTCCGGCCAGGGGTCGGTGCTGGTGAAGTCGCCGGCCGCGGTCAGCGTCGCATGGGTCCACAGCGGGCTCGCGGCGCGCATCCGAACCTCGCTGTGGAGTCCGTTCTGGTCGACGTCCGGGTAGAGCGTCAACTCGCCGTCGGACCAGCGCACCACGAGGTCCCACTCGTTGCCGCCGGCGAAGTCGCCCGAGGCGAGCGAGACCGCGTGGGTCCACACCGAGTCGGGCTTGGCCAGCTGCGTCTGGCCGTGCAGCCCCCAGCGGTCGATGTTCTTGTACAGCGTGGTCTCGCCGTCCGACCACCGCACGATCAGGTCGTCCGGCCAGGTGTCGTCCGTGGTGAACCGGCCCGCCGTCATGGTGACTTCGTGCTGCCACGTCGTGCCCGGCCTGACCAGGGTGATCTGGGTGTGCAGGCCGCGCTCGTCGACGTCCGGGAAGAGCGTCAGGCTGCCGTCGGTCCACCGCACCAGCAGGTCGTAGGTGTCGGAGCCCGCGAAGTCGCCGGCCGTCATGGAGACGGCCTTCTTCCAGGTCGGGTTGGGCGCGACGAGCTGGATCTCCTTGTCGAACCGCCCGTTGCCCGCGCCGCGGTACAGCGTCAGCTCGCCGTCGGACCACCGCACGATCACGTCGCTCTTGTCCGGATCCGGCTTCGGGGACTGCGTGAAGCGCCCCGAGGCCATCAGCGTGGAGCTGGTCAGGGTCGAGGCGGGCGGCAGCACGTTGGGGCGCGCGGGCGTGCTCCCGGCCACCGCGGCGTTGAAGAGGCTCTGGATGTCGCTGCCGTAGTAGGAGCTGTACGAGACGTCGGGGCTCAGGCCCCCGGTGTTCCAGCCGCCTATGCTGCCGACCACCGTGCCGGTGCCGGAGGAGGGGTCGAGGTCCGTCAGGAAGGGCGTGCCGCTGGTGCCCGTGCGGTAGTCGGTGCAGGCGATCTGCAGGTAGGAGCCCGGGGTGCCGTCGGTCGGCGTGAACTGCGTGGTGCTGTTGGAGCAGGTCAGCGGCTGCGGGTCCGTGCCCGCGTAGCCGACCAGGCGGACCGATGGGAAGGCGTAGCCGCGGCCGGTGCCCAGGTTGTTGCCGCCCACCACGTCCTGTACCTGCTTGCCGTCGCTGCGCGGTCCGACCTGCGCGAAGGCCACGTCCCAGGGGGCGCCCCGCCCGTGCCCGCGGTCGTAGTAGCGCGCGTCGATCCAGACCCGGCTGCGCCCCTCGGAGTCCGTGGCGACCGGGAAGATGCCGTACGGCTGCGGGGTGGCCTCGGTCCAGTTCGGCACGAACGCCAGCGAACCGGCGCCCGCCCTGCTGTCCAGGCAGTGGCCCGCGGTGAGCACGATGTTGTGGTGCGGGCTGTTGATCACGCTCGCGGTGCAGAAGTAGTTGCCGGTGCCGATCGTCAGGTACATCCGCCCGATCATCGCCAGGCCGGCGAAGTGCGCGCTCTGGCCGGCCGTCGCCGACGCCGTGGGGGAGGCGCTCGGCGAGGCGCTGGTGCTCGCGGAGGGGCTGGTGCTCGGCGAGCCGGTGGGCGCCGTGGACGTGGGGGGGTCCGTGGGCGTGCCGGTCGCGGTGGGTGTGGTGGGGCCGGGCGCCGGGGTGTCGGTGGGGGTCGAGGTGTCCGTCGGCGTACCGGTCGGGGTGTCGGAAGGGGTGGTGTCGAGGGGGAGTTCGCGCAGGTTCTGCGTGCTCGCCCCGGAGCGCTTGACGCCGCTCGACGGGCCGCGCCGGTCGTCCGGCAGCGGCTTGGCCTGCGCCATGCGCTGCGCGGTCCAGAACTGCCTGGCCGCCCGCGCGGTCCAGTGGGGCATGTTCGCCGGGAGCGCGGGCCCGGTGTCCGGAATGGCGAAGGTGGAGACCGGAGCGTTGTCCGAGGCTCCCGCGTTGCCTATCGCGACCAAGGCTGCCACGAGGGCGAGCGCCGCCCCGACGGCCGCCGCGAGAAAAGCACCGCGCCGTCTGGCACGGTGCTTCGAGGATCTGTGCACGTTGGCTGTACCCCCACAAGTGCCCGATATGACAGGCAGACATTACGGGACGCCCGAACGACGGTCGAACTGTCCCCCGATTCGAGCGGAAGCGGGCCATCGCCCGAGGGGAAACCCGGGGGGAACCCAGGGGGGAACCGGGGGAGAAGCAGTTCCCCGGGTGCGGCGGGAGACCGGTGCCGACCGCCCGCGGCCGGCGGTCGCTTTCGGTCAACCAGGGTGATCCGCAAGCCAGTTCGGGACGCGGCGGCGGCTTGGTTCCGCAATTCGTGTGCGTGACGGATCATCCGTGGGCAGAGTGCCCCCGGCTCTGTCAGCGCCTTCGAAGGGAATGCTCATGGCGCTCTCCCGTTCGACCCGGATCTCCGCCTTAGCCGTCGCCACCGCGTCGGCCTGCCTCGCGGCGGCGGGTACGACCCCTGCCGCCGCGGCCACCACCCCCGCCGACGCGGCGGCGGCCCTCCGCCCCGGCACCCCGTCACCGGGCGCGCCGGGCGTCGGCGATCCGTACTTCCCCGGGCTCGGCAACGGGGGCTTCCACGTCTCCCACTACGGCCTGGACATCTCCTACGACCCGGGCAGCGGGCGGCTCGACGGCCGGGCCGAGCTGACCTCCCGGGCCACCCAGGACCTGTCCTCCTTCGACCTGGACCTGCAGCGGCTCACCGTGCGCGGCGTGCGCGTCGACGGCCGCCCCGCCGCGTTCCGGCGCGCCGGGGACGAGCTCGTCATCACCCCCGCCCATCCGCTGTACAAGGGGCGGAGGTTCACCACCACCGTCACCTACGGCGGCGTGCCGCAGCCGCTGGGCGGTCCCATCGTCTTCGGCTCGAAGTACGGCTGGCTGAAGACGAAGACGGGCGTTTTCGTGGCGTGCGAACCCAACGCGGCCTCCACCTGGTTCCCCTCCAGCGACCACCCGTCCGACAAGGCCACCTTCGACGTCACCCTGAACGCCCCCAAGGGGCTGACGGGGGTCTCCAACGGCCGCCTGATATCCACCCACGACAAGGGCGGGCGGACCGTCGCCCACTGGCGGGAGGGCAGGCCGATGGCCACCTACCTGGCCACCGCCACCATCGACCGCTTCGACGTGCGCACCGGCCGCACCCCGGGCGGCATACCGATGTACGTCGCCATCGACCCGGACCTGGAGGCGGGCAGCAAGGTCGACGTCTACGCCGTCACAGCCGAGGCCACCGACTACTGGTCGCAGGTGTTCGGCCCCTACCCGTTCGAGGAGACCGGCGCCGTCGTGGACGACATGCCTCAGGCGGGCTTCTCCCTGGAGGTGCAGTCCAAGCCGGTCTACTCGGCCGTCCGCAACGAGACCACGATCGTCCACGAACTCGCCCACCAGTGGTTCGGCGACTCCGTCTCCGTCAGGCAGTGGAAGGACATCTGGCTCAACGAGGGCTTCGCCACCTACGCCCAGTGGCTGTGGGACGAGCACAAGGGCACCAGGTCGGCGCACGACTGGTTCCTCGCCGCGTACAACCACTACGCGCCGAACGACCCGTTCTGGCGGATCGCGGTGGCCGACCCCGGGCGCGACACGATGTTCGCCTACGCCGTCTACGAGCGCGGCGCGATGACCCTGCAGGTGCTGCGCGAGCGGATCGGCGACCCCGCCTTCTTCCGCCTGCTGAAGGTGTGGACCTCCCGCCACGCCTACGGCAACGCGGACACGGCGGACTTCGTGCGCACCGCCGAGCGGGTCTCCGGGCAGCGCCTCGGCGACCTGTTCCGGACGTGGCTGGAGACCACCGGCCGCCCGGCGCTGCGGTAGCGCGGCGGGCGGTGCGGGCCGGGGTGTGCGGCACCGCGGTGCGCTACCGGTAGAACTGTCGCTGTGACCCCGCCCAACCCGCCGCTGTTCGCCCCTTCCGTCCAGTACACGCTCGACATCGCCGGGATCTTCGTCTTCGCCATCTCCGGTGCGCTGCTCGCCGTCCGCAAGAACCTCGACGTGTTCGGCATGGCGGTGCTCGCCGAGGCCACGGCGCTGGGCGGAGGGATCATCCGGGACCTGATGATCGGTGCCGTACCGCCGGCCGCCTTCACCGACCTCGGCTACTTCGTCACCCCGCTGGTCTCCACCGTGCTGGTCTTCTTCCTCCACCCGGAGGTCGAGCGGATCAACCGCGCGGTGATGGTCCTGGACGCCGCCGGGCTCGGCCTGTTCTGCGTCGCGGGCACCACCAAGGCGCACGCCTACGGCCTCGGGGTCACCTACTCCGCCGTGCTGGGCCTGGCCACGGCCGTCGGCGGCGGGGTCCTGCGCGACGTGCTGGCCCAGGAGGTGCCCTCGCTGCTGCGCTGGGACCGCGACCTGTACGCGGTCCCGGCGCTCGTCGGGGCCGCCATCGTCGCCCTGCTCATCCACTTCCACGCATTCAGCGCCGCCGGCGGCATCTGCGCCGCGATCGCCGCCTTCGTGCTGCGGCTGCTGGCCATGCGGTACGGCTGGCGGGCGCCGCGCACCTGGAACCGCCGCAGCTCGGTGCGGGAGGAGGACGCGGCGTCGTCGGGCACGATCCGAACCCGGGCTACCGGCCGGTAACTTTTTGGGTGTACGGTGCCGCCATGACCGACGTGATAGGGGCAACAGGGCTGACGGGTGCGGCGGCTGCGGCCGAAGGCGCCCGAGCCGCTGTCGGCGACAGCGAGTTCGACCGCGACACGGCCGTCGCCGCCCGGCCCGGCGAGCCCGGAGCCTTCGACGCGGAGCTGTCGGCGGGCTGGACGATCTTCGATGCCGTCAACGGCGGCTACCTGCTCGCCGCCGCCGCGCGGGCGCTCGGCGAGGTCCTCCCGCACCCGGACCCCTTCACGATCACCGCGCACTACCTCACCCCGTCCACGCCGGGCCCGGCCCTGCTGCGCACCGAGGTCGTCCGCACCGGCCGCACCATGTCCACCGGCCAGGTCTCCCTCCTCCAGGACGGGACCGAACGCCTGCGCGTCACCGCCTCCTACGGTGATCTCGCCGCCCTCCCCGACGACGTGCGCACCACCGCCGAGCCGTTCCCGATCCCGCCGTACCACCGGTGCCTCGGCAGCGACCAGGCGCCCGAGGGCCACCGGCCGCTCCCCGGTGGCGCCCCGATCGCCGACCGCCTCGACGTCCGCCTGGACCCGGCCACCGCGGGGTGGGCCGTCGGCGCCCCCAGCGGCAAGGGCGAGATGCGCGCCTGGTTCGGCCTCGCCGACGGCCGCGACCACGACGCCCTGTCCCTGCTGCTGGCGGTCGACGCCCTGCCGCCCACGGCCTTCGAGATGGGCCTGATGGGCTGGGTCCCCACCGTCGAACTCACCGTGCACGTCCGCTCCAGCCCCGCCCCCGGCCCGCTGCGCATCGCGATCACCACCCGCAACCTCGCCGGCGGCTTCCTGGAGGAGGACGCCGAAGTCTGGGACTCGGCGGACCGCCTGGTCGCCCAGTCCCGCCAACTGGCCCGCGTCAAGCAGCTCTGACCCCCCGGCCGCGGTCGGGACGCGGCACCGCGCGGATGGCCGGGCCGGCCGGGGGGCCGACCGCAGTCGGAAACGCTGCCGGAACCGTTGCCGGGAACCCGACCGCGCCCAAGGCCTCCTCGTAGAATCGAGGCATCATGGCCTACCTCGACCACGCCGCCACCACTCCGATGCTCCCGGAGGCGGTGCAGGCGATGACCGCGCACCTCTCCGCCACCGGGAACGCCTCCTCGCTGCACGCCGCCGGGCGTCGCGCCCGCCGCACGGTCGAGGAGGCGCGCGAGGCGCTCGCCGCCGCCCTCGGCGCCCGCCCCAGCGAGGTGGTCTTCACCAGCGGCGGCACGGAATCGGACAACCTGGCCGTCAAGGGCCTGTACTGGGCCCGCCGCAACGCGGACCCCGCCCGCGTGCGCGTCCTCGCCAGTCCCGTCGAACACCACGCCGTCCTCGACGCCGTGCACTGGCTCGCCGACCACGAGGGCGCCCGCGTCGAATGGCTCCCTGTCGACGGGTACGGCCGCGTGCACCCCGAGGCCCTGCGCGAGGCGATCGAGCGCGACCCCCGCGACGTGGCGCTCGCCACCGTGATGTGGGCCAACAACGAGGTCGGCACCCTCCAGCCGATCCACGAACTCGCCGCCGTCGCGCGGGAGTTCGAGGTCCCCCTGCACTCCGACGCGGTCCAGGCGTTCGGCCAGACCGAGGTGGACTTCGCGGCCTCCGGGCTCGACGCGATGACCGTCACCGGCCACAAGATCGGCGGCTCCTACGGTGTCGGCGCCCTGCTGCTGCGCCGGGACGCCACCCCCGTACCCCTGCTGCACGGCGGCGGCCAGGAACGGGACGTGCGCTCCGGCACCCTCGACGTGCCCGCGATCGCCGCGTTCGCCGCCGCCGGGACGCTCGCCGCCACCGGGCACAAAGCGTTCGCCCGGGACATCGGCGCCCTGCGGGACCGGCTGATCACGGCGGTGCAGGCGGCGGTCCCCGAGGCCGTGCTCAACGGCGACCCCGCACCGCACGGCCGCCTCCCCGCCAACGCCCACTTCTCCTTCCCCGGCTGCGAGGGCGACTCCCTGCTGCTGCTCCTCGACGCCCAGGGCATCGAGTGCTCCACCGGTTCGGCGTGCACGGCCGGGGTGGCCCAGCCCAGCCACGTCCTGCTGGCCATGGGTGCCGACAGCGCCCGCGCCCGGGGGTCCTTGCGCTTCTCCCTCGGCCACACCTCCACCCAGGAGGACGTGGACGCGCTGGTCGACGCCATCGGCCCGGTGGTCGAGCGGGCCCGCACCGCCGGGCTCGTCTGACCGTGCCCTTACCCTGGAAGGGCTATGACTGACTTCCCTGGTGCCCCCGACGGCCCCCGTGACGGCTCCCGGCTGCGGGTGCTGGCCGCCATGTCCGGCGGCGTGGACTCCGCTGTCGCCGCCGCCCGCGCTGCCGAGGCGGGCCACGACGTGACGGGGGTGCACCTCGCGCTCTCCGCGAACCCCCAGTCCTTCCGCACCGGTGCCCGCGGCTGCTGCACCATCGAGGACTCCCGCGACGCCCGCCGCGCCGCCGACGTGATCGGCATCCCGTTCTACGTGTGGGACCTGGCCGAACGTTTCCGCGAGGACGTCGTCGAGGACTTCGTGGCCGAGTACGCGGCCGGGCGCACCCCCAATCCCTGCCTGCGCTGCAACGAGAAGATCAAGTTCGCGGCCCTGCTCGACAAGGCGATAGCGCTCGGCTTCGACGCGGTGTGCACCGGCCACTACGCCAAGATCGTCACACGCGAGGACGGCACCCGCGAACTGCACCGCGCCAGCGACATGGCCAAGGACCAGAGCTACGTCCTCGGCGTGCTCGACGAGCGCCAGCTCGCCCACGCGATGTTCCCCCTCGGCGACACCGTCACCACCAAGGACGAGATCCGCGCCGAGGCCGAGCGCCGGGGCCTGGCCGTCGCGCGCAAGCCCGACAGCCACGACATCTGCTTCATCGCCGACGGCGACACCCAGGGCTTCCTCGCCAAGCGGCTCGGCTCCGCCGAGGGCGACATCCTCGACGAGGACGGCACCAGGCTCGGCACCCACGACGGCGCCTACGGCTTCACCATCGGCCAGCGCAAGGGCCTGCGCATCGGCACCCCCGCCCCCGACGGCAAGCCGCGCTACGTCCTCGACATCTCCCCGGTGAGCAACACCGTCACCGTCGGCCCCGCCGAGGCCCTCGACGTCACCGCGCTCACCGCGATCAAGCCCCGCTGGTGCGGTGCGCCTCCGGCGGCCCCGGGCGCCTACACCGCCCAGTTGCGCGCCCACGGCGACGACGTCCCGGTCACCGCGGAGCCCGTCGGCGACGGCGAGCTGAGGGTGACCTTCACCGCCCCGGTACGCGGCGTCGCCCCCGGCCAGGCGGTCGTCCTCTACGACGGCACCCGGGTGGTGGGCTCGGCCACGATCGCGGCGACGGAACGGCGGCGGTCGGTCGCCCCCACGGCGTAAGGCTGCCGTCACGGCCGGTCTTTCGGCCAACTTCGGCCGACGGCGCATGGAATCACCCGGTCCGGCGAAACTCTTCCGTTGCTGTCAGTGTCGTGCACCTATGCAGTCCGTGACTGCCGTGGTATTTTCGTTACACTGAGTGATGGTCCGTGTGCACGGGTGCGGACGAATGGTGACGAAGGGGTGGGGGCCACCATGACCGGTCGACTCTGGGAGGCCGACGCCTCCGCGGCGTTCGCGCGCAGGTTAGGCAAATCGGCGCAGGAGCTGCACACCAGCGGGGGCCGCGACGGATGCCCCGACATCTGGCAGCTCGACAACGGCGACATCGCGGTGATCGGCCGCGACCTCACGAACGACTACGCGTCCCGCCTCCCGCAGGGCGTCACCATCGCCTCCGACGAGCGGCTGGTCGTCATCCCCGGCATCATGCTGAGCACGGCGAAACCGGACATCGCGGATGCTTGAACTTGACGACCTCAATGGTCTCGAACTGGACGAGGCTCAGGGTGAATTGCTTCCCCTGGACCCCTATCGCCGCGACTTCGCGCAGCGCCAGTGGACCATCGCCGGCCAGGGGTCCTGGAAGCTGGAGCGTCAACAGGTCTTCGCCGAGCCGGGCTTCGCGAGCTGGGAGGCGTTCTCCCGCGGCGACTGGGCGGGTGCCCTGCGCCTCATCGAGGAAGAGCGCGACTACCTGCGTGAGTTCTCCCAGGAGAACGAACGGCGCGGGATCACCCTCTTCCGGGTACGGATCGTCGAGGAGCCGATCACGCCGTACCTGCAATGGGAGTTGCACCTGCTTCGACTGCGCGCGGAATGCGGCGAGAGGATCAGGGTGGTGGGCGCCGACCGGATCGGCGCTCTGGAGGCGCGCGGCCCGCTGCCCGAGATCATCACGCTCGGCGACGAAACCGTCTACAAGATCCTCTACTCGGAGGAGGGGGCTCTTGCCGGAGCGGTGCGGTTCGCCGACGCCGGGATCACAACGCGATGCCGGACCTTCATCGAGGAGCTGTACGGCCTCGGCGAGGATCTGATCCCCTATTTCGACCGTGAAGCGGCGCACCTGCCGCCGCCTCGCGTGATGTAGTGCCCGAGCCGGAGCGTACGAGCGAAGAGGGACACGCGATAAGAGGCGACGGAGAAGAGGGCGACGCGGACGCCGACCGCCGTGCGGCCCCCGGACCGCACGGGGTCCGTTCCGACCTGTCCGGATCGGCGTCCGAGGTGGTCCAGGCGCGGGACATCGACGGCGGCGTCCACTTCCACAGCGACCGCCGCCTCTCCTACGACAACCCGAAACCGCGCCAACTACCCGGCGACGTAAGAGGGTTCGTCAACCGCAGCGACGAGTTACAGCGGCTCGACGCGGTCATCGCCGACGACCGGGACGATCCCCTGGTCGTGTCGGTGTGCGTCATCGCGGGCACCGCCGGAGTGGGCAAGACCTCACTCGCCCTGCACTGGGCGCACC
This sequence comes from uncultured Streptantibioticus sp., assembly GCA_964398515.1. GTDB lineage: Bacteria > Actinomycetota > Actinomycetes > Streptomycetales > Streptomycetaceae > CAYNNX01. The sequence continues at coordinate 4,404 of CAYNNX010000129.1, read as the reverse complement.
AGGCGGCGGAGCACTTCCCCGACGGCCAGCTCTACCTGAACCTGCGCGGCTACGACCCCGGTACACCGGTCACCCCGCAGGACGCGCTCCACCACTTCCTCGCCGCGCTCAACGTGCCCGCCCGGGCGATTCCGCCGGACCCGGAGGCCGCGGCGGCGCTCTACCGCTCCCTGCTGGCCGGTCGCAGGATGCTGATCCTGCTCGACAACGCCGCCGGCGTGGGGCAAGTGCGCCCGTTGCTCCCCGGCACCGCCGGTTGCCTGGTCGTCGTCACCAGCCGCAGCCGCCTGTCCGGGCTCAGTGTGCGCGACGGAGCCCGGCGGCTGACCCTGGGTACACTCGATGAGCCCGAAGCCGTGGCCCTGTTGCGGGCGGTCACCGCCGATTACCGTCCCCAGGACGACGAGGGCAGGCTCATCGAGCTGGCGCAGCTGTGCGCACGGCTTCCGCTGGCCCTGCGCATCGCGGCCGAGCGCGCGGCCAGCCGCCCGCGCATGCGGCTGGACGACCTGATAAGGGACCTGCGCGACGAATCCTCCCTGTGGGAGGCGCTCAGCGTCGACGACGACGAGGAAGCCGATGCGGTACGCACGGTGTTCGCCTGGTCCTATCGCGCGCTCACCGAAGAAGCCGCCCGCCTCTTCCGGCTGCTCGGCCTGCACCCCGGAGCCGCGTTCGGCGTCTTCGCCGCGGCTGCGATCGCCGGAATCAGCACGGCCCGGGCACAGCACCTGCTCGACGTTCTGGCCGGAGCACACCTGCTGGAGCAGACCGCCCCGGACCGCTACGAGTTCCACGACCTGCTGCGCGCCTACGCGACCGACCAGGCCCAGTACGAAGAGACCCCGCAAACCCGTGATGCCGCCGTACGCCGGGTGCTCACCTGGTACCTGCGCACCGCGGACGCCGCCCAGACCTGGATCAACCCGCACGAGGCCCACATCCCGCTCGACCCGTTGGACCCCGCCGTCACGCCGCCGGCCTTCGCCGACTACGACCAGGCCCTGCGCTGGTACGAACTGGAGGCCGCGAATCTCCTGGCCGCCGCCCGCGCCGCCGAGGCGGCCGGTCTTGACCGCATCGCGTGGCAGCTTCCGGCCGTACTGCGCAGCGTCCACATGCTGCTCAACCCGTTCGAGGAGTGGCTGGCCATGGGCGGCATCGGCCTGCGCGCGGCCCGTCGGCTCGGTGATCGCGCCGCCGAGGCCGAGATCCTGGAAAGCCTCGGCATGGCCCATACGCAGGCGCACCGGCTGTCGGAGGGCGCGGAACACCACCAGGGCGCCCTGGCCATCCGCCGTGAACGAGGCGACCGGCTCGGCGAGGCGCTGTCACTCAACGACATCGGCCTGATCCACCTCAGACAGCGTCGGCTGTCGGACGCCAAGGCGCGCTTCGAAGAGAGCCTGGCGCTCTTCCGCGATCTCGGCGCAGCCCACTGGGAGGCCGTGGCGACCTCGAACATCGCCGAGGCCGGCTACGAACTGGGGGAAGCGCCGGCCGCCGGGGACCTGGCCCGCCGCGCCCTGGAGGCCTACCGGGCATCCGGCGACCAGGGAGGCGAGGGCAACGCGCTGCGCATCATGAGCGCCGTCCAGCGCGACCTCGGTCGGCCGGAGGATGCCCTCCGATCCGCGCAAGGCGCGGTGGACATCGCCCTGCGCCATCGCAACGCCATGTGGGAGGGGTTCTGGCTGCTGGAACTGGCCAAGAGCCAGCAGCTGTTGGGACACCTGGCGGACGCCCTCGCCTCCTACCAGCGCGCCGCCGTACTCCAACGCCGCCTCGGCGACCGCTCGCGCGAGGCACGCGCCTGGCACGGTGCGGGCGAGGTCTACCGGCACATGGGCCGGTTCGAAGAGGCGGCCGACTTCCACCGAAGCGCCGCCGCGGCCCATCGCTCCTTGAACGACGGCTGGCAACTCGCCCTGGCACTGGACGGGCTCGCCACAGCACTGCACAAGGCAGGCGAGAACGAGGAGGCCCGGCGTCACCGGTCCGAAGCGCTGCGTCTCCTCGCCGCCTACGACGACCCCCGCGCCGAGCGGATGCGTGCGACGATCGCCGAGGCGTTGGGCCGTGCGTAGGCCTACCGGCGCGGTGGTTCCGCCGGCTCCCACTCCGTGATCCACAGCGGACCGTCGGCGCACTCGACCCGTACACCGCCGTCGGACGCATCGATACGGGTGCGCAACACCGCGATCCACCGGCCGTCCACCTCTGCCAGCGGCCCCGCAGGACCAGGCACCCCGAAGCGGAACGTGCGCACCTGGTTGTGGATCTCGCGTGCGGTCCAGGACCAGTCGACGAAGGAGAAGTCCTCCTCCATCCACCCCGCGTAGGAGGCGTCGGCGTGGTTCTGCGCCTCGCCGCGAAACCCGTCGCGTACCCGGGCGAGCGCGGTCACGAGCAGTTCCCGCGTGACCGCGTCCACCCGGCGCAACAACTCGTCGGGGTCGAAGTCGTCATCCAACGGCACCCCGCCGCGCTGGACGATCAGGTTCCCGGTGTCGAACCGCTCGTCCATCCGGTGGACGGTGACACCGATCTCCCGATCCCCGTTCCGGATCGCCCAGTGGATGGGGATCGGCCCCCGATAGCGCGGGAGCAGTGACGGGTGGACGTTGATCCCGCCGAGCCGGGCGGTGACCAGTGCCGGTGCCGGGATCCGCCACGGGAACCCGTTGCAGACCAGCAGATCCGGACGGTAGCCCGGCAACGCCGTGAGCAGCCCGTCAGCGCTCCCCGGCACCAACAGATCCATCCCTGCCGGAATCCCCTCCACGATCCCGCTCACCGTCGCACCGGCCCCCTTTCGGCTGGGCTGCCTCGGCTTGAGCGATCGCGCATAGACGTAGGCGACGGGCACGTGCCCGGCGACCTCGCACGCTTCGTGGGCCACGGCGAAGCCGTTGGCGTCGTGGGAGAAGAGGACCACGCGGAGCGGGTCGGCCACGGCGAGGTTTCCCTTCGGGGACTCGGTTCAGATTGTGAGGCGGTCGAACTCCCCGGCTTTGACGGCACGGAGCAGCACGCCGAGCGCGCCCGGGGTGCCGGTGAGGATCCGTTCGGGGTCGGTGCTTTCGCGTATGGCTATGAGGCCGCCGGTGGCGGCCAGTTCGACGCAGTTGTTGCCGCCGCCACCGGAGAACGAGGACTTCTGCCACTTGCTCTGGGACATCGCCGTTCCTTTCACGCTTCACGTGCGATCGCGCGGATCAGATCCCGCGACTTGGCGGGAGACAAGGCACGTTGCTCGATCAGGTCAAGCATTGTCCTGTAGTTGGCGAGCGGTGTAGGGGAGTCGATGAAGACGGAACCGTGAGCCGAATCGAGCTGCACGGTGTCCAACTCGGGGACGGTCCCCTCCGCGTACAGAATCGACTGGTCGGCTCCGGTGAAGCCCCCTGCGCTGAAGGGAATGACGGTAAGCAGCACGTTATCTCGCTCGCTGGCTTCCAGCAGGTGCTGAAGCTGCGCTGCCGCCGCTTTCCGGTCACCGAACCTCATACGCAGGGCCGTCTCGTGGATCACGGCGGAGTACGGCGTCGGGCTCTCGCCCTCCAGGATCGACTGCCGTCCGAGACGATGCGCCACCCGCAACTCGACTTCGAGGCGCGGCAGCTTCGGTACGACCAACTCGAAGAGCGCCCTGGCATGCTCCTCGGTCTGCAAAAGACCGGGCAGGTGGACGGTCTGGGCGGTGCGGATCCGCGTTGCGTAGTACTCCATCTCGGAGACGTCCAGGAACCCGTCGGGTAGGTTGCCCCGATACTCCTCCCACCAGTGGCGGCTTCTGCGGACGCCCGTCACGGCGGCCAGCGCATCGATGAGAGCCTGGTCCGGGCATCCATAATTACATGCCAGTTGACGGACACGCTCCTCGCTGAGCCCCGTCCGGCCTGCCTCGATGTTGGACACCATCGTGCGGTCCGCACCGAGCATCGCGGCGGCCTCCTGAACGGAGACGCCTGCTCGCTCGCGCATGCGGCGTACCTCCAAGGCCAGACGACGCTGGCGGCCGGTTGGGGCGTTGCGTGGAGCCATGAGTCCTCTCTCGGCGATGGAGGGCCAACAGTCTGTCAGCGGCGCTCAGCAGGGGTCCAGAGACCCGGACGTGCCTCACTCTTTCGTGGATTTGAGCTCACGTTGAGTCCATTCGAAGCTACGGTGTGACTCAGGCCACTGCGCCAACTGCCCAAAGAAGCGCGCCGTTCGCCATGCCCGCCCGGCAGGGCGAACAACTCATCCGTCCGCCCCTGGAGGCATTCCGATGAGCCATCCCCTCACCCCCATCCCGTTCGCGGACCCCTGGGAGTACGAGATCCGCATCCCGCGCGACCCTCGGGGTCCCGGGATCGCCCGGGCCGCTCTGCGCGCCGCGCTGACCGCGCACGGTCTCGG
>CAYNNX010000128.1:13010-17998 GCA_964398515.1 uncultured Streptantibioticus sp. | reverse complement strand
CCGCCGCTCCGGGCGACCCGGTGCCGTACACCGAGATCCCTGCGCTGGCCGCCCGGTCGGGGGACCGCGTGCCCCCTGGCCAACTCGTCCTGCTCGGCGATAACCGAGAGTTGAGCGCGGACTCCCGGCTCATGGGCTACCTCCCGACCGAGCGGGTCTTGGGCGCCGTCCTCCGACGCCTGCCCTGCTGACGGCGCTGCTGCCGGTGCCGGCCTGGCTGGAAGTGCGGGGCGGGCAGCCGGGGGGCTACTGCCTGTGCCGTTCAGAAAGGCGTCGCTGCCGCCGTAGGGGGTCGGGTCTCGGCGTGTTCGTTCAGCTCGCCGCCGGCGTGGAGAACGGAAAACCTCAGTGGCCCTGCCTCCCCGGAACGGTGGTGACGGGCGACACGCCGTACATCGCGCACGTGTCGCACGTGCCCGAGCGCGCCTGGGCTGCCCCAGGGAGGCGCGCCGTCGAACGCCGGCGCCAGGGCCGGGCGGCGCAGAGCGATCATCGCGGCAGGGTCTGGGTGACGCGCCACAGGCGACGCGGCAAGTCGCCCTCCTCGAAGTCGTGGACCTCCACCAACTCCCAGCCTTCGGCGAGGGCGTCGACCAGGACGCGGGGGAAGAAGCGGACGGCGAAGCCGCTGTGCTCCCAGATGCCGTCCCCGTGATCGGTGCTGGCACCGTAGTGGGCATCGCCGGTGTGGCGGACGGTGTAGACGAAGACGCCGCCTGGGCGCAGGACCCGGTGGACCTCGGCCACCAGGACGTGGATCTGACGCGTGGACAGCGCCGTGCACAGCAGCATGTGGGCGAAGACCGCGTCCACCGAGTCGTCCGCCATTGGCAGCGGCTCACGTGCGTCGTGCACCGCGGAGGCCACCTTCTCGGCGACGCCCTGGGCTGCCGCCGTCTCGCGGAGCTGATCGAGACCCGCCGGGCTGAAGTCGGTAGCCATCACGGAAAACCCGGACCGCGCGAAGAAGAGCGCATCCCGTCCATGCCCGGCCCCCAGCTCAAGCACCTGTGCGGCACCCGCCGTCCTGAACGCCTCGGCGGCGTTGGAGCGCCGCCGAGGACGGCTCGCACCCGTACATTCCAGGATGGGCGGTGTAGGTCTGCTCCCAGTGATCGCGCTGGACGCGAGCCAGCCCCTGATCGCCGCCGTGCATCGTGATCTCCTCGCCCAGCCTCTCCAGACCACCTCCGAGCTTTAGGCCGCGCCGAAAGGCAGCCGTCCGCCCCCCTCACCGATACACCACCAGTCAGTCGGTGAACACGACGCCGTAGCCGATCTTCCCCAAGGGGGCGACCGGGCTGCCGACCGGCCGGGGGCGAGCCCGCGCACGCCACACCTCCGGGATGCGGTGTAACCGTGGTGAGGCAGTTGGTGGGCACTCACGCGGGCCGTCGAGCAGTGCGTGTGGGTTGCCGCTCGGCATCGCTGATGGCGCGGGCGGCGTTGATGAGACCGATGTGGCTGAAGGCTTGGGGGAAGTTGCCGAGGGCCTCTCCCGTGACGGTGTCGGTCTCCTCGGCCAGCAGGCCGACGTCGTTGGCATGTGCGGCAGCGGTTTGGAAGACGTGCTTTGCGCGGGTGGTGTCACCGGTGAGGGCGAGGGCGTGGGCGAGCCAGAAGGTGCACAGCAGGAAGGCGCCTTCGTCTCCCTGCAGTTCGTCGCTCAGGTAGCGGCGGACCAGGCCGTTGCGGTCGGTCAGGTGGGTGGCGACGGCCAGCACGGTGGACCGGACGCGGGGGTCGTGCGGCGGGAGGAAGCCGACGATGGGCAGCATCAGCGCCGAGGCGTCGAGGTCGTCGCTGTCGAACGCCTGGGTGAACGCGCCCAGGCGGGGATTCCAGCCGCGTTCTTCGATGGCTTGGCGGATCCGGCCGCGCTCGTACTGCCAGTGGGGGACGCGTTCGTCGGCCTGGAGGGCGGGGGCCATGGCGATGGCCCGGTCCAGGGCGACCCAGCACATCAGCTTCGAGTGCAGGAAGTGTCTGCTGGGTCCGCGTCTTTCCCATACGCCCTGGTCCGGTTGGGGCCACCGCTGGGCGGCTGTCTCGGCTGCTTGGCGCAGGAAGGTGCGGGTGGCCGTGTCCAGGGGCTCGCCGGGCGGAAGAGTCTGGTAAGCGGCGTCGAGGAGTTCGCCGTAGACGTCGAGTTGGCGTTGCCGCCAGGCGTCGTTGCCGATCCGCACAGGGCTGCTGTTGCGCCAGCCGGTCAGGTGAGGCAGGAGCCGCTCGCTCAGATCGCGCTCCCCGCCGATGCCGTACATGATCTGCAGATCCACGCCGCGGTCGAGCTGGGTTGCCGCAGCCTGGGCGAGGAAACCGAAGAACCTGTTCTTCTCCTTCTCGCAGGCGGCTGTGTCCAGGGCCTGAAGGGTGAAGCTGGCGTCGCGGATCCAGGTGTAGCGGTAGTCCCAGTTGCGCATCCCGCCCGCTCGCTCGGGCAGAGAGGTGGTGGCCGCGGCGACGATCGCCCCCGTGGGGGCGAAAGTCAGGGCTCGCAGCACGCGTCCGCTGAGGCCCACCGTGTCCTGCCAGGGGCCGAGGTAGCCGCGGTGGAGCTTCGACCACGAACGCCAGCCCTCGATGGTGTCCGACAGGCGGCGCCGGATGCGCCTCGCCCGCCAGCTCACCGGCTCGCTTTCCCACGCCGACACGACGTGCAGGGCAAATCCAAGGCGGTCCCCCGCCGTGAGCGCAATCCGGCCGTACGCTGTGGAGCCGCTTACCTGCAGGCCGACCGGGCTCGACAGGATCAGTACGTGGGCGCCCCCGTACGCGGCGAGTCCGCCGTGGACGGGTGAGAGGAGTGGATGAACGAGCCCGAACTCCGGGCGCGGCGCATACGAGATCTCGGCGGTCACTCGTCCTTCGGTGCAGGTGATCTGCCGTAGGAGCATTCCCGGGGAACCGGTCCCCAGGGCGTGCCCGCGTTCGTGCCGTCCCAGGGCCAGGGCGTCGCGCAGCACCGCCGTGCCCGCGGTCGTGCGGAAGGTCGTCTCCAGAACGAGGGTGTCCTCGACGTAGCGGCGGCTGCGGTGTGCCGGGCCGGTGGGGCGGATGGACCAGTGGCCGGCGTCCTCGTCCAGGAGTCGGCCGAAGATCGCCGGGCTGTCGAATCGGGGCAGACACAGCCAGTCCACCGAGCCGTCGGAGGTGACCAGCGCGGCCGAACGGCAGTCGGACAGCAAGGCGTGGTCACCGATGGGTCGTGCACTCATGGGTCGCAGCCCGTCGACTTGGGGCCCGGCGACGCGGCCCTGCTGGGACGACGTGAGCGGGCGCCCGCGCCGCAGGTCGCTTCAGGTGCGTGAGGGGCATTGACTCCGGCCTCCCTGCACAGCGGATTCGTTCCCATCCAATCAGCGTGGTCCGCGGTTCGCATGTCTCGGCCGCCGGCGGTTGCCCTGACCGGGGGGCACGACCTGTGGTGCCGCCGCCCGCTCGGTGTCCGATCGGCGTACCTCCGCCTTCTCGCCTCCGCATCGTCGGCCCCCGCCTGAGCAGCGTTGACCCGAGGGCCTGCAGGTGCCGGCCGAGAAGCGCCGTCTGATGCAGGGCCTGACCGGCCAAATGTGTGCCGTTCATCCGCGCCGTCCTCGGCTCCGGTGAGTTCGGCGAGCCGGTGGGCCGCAACAGCCAGCGCATCGGCCGCCGACTACGGCGGCGAGTACGGCGTCAAGCGGCTGATTCCGCAGTACGCGCCGGTCAGAAGCACGATGGCCCGTCCGTTGTGTCATCGCCCACTGCAATGATTACCGGCAGTGCCGACAGGACGGGAGCATGACATGGTTGAGCGGGCCGCGCGGCGGATCGTCGAGGAGATCGTCGCGCGTGCGCCAGCGGGCTGGACACGGGCGATACTGGCCAGCACGGCGGGCGGGGGCGGCGTCTCGGTGTCCGGCGGCTACGCCGTCTCCGACGCACCCCTGTGGCACAACCTGCCCAGCCCATTCGCGGAGCTCAGCAAGCTGGCGGTGGCATTGCGGGAGGCCCGAGGCTGGGAGCCCACCACCTTGGAGATCGAGTGCCGGCCGTCCGGAGAGTATCGACTGGTCGCGTTCGCGGACACGATCACGAGCCTGCGCGGGAAGGGCGGCGGTTTCCAGGCCGTCCTGGACCCCGGCTACCGGCTGCCCCAGCCCGGTTTCGATCAGGAGGAGGGCACGGCCGCCCCGGCAGGTGATCCGGCGCTGGCGGTGGCGTGGTTCCGCGCGTACATGGACCGGCGCGCCGCGATCCTCGGGCGGCCCGAGCAACTGCCGCCGCCGGCATCGGCCGCCGCACTCGACGAGGTTGAACGCCGCATCGGCCGGCCCCTGCCCGCCGACCTGCGGGCGCTGTACTTGATCGCCGACGGCGACGGCATCGGCTACGAGCACCGACACCTACTCGGGGGCGACGCCTGGATGGCACTGGAGTACGTGGTCGCCGCCCACGCCCACCAGCGTGAACCAGCCTGGTACGGCTGGGACCTGGCCTGGGACTCGGTCGTCTTCGACACCGGCCCCGCCGACACTGACCGGCGCTGCGGAGGGCACCCGGCCTGGCTGCCCTTCGGCACGAGCGAGGACGGCAACTACTTGGCGGTGGACCTGGCCCCGGCCCGGAACGGCCGCCCCGGCCAGGCCATCCACGTCAACGACGCCGTCGGCCCGGTCGATCTCGCCCCTCTCACCGTCGCCCCGAACCTGCGGCTGCTGCACCTCAACCGCTGCGCTACCGCCGACCTGACGCCGATTAGCATGCTGCCCGTCGAGTCTTTGCGCGTCACCCTGGACGGTGGCGACCTGACCCCGCTCGAAGGCCACCGCGACCTCAACTCCCTGAACCTGGGGACCACGGCCCCGATCGACATCGCCGCGCTGCGCACCGTCCCGAACCTGTGCGGCCTGGACCTCTCCCGGGCCGGCGTCCGCGACCTCACTGTCCTGGCCGACCTGCCCGACCTGCGCTACCTGGCCCTGACCGCGCGGCAGTGGACCATCCTG
>CAYNNX010000128.1:0-12910 GCA_964398515.1 uncultured Streptantibioticus sp. | reverse complement strand
GAGCTCAGCGTTGGTCAGCCGCACGGGAGCAAGGCAAGGTAGAGGGGTGGCCCAGCAGCGCCTTGCTGGTTTCCGGCAGCCATGGCAGACAAGCGGTGCCTGGCTGGTGCTCCCTCTCGTGCTCATCGCGGTGATCACGGTGGTGGACATCCGTGCTCCTGCCGACATCCACCTGGGTCCGGCGCTGGTCATCGCTCCGGCGATCACCGCCTCCTTCGCCGGGGCCCGCCTGACTGGGGCCATCGGCGTGCTGGCCCTGGCCGCCCAGGTGATCATCGCCGTGTTCCATGGCGGAGTGGCTACCACCAACCACATGGTCCAGCTGGTCACCCTCGCAGTGCTCTCGACTCTGATCGTGTCCTTCTGCATCGTGCGTGAGCGGCGCGGACGGGAGCTGGCGCAGGTGCGGTCGGTGGCCGAGGCCGCACAGCACGTCCTGTTGTGGCCGCTGCCGCAGCAGATCGGCCCGCTGCGGGTCGCCTGCCTGTACCTGGCCGCCGAGGAGGAGGCCCGGATCGGCGGCGACCTGTACGCGGCCACCCGCACCGACGACGGCGTCCGCGTCATGATCGGCGACGTGCGGGGCAAGGGCCTGTCCGCTATCGGCGAGGCCGCCCTCCTGCTCGGCGCCTTCCGCGAGGCCGCCCACCGGCACACCACCCTGCCCGCACTGGCCGCCGCCTTGGAACAGAGTGTGTCCCGCTACCTGGACGACTTCGAGCCCGCTGAGGAGATGGGGGAGCGCTTCGCCACCGTCTTGCTGCTGGAGATCCCCGACGACGACCACATCACCCGCATGACCAGCTGCGGCCACCCCCCACCGCTCCTGCTCAGCCCCGGAGGGGCCGCCACCACCCTCGGCCTGCACCCCGCACCCCCCCTGGGCATCGGCCCGATCGGCCCGGCCGACTACACCATCGACGTGTTCACCTTCCAGCCCGGCGATACCCTCCTGCTCTACACCGACGGCGTCATCGAAGCCCGCAACGCCGACGGGGCCTTCTACCCGATCGCGGAACGGGCCGCCCGCTTCAGCGAGGACAGCCCCGAGGCGCTCTTGCACCACCTCAGGCAGGATCTCCTCGCCCACGTCGGCGGACGGCTCGAAGACGACGCCGCACTCGTCGCCCTCCGCCGAACCCCTGCCTCCCACCCCAGCCGTCCCCACGGCCGGATCATCCACGCCGACGGGTTCCGTCACCGTCCCTAGGCGGCGAACGCACGCACCCCCGGGGTCCAAACCTGGCAATCGGCCTTCCGCGCCGGCGCCTGCTGCACTTGTGGGTCCCTTGCCAGGGTCTCAGGCAGCCGGGTGGTCTTGTCGATGCGGGCGCTCAGCAGTTGCGGCATGCTGACACCGCTTCTGAGCAGCCGAGGGCGCGTCGTGCCGCCCTCGAAGCCAGTGATCTTCGCGCCGAGCCGGATGGCCCGGCGGCCGGCCGCGTCGGCGAGCAGGTCGTTGAGCTGCGGCGGGGCAGCAGCAGGAGGGCGTGCTCCTGCTCGCCGCATCCGGGGGCGTGGAAACGGTTGCCGGACGCGTCGCGGAACCACGTCGATACGGTCGTCCCCAGGGCGTCGGTCTGCTCGCCGACGCCGATGCCGGTGAAGACATCGAGGGCGCCCTGCCTCAGCCCGCTGGCAGCCCCGGCCGCCGTATCCGCTGGGCCTGTTCGCCGACCAGAACGTCGGCTGCCGTCCGGCCGAGCGCGGCCGCCGCCGACGATGATCACGCGCATCGTTCGCCCCCTCCGTGGTTGTGCCTGAGCCGGCCTGCGCACCGGCGGCGCCGTGCACGAGGGTTTGCGTGATCACCGCTTCGATGCGCGGCGGTGCTGCTCCACCTGAGGTTGGCCACCACCCGTACCGGTGTCATCGCTCAGCGCGCCCAGCCCGACGTTCGTCCCCTTGGCCGTCTCACGCCCGGCCGCACACCCCCTCGGGCGGTCGGCGGCCGGTGCGCGGCGGAGCCGGCGGATGCACCCGGTAATGGCTGCTGTGACCAGGGCGGAGGCAAGGGCTGCCAGGAACTTTGGAACCGCTGCCGACAGCAGATGCATGACCGTCGTATGGGAGTCGGCGGGTGTCCCGGAGAGGCATGTGTCGAAGTTTTCGGCAAGTACGGTCAACATCGGAATTCTCCTCACTTGCAGGCCGTGAAGGGCACTACTTTTGGACTGCTGAGAGGAGAGTGCGCGGGACGACAGATGTCCCCAACCTCCGTTGGGGCGCCTGGGAACGCCCGGGGACGACTCGGGGTGTTCCGGCAGGCAGCGAAGGTGTGTCCCCGGTGTGTCCTGGGGCGCCTCTGGGACGACCCAGGGACACGGCATCAGGGGGAGAGGGGAGGGCATGGCGGCACCGCACCACCCGGAGCACGGCGATCCGAAAGCCGAGTTCATCCGCCTGCTCAAGGCGCAGGCGCAGGCGGCTGGTCTGGCAGCGCGTGACATCGAGCAGCGCTTCCGGGCACGCGCCGAACAGGAAGCCGAGCGGATCGAAAGCGGTGAAATCACGCCGCGCGAGCCCATCGGCACGATGCATTTCTCCAAGTCCCACATCCACCGGCTCTACAAGGGCTCTGCACCCCTGCCGTCGCTCCGTTTCACCAGGATCTTCCTGGAGATCACGAGCACTGCCGCCCGCCTGCCCCGAGAGCGTCACGCACAGCTGTGCCGCGAAGCGGAGGCACTCCTTGCGGACGCGTCTCGTCACTCGCGCGCCGGCGCACCGCCCGTCTTGCCGGCGGCGACGTTCCAGCCGCAGGATGACGGCGCCGTGACCGTGCTGCGGCTGCGAGTGGAGCTCGAACAGGCGCAGCGCACCGAAGTCAGTTTGCGCTGGGCTCTCAGCGACGCCCACCTCCTGATGAACACGCTGCTGCACATCATCACTACACTTCGCGACATCGTCTCCGAACTCGACATGCAGCAAGCCCGTATGCTGCCGGCAGGCACTGATACGCGTGCATGGTCGCGAGCCGAGGAGCAACGGCTTCGAGCGTTCACGCACAAGCAGCACGCCGAGACGCAGTTCGATCGCGTCAACCGGCACCGACGCACCCTGGAAGCCCTGTGGGAGCACGCGCGAGCCGAGCTGCATCGCCTGTCTCGTCATCCGGGCGTCACGCCCCCGCCCCTGGAAACGCATGGACCCCGTGGCGGCCAGAGCCCCGTGGTGGTCCTCCAGCAAGAGTTGCTGGCCCGACCGGTACTTGATGACATCGCCCGGGCGCTCGCCAAGGTCGATGCCCTCAACACCGACTTCGAGCAGACAGCGTTCGACCTCGCCCATCAAGCGGACACCCCTCTGGGCCGCGCGCCCGGCCCCGCGGACGACGACGCCGAACTCCTCTACCGGGCGGCTTCCCACAGCGACCCCGCCTTGCGCCGGGTGGCGTTGTGGGAGGCTCGTCGAGCGACCTCCTGACACCAGGCTGCGCGACGTCCTCCTGCAGCGAATCAGCGCGGACACGGACGTGGAGATCCGGCAGACCAGCGTGACGGCGTTGGGTGAGCACTGGTCGGCGGATCCACAGGTCCGCACGACCTTGCTCGACCTGGTCCACACCGACCGGAACAACTCCGTTCGAACGGCTGCGGTGTACGCCCTGCGCGCGGCAACGCCGAGCGACCCGCAGATGCGACAGACCATGCTCGAACTGGCCTGCACCGAACGGAACGAAGACATCCAGATTGCCGCAGCACAGGCTCTTGGCGCGACGTTGCCCCGGGACCCGACAGCAGATGACGTCGTTCCAGGCACCGTGCTACGCCTGGCCCGCACAGACCCCGACGAGGATGTCCGGCTTGCCGCCCTGCACGCCCTGAGCGAGGGCTGGCCCAGGGAACGGTTCGCGCGGGACGCATTGCTCAAGCTGGCCCACACCGACAGCAGCGGGCGTATCCGGCGCGCCGCGGCAGCACTCGCGAGCCAGGGCGAGCCCAAGGACGAGTACGCGCGATCACGACTCGTCCGTCAGGGGGATGCTGACGTGCCACCGTGAGCTGCGGGGCAGCGGGACCGCACGCTGCCCGATCAGCGCCGGCGAGGTCGACGACATCGCGCCCCTCGCCGACTCCTACGAGCACCTGGCACCTGGGAGGTCATCTGCGGCGCATGGTCGAGCCGGACCGCCCCGTGCCGCAGTGGCGATCTGTCGGGTACCGGCCTGGGCAGCTCCCACCTGGGGAGAGGCTTGTCTGAGGTGTGTCCGGCGAAGTCCGGGATCGTCGTTCACAGCACGGGACGCAGGGGGCAGTCGGCCACTGCGCAGGGCACGGAGGAAGCGTGCCAGTTCCATATCAACGAACCCGAACCACACCGGATACCGCACGTGTCTCGTTCCAGCCGGACGAGGCACGTGCCGTTACGAGGCGGCGGCACTGCCCTGCTGAAGGTTCGGCGTATACCAAAGCCTTGAGGCATGATGAGGGCGTGACCGATTCCTCCGCGCCCGCCGCACGCCTCGCCGCCCTCGCTGGCGCCATGGCCGATGAGACCCGGGCTGCCATCTGCCTGGCGCTGCTCGAGGGTCGCGCGTGGAGCGCGGGTGAACTGGCCCGGATCGCCGGGGTGGCGCCATCCACGGCGAGCGGGCATCTGATCCGCCTGCTGGAGGCCGGGATCTGCGTGACCGAGCGGCAGGGCCGCCACAGTTACGTACGGATCGCCGACGCTGCGACGGCACGCCTTGTCGACTCGCTCGCCGCGCATGCGATCCCTGATCGGGACGCGGCGCACGCGGTGCCGGTCGTCGCCGCGCCCGATCCGCTGGCGCGCGCCCGGACCTGCTACGACCACTTTGCGGGTCGGCTCGGCATGGCGGTCACGGACGCCATGGCGGAGCGGGGACTGCTGCTCACGGACGGGCCGTTCGAACTGACCGACGCGGGGCGGGATTGGTGCGGTCGGGCGGGCGTCGACCTGGCCTACCGGGGTCGTCGGCCGCTCGCGAGCTCCTGCCTGGACTGGACCGAACGCCGCCGCCATCTGGGCGGGGTGGCTGGTGCTCGGCTGTGCGCGCTTGCACTGCGTCTGGAGTGGGTGGTGCGGATGGAGGGTGCAGGGCGAGCGCTGCGAGTGACCGATGCCGGTGAGCGGGCCTTCGACGAGCTTCTGGGGATCACGGCACACGCCTGGCGCTGATCCTGCAAGGGGCTAACTATTCGGTAGACGACGAAATATTCGCCTCCTAAGCTGCCTGCATGAGTTCCCGTCTCACCTCTCCTGTCGTCCTCACAGCCGGCGCCGCCGCTTTCTCCGTGGTCGCCTGGGCGTCCGCCTTCGTGTCCATCCGCAGCGCCGGGGCGGCATACTCCCCGGGCGCGCTGGCGCTGGGCCGGCTGCTGGCCGCCTCGCTGGTGCTGGTCGCCCTGGTGGCCGTACGGCGCGAAGGGCTGCCGCCCCGGGGAGCCTGGCGCGGCGTCCTCGTCTCCGGGGTGGTCTGGTTCGGCGGCTATATGGTCGCGCTGAACTGGGCCGAGCGCCTCGTCGATGCCGGGACGGCGGCCCTGCTGGTGAACGTCGGGCCGGTCCTGATAGCGCTGCTCGCGGCGCGCCTGCTCGGGGAAGCGCTGCCGCCGCGGTTGCTCGCCGGGATAGCGGTGTCCTTCGGCGGGGCGGTGGTGGTCGGCCTGTCGACCTCCTCCGGGCACGAGGGCGGCACCTCGGTGCTCGGGGTGCTGCTGTCTCTTCTCGCGGCGGTGGCGTACGCGACCGGCGTGGTCGCCCAGAAGCCGGCGCTCTCATACGGGACTCCGCTCCAGATCACGGCGTACAGCTGCCTGACCGGCGCGGTGGCGTGTCTTCCGTTCGCCGGGCAGTTGGCCGCCGAACTGCCGAAGGCCTCGCCGTCCGCGACGCTCAACATGGCCTACCTCGGCGTGGTGCCGACCGCCCTCGCCTTCACTACGTGGAGCTATGCGCTGGCTCGCACGCCCGCCGGCAAGATGGGCGCGACGACGTACGCCGTTCCGGCCATCGTGGTGGTGCTGAGTTGGGCGTTCCTGGACGAGGTGCCCGCCTGGCTGACCCTGCTCGGCGGCACCTTGTGCCTGACGGGCGTGGCCGTGTCCCGGTCCCGCCCCCGGCTGCCCCGCACGGACGCCCTGTCGGCCGCCGAAGCCGAGCCCGCCGACGCGCCGTCCTGACGGCCGAGCGGGCGGCGCCTACGCCCCTTCGAGCAGTATCAGGGTCCGCTGCTCCGGCGGCGCCGGATGGTGGGTGGTGCTGGCCACGGTCAAGGGTCGGTCACCGGCGCGCGGTGCGTCATGGATACTCCTTCTGTTGGGGCTGGGCCATCGGCGGTGCCGGCAGGGGAAGTACCGGCCGAGGAATACTCGCTGGGCCGTCAACGACACGCCATCCCCGGTTTCATTGAGCGGACCGACCCGGCGCGATCGGCGGAGCTCAGAGTGAACATCCCCAGCGACACGGATGTCAGGAACGAGGCACGGTCGCGCGTGCGCGGACACCGCCCGGCGCACGGCGAACCTCTAGTGGCTGGAGGAGGCCGCCCGTGAGTGATGGCTGCGGCCGGGTAGGCGCCCTGTTCCGGGTGATCCTTCCGCCGGCCGTGCCCGGGTGATCGTCGCGGTGATCTTCACCTTCATCGCGGCGCGGAGTGCGTCCATCACTGGCGTTGCCTGAGCGACTCGCCCGATCGCCAGCCCCTCACCGTCGGCATCATCAACATGATCGGCGCGTACAGCGACCAGTGGAACGACGTCTTCGCCGCGTCGGTCATGGCCATCGTCCCGGAGGTTGTGCTCTTCGCCGTCATCGAGCGGCGTGTCGTGTCCAGCCTCACCGCCGGGTCCGTGACGTGGCCGGCGGTCGTCCGCAGCGTCGCGGGGGAGAGCGTGTCGGCCCCGTCCCGGTTCCTGATCGGATCCGGCCGGTCCTGGAAACGCGGGCAATGTGCCAGAGTGGGTGTAGGTCCCGTAGGTGCAGGCGGGGGACCGCAGGAGAAAGTTGCCCGTCATGTCCACACAGCTTGATCGCCTTGGCTGGGTCGGTGCTCGGGGGACGTCCGTGCGCCGCCGGAGCGAGGAGTACACGGACCTGTTCGGGCAGGCTCCGGTGATCTTTGCTGCGACCAGCGGCCCGCGACATGTGCTGGAGGCGGCGAATCCGGCGTTCTTCGAGACACTCGGAGTCGGCGGCGGACGGACCGGTGTGCCGGTCGCAGAGCTGGTGCCGGAACTGGCCCAGCAGGGCGTCCTCGATCGGCTCGATCAGGTCTACCGTTCCGGCGTCACCCACCGGATCCGCGGCGGGCGGCTCGTGCTCGGTGAGCCGGGCGCCGAGCGGGAGGGGTTCTTCGACATCACCTACGAGCCCCGGCGCGAAGCCACGGGCCGAATCGACGGGGTCGTGGTGATCGCGGTGGAGACCACCGCGTACCACCACGCGCATCTCCTGGCCGCCGAGCAACGTGTACTGCTCGAACAGATCGCACGCGACGCCCCGCTCAAGGACATCCTGGAGGGCATGGCCAGGGCGATCGAGGACCTGTCCCCGGATCTGATCGTCTCGGTGCTCCTTGCCGATCCCGACGGCCTGCATCTGCGGCACGGCACGGGCCCGCGCCTGCCCGACTTCTACAACGAGGCCGTCGACGGGATCGCGATCGCCGAGGGCGTGGGCTCATGCGGCACGTCCGCCTTCCGCCGCGAACCGGTGATCGTCACCGATATCGCCACCGACCCGCTGTGGGAGGGCTACCGTGACCTGGCGCGGCGGGCCGGGGTCGCGGCGTGCTGGTCGACGCCGATCCAGGGGACGGACGGCGGGCTCCTGGGCACCTTCGCGATGTACCACCGCACTCCGAAGGCGCCGGAGAGGGAGGACCTGGAACTCAGCGCCTCCTTCGCCCACATCGCCGCCCTGGCCATCGAGCGGCACCGCGCGGTGGAGGCGGGCCGCGCCGCCCGGGAGCGGGAGAAGGCGGCCCGCGAGGACCTGGCGTTCATCCTGGACGCCAGTACCGCCGTCACACGCGAGCCGCACTACTTCGACAGCCTGACGTGCATGGCCCGGCTGACGGTGCCGACCCTGGCGCCACTGTGTGCCGTCCATGTGCTGGAGCGCGGCCGCACCCGGCGGATCGCCGTGGCCGCCTCCGGCCCGGCGGAGGAAGGCCTTCTCGCCTCGCCCGCCCTGACCGACCAGGTCGACAACGCCATCGACCGAGTGCTGGCCTCCGGCGCGACCCACACCGGCTCCCTCGGCACCGGCCCGAACGGCGTGTCCGCGGCACCCGGCGTCTGCGGATATGCGTGCGTGCCGCTGACCACCCGCGGCCGGACCTTCGGCGTCCTGACCCTGTTCGCCACCGCTCAGCCCCTGGACGGCCACACCATCTTCCTGGCCGAGGAACTCGCCCGGCGAGCCGCTTCCTCCGCCGACAACGCCCATCAGTTCACCGACCGCGTCCAGCTCGCCCGCGACCTGCAGGCGGGCCTGCTGCCTCCCGAACTGCCCAGGATTCCCGGCGCCCGGCTGGCCGCCTCCTACCACCCCGCAGGCGAAGGGCTCGAGGTGGGCGGCGACTTCTACGACGTCTTCCCGCTCCCCGACGAGCGCTGGGCACTCATGATCGGTGACGTCTGCGGGCGCGGCGCGCTGGCCGCCACCACCACCGGCATGGTCCGCCACACCGCACGTGCCGCCGCCCGTCTGCTGCATGATCCGACGGCGGTGGTCGCCGCCATCAACAACGCTCTCACGGCTCGCACCGTCAGCGAGGACTGTTTCGTCTCACTCGTCTACAGCGAGCTGCGGCGCGCCGCATCCCACCTCACGCTGGACCTGATCCGAGCCGGCCATGTACCCCCCCTCGTGCGCCGCGCCGACGGCACGGTCGAGCAACTCGCCCAGCCGGGCCTGCTGCTGGGCATCGGCCTCGAACCCGGCTCCTGTCCCTGCTACGTAGACCTGTTCCCGGGCGACAGCCTGGTCCTGGTGACCGACGGCATCACCGAAGCACGCTCCGCCGAGGGCGACTTCTTCGGAGAGGACCGGCTGGCCGATGCCCTCGGCACACGTCCGGACACGGTTACCACGCCCAGCGGCCTCATCGAGTCCGTCACCGCCGCGGTCGCCGCCTTCGCGGGTGATTCCACCCATGACGACCAGGCCGCGCTGGTCCTCATGGCAACCTGATCAAGACTCCGTCGGCGGGCCGAAAGGCTCGTTGCGCCGGCCGCCGTCTGCCTGGACAACGCCCGCCGCCTCTCCCGCGGGAGCGCCGCTGCGTGTTTGTAGGTGTGCAGCCAGGACGGGAAGGTGTCGCGTCGTTCCTGCTCGCTGCGGTAGGGCGGGCGTAGGCCCACTCGTCCGGCAGAGTGCGGTTGAAGCGTTCGGCCTTGCCATTGGTCTGGGGCCGGTAGGGCCGGGTTCGCTTATGGGTGGTGCCGGCCGCGGCCAGGGCACCGCACCGGTCGCGTGAGTGGTAGCAGGCGCCGTTGACGGTCAGGACGCGATCGACGGTGATCCCGGCACGGTGAAGAAGTCGTGTGCCCGAGCCCAGAAGGCGGTGACGGTCTGCTTCCTTCCGTCCGGGTGGCCGGCCAGGATCCGCCCGATCTGGGAGGCCGATATCCCGTACGGTGCCATATACGTGGCGATATACGTGGCGATGGAGGTGTGGGTCCAGTGGCCGGCGGTGGCCGGTTTGGCGGAGGTGGCCGTGGGGGCGGGGCCGGCCGAGGCGTTCGCGGTCCTCGAGTGCGGCGATGCCTTCGTGGTGAAACCGCTTGCGCCAGGGGCCGGACGGTGGCGATGTGTACTCCCGTCTGGCGGGCGATCGCCGGGTTGAGCGCACCGTCTGCGGCGGCCAGCGCGACCCGGGCGCGCAGGATCAGCCCCAGCGGAGCGGTCCGTGAGCGGGCCAACCGCCCAGATTCTGCCCGCTGTTCACCGACCGAGGCTACCGTAACGGACTGTGTACCGGCACGACCCACCCCCGGATGCCACCCAGGCGAGTACGACGGGGCGGCGGCATCGGGACGGGCCTGGCAGCGAGTGGCAGGATGGCCGCCATGGCGAACACCAGGCGCGCGAAGCCGATCTCCCGGTCCCGAGCCGTAGCGGAGACGGCCGTCCACACGATCAAGGTAACTCTCGACGACTCCCGGCCCCCGATCTGGCGTCGGCTCCAGGTGCCCTCGAATACCACTCTGCAGCAGTTGCACCACCTCATCCAGACGGCCTTCGGCTGGGAGAACTACCACATGTGGGCCTTCGAGGCCGGGCGGGAACGGTACGGTCTGGCCGACCGGGGGCTGGGCATCCGCAGCGCGGCGTCGAAGCGTCTCGGCGAGGTCGCCCCGATCGTCGGCAGCCGGCTCGGCTACACCTACGACTTCGGCGACAACTGGGAACACGACATCCTTGTGGAAGCCGTCGGCGACGCCGAACCCGGTATCGCTTACCCTCGCTGCCTCACCGGGCGCCGGGCCTGTCCTCCCGAGGACTGCGGCGGCATGTGGGGATACGACGACCTCATCGAGATCCTCGCCGACCCCGGTCACGAAGAGCACGAAGAACGCCTGGAATGGCTCGGCATGGACTCCGCCGACCAGTTCGATCCCGCCGCGTTCGACCTGGCCGAGGTCAACAGGGCCCTCTCCGACTACCAATCCGTCCTGATCCCCAGCTGACGCTCGCCCAGCCTCGACAGCCACGGTGACCAAGACCCTCGCGAAATCAATGCGGCGCTGCACTGGCTGGATGGAGTTTCGATACGCTTCAGGCCGTTCAACGGCCCGCGTTCGGGGCAATGTGAACCTTCGTGCCGGCTCCGGTGCCGGAGCGGACGGCCTGGATGGCGTCGGGGAAGTCGGCCAGCGAGTATACCTTGCCCAGGAGGGGACCGACGTCAACGGCTCCGCCACTGAGCAGTTGGACCGCGTCGCCAAAGCTGTGCAGTATGGCCATCGATCCAAAAACCTTGATCTCGTCGTTGTAGATCCGGAACGGTGACAGCGCGATGCGCGCGGCGGAGTCCGCTACGCCGAAGATGAGCAGCGTGCCGCCCCGGCGAAGAACGTCGAAAGCGGACTCGATGGCGGCGGGGACGCCCGTGGCGTCGATCGCGATGTCGAAGCCCGCCCCCGGCAGGTCGTGGACGTCGGTCGCGGTGAGGGCGAAGCCGAGGCGCTCAGCCAGCTCCAGCCGGGCGGTTCTGCGGTCGACGATGGCGACATCGGCCGCTCCTGCGCGGCGAAGCAGTTGGTCGATGAGGAGGCTCATCGTGCCCGCGCCCACCACCAGCACGCGCCGTCCGAGCACGCGCCGGAGCCGGTTGACTGCGTGCACGGCGCAGGACAGCGGTTCGGTCATGGCGGCCTGGCGCATGTCCGACGAATCGGGGAGGCGATAGGCGCTGGTCGCGGGTGCGGCCACGTACTGCGCAAATGCGCCCGCCACGGTGGTGCCGATGGCGTTGTAGTTGCTGCAGAGATTGTCCCGTCCCACGCGGCAGTAATCGCAGTGCCCGCAGTACAGTGAGGGGTCCACGGCGACCGGTGTGCCCTCGGTGAATACGCACCGCGGAACCGGTGGCCACCACCACTCCGGCGAACTCATGCCCCGGGATGATCGGGTACGGGGTCGGAGGGAACTCGCCGCTGAGAATGTGTAGATCGGTGCCGCATACGCCGCAGGCAGCGACCTCCACGACGACGTGGTCGGCTGCCGGTGTGGGGTCGGCCACGGTGTCGACACGCATGTGGCCGGGCTTGTCGATGATCGCGGCTCGCATGGGAGTTTCCTGTGGGGTTATAGGCCTGTGTGGCCGTGGGCTTGGAGTCAGGCGTGGCGGGCCAGTGTCTGTGTTGATGCCGTGAGTTGAGCTCGTCGCACATCGGCGAGCGTGGGTGGGTCGGCTCCTGCCCGGCTGCAGGTGAGCGCGGCGACCACCGCCGCCTCGTCGAGGAGCCCGGCGAGCTGCGAGGCGCTGAGTGCGGCGAGTGCCCCGCGGCAGGCGGCGCCGAGCAGGCCCGCCCGGTACATGCCGGCCAGGAGTCCCGCGGTGAAGGCGTCACCGGCGCCGACCGTGTCGACGACCTCGACCGGTGCCGCGGGCCGGTGGATCTCGGTGCCGTCTGGCCCGATGGCCAGGCAACCGCCGGGGCCTAGGGTGACGACCACAAGTGCGGGCCCCAGCGTCTGCCAGTGCCGGGCCACCGCTGCCGGGGGATCGCTGAGAGTCAGCCTGGTCAGATCCTCTGCGGAGACCTTGACGATGTCGGCGAGCCGCAGCTGGTCTTCGACGCGCTGCAGCGCCGCGCGCGAGTCGGTGTCGAAGTTCGGCCGGATGTTGGGGTCGATACTGATGGCGGCCCGGTGCTGGGCTCGCAGGGTGCGCAGCCACTCGGTCAGGACGCTTGCTGCCGGTTCGAGCGCGAGCGCGAGCGACCCGGTGTGTACCGCGAGGACCCCAGCGGGGAGCGGGGTGGGGAGTTCGGCGGGATCCCACTGCCAATCCGCGGTGCCCTGAGTCCAGAAGTCGTAGCTGGCCACGCCCTCGCTGTTGGTGGACACCACGGCCAGGGTGGCGGGTTCGCGGGCCGCCACGCCGTGCTCCAGGTTCACCCCGTTGGTCGTCAGGTGTTCGCGCAGCAGCCTGCCGAACCTGTCGCTGGGCAGCCGAGCGAGGAGGGCGGTAGGAATCCCGAGCCTGGCGAGTCCCACGGCGACGTTGGCCGGGCTGCCGCCGGGGTGGGCACGGAGGATTCCGGGCGACTGTTCGACCAGGTCGACAAGTGCCTCGCCGCATACGGCGATCGTTCCGGCGATGGGGCTAGTCATAGGGCGTCACCACGGTCTTGATCACTGATGGATCGGTGCGGGGGGCGAGCAGGGCCTTCTCGGTATCGGCTAGCGGAAAGGTCGCTGTGGCCAG
>CAYNNX010000127.1:0-18152 GCA_964398515.1 uncultured Streptantibioticus sp. | reverse complement strand
GCGGCCGTTTCAGCGGCCCCTCCGGGCTTTCCCTTCGTTGTCTCCAGCTTATCAGGTCTTTTCCGACCCGATTCCCGCTGGCGGGATTCCTGCTTTTGCGTTTCGGCCTTTCGGCTTCGGCGCTCACCGACTTTAGCAGAAGCTTTCGGTCGGGTTTTCCGCCGCACTTCTTCCGGGCGCACTCCTGCGCCCTTCGGTCGTGGGGGTTGTGACAACGTACTGGAGGGTCCGCCGCGAAGCAAATCACTGGTCCGCCTCCGGGGCCGCGGCGGGGGCTGCAGGGGGGTGCCGACGGGGGTCGCTGGACAAGTGGTCTGGACCGGTCGCGGATGACTTACGCTGCTCTAGCGGTAACGCCGTCCGGTACTGGATGGGGCGGCGCCTCTGAACTCCGCACTTAGGAGGCTTCCCATGACGACTGTGACGTCCCCCCTGGCCGGACGTGCGATCGGGCTCGCCGCCGTGCCCGATCCGGTGTTCTCCGGTGCAATGGTGGGCCCGGGGACCGCGATCGATCCGGTGCGCGAGCCGGCCACCGCCGTGTCGCCGGTCGACGGGGTCGTCGTCTCCCTTCACCCGCACGCGTTCGTAGTGGTGGACGCCGCGGGCCGCGGGGTCCTCACCCACCTGGGCATCGACACGGTGCAGCTCAATGGTGAAGGCTTCGAGCTGCTCGTGGCGAAGGGGGACACCGTGCAGCGCGGCCAGGAGGTCGTGCGCTGGAACCCGGCCGCGGTCGAGGCCGCGGGGAAGTCTCCGGTGTGCCCGGTGGTCGCCCTCGAGGCCACCGCCGAAGCCCTCGGCGAACTGCGTGAGGAGGGCGAGGTCGGCTCCGGTGAGCCGCTCTTCGTCTGGAACTGACCCGCGCACCGAGCGCGACGCGGAGAATCACAGCCGCGGCGGGCGCACCGCCGCACGTACCGGGGACGGGTGAGATGGAGACAACGCTTCGAGGCGTCGGGGTGAGCCACGGTGTGGCGATCGGCGAGGTACGGCACATGGGGACCGCGGTCCTCGAGCCGCCGGCGAAGCAGATTCCGCCGGAGGAGGCCTCGCGTGAGCAGGGCCGGGCCCGGCAGGCCGTGGAAGCGGTGGCCGCCGACCTGATCGCGCGCGGCAACCTGGCGGGGGGTGAGGCCCAGGCCGTGCTGGAGGCGCAGGCGCTGATGGCCCAGGACCCCGAGCTGATGTCGGACGTCGAGCGCCGGATCGCGGTCGGCAGCACCGCGGAGCGGGCGGTCTACGACGCGTTCGCCGCCTACCGGGCGCTGCTGGCCGGAGCCGGTGAGTACCTCGCCGGGCGGGTCGCGGACCTGGACGACGTGCGGAACCGGATCGTGGCCCGGCTGCTGGGGGTGCCGATGCCGGGTGTGCCCGACAGCGACGAGCCGTATGTGCTGATCGCGCGGGATCTGGCGCCGGCCGACACCGCGCTGCTGGACCCCTTGCTGGTGCTGGGCTTCGTGACCGAGGAGGGCGGGCCGACGAGCCACAGCGCCATCCTGGCCCGTGCCATGGGTGTGCCCGCGATCGTGGCGCTGCCCGGCGCGAGCGAACTGGGCGAGGGGACCGTGGTGGCCGTGGACGGCAGCACCGGTGAGGTCTTTGTGAACCCGAGCCCGCAGAAGCAGGAGGAGCTGGAGCGTGCCGCCGCCGAGCGGAAGGCGGCGCTGGCGGCGGCGAGCGGGCCCGGGGCCACCTCCGACGGACACACGGTTCCGCTGCTGGCCAACATCGGGGGGCCGGCCGACGTGGCGGCGGCGGTCGAGGCCGGGGCCGAGGGCGTGGGGCTGTTCCGCACCGAGTTCCTCTTCCTGGACGACAGCAAGAACGCGCCGTCGGAGGAGAAGCAGATCGAGGCGTACCGGACGGTGCTGGAGGCCTTCCCCGAGGGGCGTGTCGTGGTGCGGGTGCTGGACGCCGGTGCGGACAAGCCGCTGGAGTTCCTGACCCCCGGTGACGAGCCCAACCCGGCGCTCGGCGTGCGGGGGCTGCGCACGCTGCTGGACCACCCGGAGATCCTGCGCACGCAGTTGCGTGCGCTGGCGGCTGCCGCGTCGGGGCTGCCGGTGCACCTGGAGATCATGGCGCCGATGGTGGCCGACCGGACGGACGCGAAGGCGTTCGCCGACGCGTGCCGGGAGGCGGGGCTGCGGGCGAAGTTCGGCGCGATGGTGGAGATTCCGTCGGCCGCGCTGCGGGCCCGGTCGATCCTGCAGGAGGTGGAGTTCCTGTCGCTGGGCACCAACGACCTGGCGCAGTACACCTTCGCCGCCGACCGTCAGGTGGGTGCCGTCTCGCGGTTGCAGGATCCGTGGCAGCCCGCGCTGCTGGATCTGGTGGCCACTGCGGCCGAGGCGGCCAGGGCCGAGGGGAAGAGCTGCGGGGTCTGCGGTGAGGCCGCGTCCGATCCGCTGCTCGCCTGTGTGCTGACGGGTCTGGGTGTGACGAGCCTGTCGATGGGCGCGGCGTCGATCCCCTACGTGCGGGCTGCGCTGGCCAAGCACACGCTCGCGCAGTGCGAACGTGCCGCTGCGGCGGCGCGGGCGACGGACACCGCCGAGGAGGCCCGGCTCGCGGCGCAGGCGGTGCTGTCCGGCGAGTGATCCCGGTCCGCCGGTGTCCTTCCGAGGGCGTCCCGCCGCCGTGGTGGGACGCCCTCGCCGTGCGGTCACCGGCCGGGCGGCGGGATCACAAGGCCCGCGCGGTACTGGACGCCGGGTTCGGGGGGTACGGGCTCGCCGGTCCGGGCGTCGGTGCAGTAGGCGTTGAAGACCTCGGCCTCGGTGAGCGGCTGGAGCCAGCCGTCGCGCAGGGTCCAGCCGCGTAGCCGGTCGGGGTGGTCCTCGGCGCCGGTGGAGCTGCGTGCCACCAGGCCGCCGGGACTGTCGGTGGCGATGCCGGCGGCGAGGACGGTGCAGAAGACGAGGGCGTCGGCCTCGGCGAGGTGCACCGTGCCGGTCCCGTCGCAGCGGGCGTGGAGCACGGCGACGAGCGGGGTGTCGTCCACGGGGACGCTGCACACGAGGTGGTGGGCGCCGCCGCCGAGGGCTTCGAGGAGGCTCATCAAGGCGAGCGACGCCCGGTCGAAGACCTTGTTCGGGTCGCTCGTGGCCTTGGCGAGCACGTCGGTCGCGTCTTCCCAGGCGGTGCGGCGGTGGGTTTCGGTGACGAGCCGGGTGACCAGCTGGTCGACGGGCTGGCCCTGGTAGGGGACGGTGACGCCGCCCGCGGCGACCTCCGCGGTGTAGCGGGTGCGGCTGGCGGGGGTGTCGGGATCCTGGCCGGTGTCGGCGCAGTAGTCGGCGAACTCGCCGGGGTCGAAGAGGACGACGCTGACGTGGGTGCCCTCGGCCTGGAGCGAGCGCAGCACAGCGTGCATCTGGCGCAGGTAGTCGGCGTGGTCGTCGAAGGCGAACGAGCGGTACCCGCGCATGGCGGTGAAGTCCCCGTCGGCGGCCAACAGGGCGACGGTGCTGGGCACTTCACGGCGCAGTGCCCGGCGTGAGGCGCGGGCGGTTCGCCGGCTCCCCGTGCCCGGGCGGCGGCGGTCGTGACCGGAGCGGTCGTGGTGAGGTGAACGGCTCATGGCTCCCCCTGTGCGCAAGGCGTCGTGCCCGTTCGCCGTCACGGGCGAACGGGCCATTGCTCACTCAACGTAACCGACGCCACTGACAGCGGCTCACCCCTTGGCTCGCCGGGCCGCCAGCTCCTCGTAGAACCCGAACACCCCGATGTCGTCGACCGATCCGGGGTTGACGGCCTTCTCCAGCGGGGTGCCCTGGAGGAGGCGCTTGACCGGGACCTCGATGCGCTTGCCGGTGAGGGTGTGCGGGATGCCGGGGGCCTCGATGATCTCGTCGGGGACGTGCCGGGGAGAGAGCTCGGCACGGATGACCTGCTTGATGCGGTCGCGCAGCGTGTCGTCGAGCGTGGCGCCCTCGGCGAGCTGGACGAACAGCGGCATCCAGTAGCCGCCGTCCGGTTGCTCCAGGCCGATGACGAGGGACTCGCGGATCTCGGGGAGGCGTTCGACGACCTCGTAGATGTCGGCGGAACCCATACGGACGCCTTGGCGGTTGAGGGTCGAGTCGGAGCGGCCGTGGATGATCACCGTGCCGCGGTCGGTGACGGTGATCCAGTCACCGTGCCGCCACACACCGGGGAACGTCTCGAAGTAGCTCTCCCGGTAGCGCAGGTCGTCCGGGTCGTTCCAGAAGCGGACGGGCATCGACGGCGTGGGGGCCGCGACGACGAGCTCGCCGACTTCGTCCACCACGGGCCTGCCCTGGGCGTCCCACGCCTGCAGATCCGTCCCCAGGCAGGGGGCCTGCAGCTCGCCGACGTACACCGGGAGCGTCGGGACGCCTCCCGCGAAGCAGCTGCACACGTCGGTCCCGCCGCTGACGGAGGCCAGCCAGACGTCCTCCTTGACGGCGTCGTGGATC
This sequence comes from uncultured Streptantibioticus sp., assembly GCA_964398515.1. GTDB lineage: Bacteria > Actinomycetota > Actinomycetes > Streptomycetales > Streptomycetaceae > CAYNNX01. The sequence goes on along the minus strand of CAYNNX010000127.1, from coordinate 13,704 downwards.
CAGCGGAAGCCGTCCGGCGGAAGCGGCGACCCGGTCGTGGCGATGCACTTGACCGCCGACAGGTCGGTGTCGCGCGCCGGGTGGACCCCGGCCTTGCGGCAGGCCATGACGTAGGCGGCGGAGGTGCCGAAGACGGTGGTGCCGGTGCGTTCGGCCACCCGCCACTGGGCGCCGGTGTCGGGGAAGCCGGGGCTGCCGTCGTAGAGCACGATGGTGGCGCCCGACAGCAGTCCGCCGACGAGGAAGTTCCACATCATCCAGCCGGTGGAGGTGTACCAGAAGAAGCGGTCGCCGGGGCCGAGGTCCATGTGGAGGCCGGTCTGCTTGAGGTGTTCGACCAGGATGCCGCCCTGGGACTGGACGATCGCCTTGGGCAGCCCGGTGGTGCCGGAGGAGTAGAGCACCCACAGGGGGTGGTCGAACGGCACCTGCTCGTAGACCGGTTCCGGGGCGTCCGCCACGAGGGTGTCCCAGTCCAGTGCGCCCTGCGGTGCCGGTGTGCCGAGCAGCGGGATGTGGACGACGGCGCGCAGCGTGGGCAGTTCACGGCGCAGTTCCTCGACGATGGCGGCGCGGTCGTGCTCCTTGCCGCCGTAGCGGTAGCCGTCGACGGTGAACAGGACGACCGGCTCGACCTGTTGGAAGCGGTCGAGGACGCTGCGGGCTCCGAAGTCGGGGGCGCAGGAGGTCCATACGGCGCCGACGGAGGCGGTGGCCAGCAGCGCGACGACCGCCTGCGGGACGTTGGGCAGGTATCCGCTGACGCGGTCGCCCGGCGCCACGCCGAGGCCGCGCAGCGCGGCGGCGAGGGAGGCGACCTGGCGGCGCAGCTCGGCCCAGGTGACGGCGGCGGGCTCGTGGCGCTCGTCGAGGTGGATCAGGGCGGGGTCGCCGGGCCCGCGGCCGGGGCCGCGCAGCACGTGTTCGGCGTAGTTGACCGTGGCGCCGGGGAACCAGCGGGCGCCGGGCATCGCGGCGTCGGCGAGCACGGTCTCGTAGGGGCTGCCGAAGCGGACGTCGAACCACTCGACGACGGCCTGCCAGAAGCGGGCGGGCTCGCGGACCGACCAGGCGTGCAGCGCGTGGTAGGAGGCGCCCGGATCGGCGGGGTCCCCGGCGGGGGCGCCGTGGGTGCGGGCCGCCCACTCCTGGAAGCGGGTCAGCCGGGTGTCCGCGATCCGCTCGGCGCCGGGCTGCCACAGCGGCTCGGGGGCAGGGGTCGGCTGCGGTGCGGTGCTCATGGGGCGGCTCCCGGACTCAAGGACCGTCGCGGCCGCCGGCTCCGGATCGCGGGCCTTCGGCCGGGCGGTCTCACCCTGTGTGCTCGTCGTTGTGCGGTGTGCCACGCGGGCGGAATGTCCACCGGTGCGGCTGGGCAGGACGATGCCACGTGATCGTCCGCAGCGCCAGGGGCTGCCCCTGCGACGGCATTCGGTGGAGGCGGTCACAGGTGAACAGCGGTTGAACGGGACGTCCGGTGTCCGGGCCGGGTGGCACAGTTGCCGGGCCGGGCCGGCTGGGAGAGTTGCCGGGCGGGGCCGGCTGGGAGGGTGAACAGCATGGAGACGCGGGACGTGGTGCGCGCGGTAAGGCTGGTCGGGACGCCGGCCGGGCTGCGGCAGATGCGCTCGGCCTGGCGGCGGTACCGGACGGACGCGCGCGACCTGGTGCGGGGCGGTCCCGAGCGGGCGCGCGTGCCGGGAGCGGTGCAGCAGGCCGTGCCGGAGCCTGGCGGGGGCGTGGTCCGGTTCACCCGGTCGTCGCTGCGGGTGCGGGTCACGGTCGGCGGCGCGGTCTTCTGCGGCTGGGACGAGGCGGCGCCGGAGCCGTCGTACGCGCTGGCGGACGGGTGTCCGGAGGCGGACGGGCGGGCGGTGCTCGAACCGGACAAGGACGGTCTGCGGGTGGTGTCGGAACGCGTCACGGTGCTGGTCTCACGCAACGGTGCCGTGGAGTTCCGTACCCCGGGCGGGCTGCTGCTGCGCCGGGAGCTGCCGCCGCGCTGGTGGGACCGGTCCGGGCAGGAGTCGCGCTGGGTGCAGCGGTCGCAGGTGCCGGCGGACGCGGACGTGTTCGGGCTGGGCGGCAGGTCGTCGGGGCCGCGGCTCGCCTCGGGGTCGTACCGGCTGTGGAACACCGACCCGAAGGGGAGCTTCGAACCCGGCGACGATCCGCTGTACATCACGATGCCGGTGCAGTTGGTGGCGGCCTCCTCCGGGTGCCATCTGGTCTTCCACGACAACTCCTGGGACGGGCAGGTGCGCCTGTGGGCGGGGGTGCAGGGCGAGGGCTCCGGTCACGACCGGCCGGGGACGTGTGAGCTGCGGATGGACGGCGGGCCGCTGCGGTACTGGGTGATGGCCGGAACGCCCGGCCGGGTGCTGGGCGCGTGGACGGCGCTGACCGGCCGGCCCGCGCTTCCGCCGCGCTGGGCCCTGGGGTACCAGCACGCCCGCTGGGGTTTCGGCAGCGAGAGCGAGGTACGCCGGGTGGTCGCCGGGTACCGGGAGCGCGGGCTGCCGCTGGCCGCGGTCCATCTGGACATCGACCACTTCGACGAGCACCGCGTCTTCACGGTCGACGAGCGGCGCTTCCCCGATCTTCCCTCTCTGGCACGGGAGTTGGGCGGCGACGGCATCCGGATGGTGTCCATCGTCGACCCTGCGGTGAAGGCCGAGCCGGGGCTCGCCGTGTACGACGAGGGCCGGGCCGCCGACGCCTTCGTGCGCGACGCGCGCGGCGAGGTGGTACGCGGGGTCGTGTGGCCGGGCGAGACGGTCTTCCCCGACTTCACCGATCCGGCGGTGCGGGCGTGGTGGGGGCGGTGGTATGCCGAGCGGCTTGGGCGCGGCTTCGCCGGTGTGTGGCACGACATGAACGAGCCCACGTCGTTCGCCGGTTTCGGGGACTCCTCGCTGCCCCGCTCGGCCCGGCACTGCCTGGAGGGCCGCGGCGGCGACCACCGGGAGGCGCACAACGTGTACGGCCTGGCGATGACGCGCGCGGGCTACGAGGCCCTTCGTGACCTGCGCCCCGATCAGCGGCCGTTCGTCTTCTCCCGCTCGGGCTGGGCCGGGATGCAGCGGTACGGCGGCACGTGGTCGGGGGACGTGGCGACCGGCTGGCCGGGGCTGCGGGCGTCGCTGGCCCTGGTGCTGGGTCTGGGCCTGTGCGGCGTGCCGTACTCGGGTCCCGACGTGGGGGGCTTCAGCGCGGTGCCGTCGGCCGAGCTGTACGTGCGGTGGTTCCAACTCGCCTCGTACCTTCCGTTCTTCCGAACCCACTCCGCGCTGGACGCGGGACGGCGGGAGCCGTGGGAGTTCGGGCCGGAGGCGCTGGAGTGCGCGCGGGCCGCGCTGGCGGAGCGGACGCGGCTGATGCCGTACCTGTACACCCTGGCGCACCTCGCGCACCGCACCGGCGTGCCGTATGTGCGGCCCCTGTGGTGGGACCAGCCGGAGGACCGCACGCTGCGGGCCGCCGGGGACGCCTTCCTGCTGGGCGACTCGCTGCTGGTGGCCCCGGTGCTGGACCGGGGGGCGACGGCGCGGGCGGTGCGCCTGCCGCGCGGCCTGTGGTACGACACCGCGACCGGCGAGGCCTACGAGGGCCCGGGCCAGGTGCTGCTGGACGCACCGCTGCAGCGGACGCCGGTGCTGGCGCGGGCCGGTGCGGTGATCCCGGTGGCCGGGGCGGACGGGACGACGGAGCTGGAGGTGTGGCCGCCGGCGGCGGGCCGGACCGGCGGCGGGGTGCTCATCGCGGACGGCGGTGACGGCTGGGCGCCACCGCGGGTCGAGCGGTTCACCGCGCGCCGGCGGGACGGCGAGGTGGTCGTCGAAGGGGAGGACGCCGGGGAGCCGGGGTATGCGGTGCGCGTCCGCGGGCGTGAGGCGTAGGGCCCGGCCGGGCGTGCGGGGCCTCGATCGCCGATCAAGTGACGTGCCTGGTCAGCAGGGTGACGTGGCGTCAGGGAACCGGGGGGCTCGGCGGAGGCGCTGTCACACCGTGGAAGGGTGTGTGAACGCTCCGTAAAGCCGGTACCCCTCGGGGCGGCGGCGGCGCATCCTTTCAGGCGTGCCGTCATGGATCGACCAGTTGCGATTCGCCTACCAGCCCGTGGTGAACCTGGTCACGGGCTCGGTCGTGGCGCTGGAGGTGCTGGCCCGGCCCGAGTCGGGAGACGTGCTGGCCGCCGCGCGCCGCTCCCCCGACGTGGACGCCGAGCTTGCGGCGCTGGCCGTGCGGTCGGCCGTCGCCCGGGAGACGCTGCTCCCGCTGCACGTCAACCTTTACGCCGCCACGCTCGCCGCGCTGCCGCACCTTGCGGCGCTGTCGGAGGCCGTGGCGCAGGCGGGCCGCCGGCCGTGGGAGATCACCGTCGACGTGGGCGCCCCCTTCTCGGGGCTGTGGCAGGATCCGCTGCGGGAGGCGGTCCGTTCGCTGCGGGAGCAGGGGTACCGGATCTGCGTGGACGGGGTCGGGGACGGCGATGTCCCGTTGCGGCTGCTGGCCGAACTCGCCCCGGACATCGTCAAGGCCGACGCGTCGCTGACCCGTGCCCTGCCCGACGGGGCGGCCGAGCGGGCGATGGTGGCGAGCCTGCGGGACTTCTGCGAGGCGATCGGAGGGCGCCTGGCGGTCGAAGGGGTCGAGACCGAGCGGCAGTTCGCGGCCGTGCGCTCGCTCGGCGTGCCGCTGGCCCAGGGCGACCTGTTCGCGCCCGCCGCGCGGCGCCCCGTCGCCGACGTCTACCACCCGGCCGTGCCGGCCGCTCCCGCCGCCGTCGCAGCGCCCGCTCCGGCCGGGCCCCCGGTCGCCGACTTCCTGCGGCCCGCCGCGCTGCTCCCGCTGACCGTCTCCGCCGGGCAGGTACGCGATCTGCTGACCCGCTCCGAGGACGTCTCGGACGTGGTGCTCGTCGACGACGACGGGATCCCGGTGCAGGCGATCGACCGCGACCGGTTCCTGCTGTCGATGTCGGGGCGGTACGGGCACGCCCTGCACGCCGACCGGCCTGCGCTGCGGCTGGGCGAGCAGCCGAGGACGGTGGCGCTGACGGCGACGGCGTGGGAGGTGGTGGACGCGGCGGCCGCCGACTCCCGGCCCGCGGACGGGGACCTCCGCCACCGGTCGGACTGCCCCGGGCTGCGGCTGTGGCCGGGTGCCGCCCACCCGCACAACGCCGGTGACACGCGGGCCGCGGACCCCCAGCCGCCGCCCCGGCACGAGTTGCCCTCCTACGTGGCGGTGGTCGACCGGGCGGGCCGGTGCGTGGGGGTGGTGCGGCTCGCCGACATCGTCCGGGCGCTGGCCGAAAGCCGGGTCGAGGAGGCCGCGAGCCTCAATCCGCTGACCCGGCTGCCCGGTTCGGACGCGGTGGGCGCCGAGGTCGAGCGCCGGATCGGCGAGGGGCCGGCGTTCTGTCTGAGCTGGCTGGACGTCGACGGCTTCAAGCGGATCAACGACGGAGCCGGGTTCGCCGCCGGGGACGAGCTGATCCGGTCGGTGGGCCACTGCCTCGCCCAGGCCGCGGCGGGCCTGGCCGCGACCCGGGTGGGGCACATAGGCGGTGACGACTTCCTCGTGCTGTCCGCCCCCGAGGAGCTTCCGCTGCTCGCCGCGGCCGTGCTGGACCGGGAGTGGTCGGCGGGCGGGCTGCCGGTGTCGCTGTCGCTGGCCACGCTGGTGTGCGAGCCGGGCCGGGTCGCCGACCACCGCGACGCGGCGGCCCAGTTGGCGCCGTTGAAGAAGGAGGCCAAGGCGCTGCCGGGGACGAGCTGGGTGCGCGGCGCGGCGGGCGGCGACCGGCACGACGTGCTGCGTGCCGGGGCGCGGGCGTGGCCGCCGCCCGCCGCGTGAGCGTCAGGTGGCGGCCGGTTCGCGCCGCGCGGCGGAGGTCTCCATGGCGTGGGAGACGACGGCGATGAGGACTTCCTTCGCCGAGGCACGGTCCCGCGCGTCGCACAGCACGACGGGCACGTGCGGGTCCAGGTCGAGTGCGTCGCGTACCGTCTCGGCCGGGTAGCGCTCGGCGCCCTCGAAGCAGTTCACCGCGACCGCGAAGGGTATGCCGCGCCGCTCGAAGTAGTCGACGGCGGCGAAGCAGTCCTCCAGGCGGCGGGTGTCGGCGAGCACCACGGCGCCCAGGGCGCCCTGGGCGAGCTCGTCCCACAGGAACCAGAAGCGGTCCTGTCCGGGCGTCCCGAACAGGTACAGCACCAGGTCCTCGCGGAGCGTGATGCGGCCGAAGTCCATGGCGACCGTGGTGGTGGTCTTGCCCTCGACCCCGGCGGTGTCGTCGAACGGCCGGCCGGCCTCGGTGAGCGCCTCCTCGGTACGCAGCGGTCTGATCTCGCTCACCGCTCCGACCAGCGTGGTCTTGCCCACACCGAACCCGCCCGCCACCAGGATCTTGAGCGCGACGGGCTCGGCGGCGGGCTTGCGGCGGCGTTCAGAGCGACCGAAGACCATGGTGTTCTCTTCCTCCGATGCGGTCCAAGCCAACTCCCCCGGGACTTGCGGTCGTTACACGTGCTCTCACAGGGCCCGCAGGCCGTTGATCACATCGCGCAGCAGGCTCTCGTCCGGCAGCTCGGCCGGGGGCACCGGCCGGGTGATCCGGACGAGTTCGGCGTCGAGCAGATCGCCGACGAGCACGCGGATCACGCCGACCGGCAGGTCGAGCGCCGCGGCGAGTTCGGCCACGGAGGTCGGCTCGATCCGGCAGCGCTCGAGGATGTCGAGGTGTTCCGGGGAGAGCGTGTGGTCCAGCAGCGCGTAGTCCAAGGCGCCCGCCTCGTCGAGCGCCTCGTCGGTGACCACGAGCGTGATCAGGTCGAGCCGGTCCTCCGCGGCATGGCTGGTGCGCCCGCGCGTCATGGCGTACGGCCGCACCACCGGCCCTGCCGCGTCGTCGTACCACCGGTCCGCTTCGGAACTCATGTCACCTCATCACCGCTGGGCACGAGGCGCCGTGCCCAGATGTGCGCCGACCCGCTTGACCAGCAGGGCCATCTCGTAGGCGACCTGGCCGACGTCGGAGTCGGCCTCGGCGAGCACCGCGAGGCAGCTGCCGTCGCCCGCCGCGGTGACGAAGAGGAAGGCCTCGTCCAGTTCGACCATGGTCTGCCGGACCTCGCCCGCCTCGAAGTGGCGTCCGACGCCCTTGGCGAGGCTGTGGAACCCGGAGGCGACGGCCGCCAGGTGTTCGGCGTCCTCACGGGTGAGGTCCTTGGAGGAGCCGGTGGCCAGTCCGTCCCCGGAGAGCACCAGCGCCTTGCGGATGCTGGCCACTCGTTGGACCAGGTCGTCCAGGAGCCAGTTGAGCTCGCCCATGGGGCTCGATGGTGCGGTCATGGACCGTCCCCCTCCGATGTCGTCCGTGTTTGCGTTCCGCCCCGGCCGTCTGCCGGGGCTGTGACGGTGAGGTCGTCGGCTTCCTTGCGGCCGCGCTGCCAGCCGCGCTGCAGCGAGGCCATCCGGGACCGCACCTCGTCGGCGTCGCGTTCGGCCGCGGGCCGCGCCGCGGGGCCCGAGTCCGGTGTCCGGGTGCGTGTCTGCGTGGTGTCGTCGGTGCGCAACTGCGGTGCGAGGCTGGCCTGCCGCACCCGGCGCGGCAGCCCTCCCACGGCAGCGGGCGCCGGGGCGGCGGTGCCTTTCTCCTGCTTCGGGCGTTTCGCCTGCTTCGCGCGCTTGGTGTCCGTCGCGTCCGCCGCGTCCTTGGCCTCGTCGTTGGGCGCGGCGCGGTGCTGCCGGGCGGTCTCCAGCGTCCGGCCGCGGTCGGCGACGAGCACCGGGGTACGGCGCCGCCGGGGCAGCGGGACGGGGCCTGCGCTGTCGGGGGTCTGCTGGTGCTGCTCCGCGTCCCGAGCGGGCGTACCGTCCCCGTCGGCGTGCCGCTCGGCGAGCTCGAAGCGGCGCGAGCGCACCGGCGTCTCGTCGCCGTCCGCGGCGGGGATCATGCCCCACTGCCGGAACGCCTCGTCGTCCCGGTCGCCGCTGCCGACCGGCACCGCGATCTCGTCGGGCAGTTCGTCCGCCGCTGACGGCTTCTGCGCGGCGAGGCGGGCGATCGCCCCGGGGGCGGGCCGCTCGGCGGTCGTGGTGCTCTCCTCGTCACCGCCGTCGGTCAGCAGCGCCGTCGGGATGAGCACGACCGCCGTGGTACCGCCGTACGGGGACTCCCGCAGCGACACGCGCACGCCCTGGCGCTGCGCGAGGCGGCTGACGACGAACAGGCCGAGGCGGTCGGTGTCGGACAGCTCGAACTCGGGGGTCTCGGCGAGCCGCAGGTTGGCGTCGAGCAGCGCGTCGGCCGTCATGCCGAGGCCGCGGTCGTCGATCTCCAGCACGAAGCCGTTGGCGACGCGCTCGCCGTGCACCTGGACGGTGGTGTGCGGCGGGGAGAACACGGTGGCGTTCTCCACGAGTTCGGCGACCAGGTGGGTGATGTCGGCGACGGCGGCGCCGACGACCGCGATCCTGGGCAGGCGCCGCACCTCGACGCGCTCGTAGTCCTCCACCTCGGCGACGGCCGCGCGGACCACGTCCATCAGCGGGATCGGCTTGCGCCACTGGCGGGAGGGCGCGGCGCCGGAGAGGATGACCAGGCCCTCGGCGTGGCGCCGCATGCGGGTCGTCATGTGGTCGAGCCGGAACAGGTCGGCGAGCTCGGTGGTGTCCTCGGTGCGCCGTTCCATCGTGTCGAGCAGGGTGAGCTGCCGGTGGAGCAGGACCTGGCTGCGGCGGGCGATGTTGACGAAGACGTCCGAGACGCCGCGGCGCATGTCGGCCTGGCGGACGGCGGCCTCGACGGCGGCGCGCTGAAGGGTGTTCAGGGCGCGGCCGACGGCGCCGATCTCGTCGTCGGGGTACTCCAGGCGCGGCACCTCGGTCTCGACGTCGACCTCCTCCCCGGCGGCGAGGCGGCGCATGACGCGGGGCAGCCGGGTGCCGGAGGCCTCCTGCGCCTCCCGGCGCAGCGCGGACAGGTCGCGGACGAGTCCGCGGCCGATGCGCAGCGAGACCACGATGGAGGCGAGGACGGCGAGCAGTCCGAAGCCGCCCGCGACGCCCGCCTTGACCAGCACGCCGACGGCGAACGGCTTGACGCGCTGCTTGTAGTTCTCGGCCGCCTGGTGGTCCAGGGTGGTCAGGTCGGACAGCACGGAGGAGGCCGTGGGCTGCCAGAGGCCGGAGGGGGCCACCAGCCCGTTGGAGGAGCGGGAGTCCGGGGCGCTGTCCACGTCGGCCTCGGTGATGCGGTCCTCGGCGGCGCGCAGGGCCTGCCCGGTGCTGCTCTTCCAGTAGTCGTCGAAGATCCGGCGGTCGGTGTCGGGCAGCAGCTGCGGATAGGTGTCGAAGACCATCCGCCCCTGGGCGACGGAGTCGGCGAAGGCGCGCTGCTCCTCGTGGTCGAGGCGGCCGCTGACGAGCGCGGCGGAGTAGATGGCGTCCTCACGGGCGATGGCCTCGCGTCCCCGGGACAGCTCGGTCAGCACCCGGGCGTGCCGGTCCAGGTCCACGCTCTGCAGCGGGTCGAGGCCGAGGAAGAAGCTGTAGTACGGGTCGATCTGGTCGTTGTACGCGGCGAACGCGGCGGTCCGGCTGATCTGCCCCTGATCGATCTGCCGCCGCACCGTGCCGAGGTCGTCGGCCCGCTTGACCAGCAGGTCCAGCCGCTCCCGGGAGCCGGAGTCGAGCCGGCCGCGCAGGTCCGGGTCGGCGCTGTTGCCGCGGACCACCGTGAGGGCCTTGTCGGTGGCCTGCTGGGCGGCGCGCAGGTCCCGCTCGGCGGTGGAGCGGCGCGGGTCGGCCAGGTAGACCACGGCGGCACGGCGTTCGGCCGCGAGGGCCTCGACGGTGTTCTCCACCGGGTAACCGATCTTGTCGGTCACCCGCTCCACATCGAAGAGGCCGAACACCCCGCGGCTGGTGATCCAGGCCGCGAACGCCCAGATCGCGACCAGGGACAGCAGCGGCACCAGCAGTAGCGCCACGATCTTCCGACGGATCGACTTCCCGCGAAAGCGCATGGCCTCCCCAACGTCGGCCCCGGGGCATCGGGGGCATGGTCCGTGAAACGGCGTGAGCCTACTACTGTCGGGTGACCAACTCGAATGGCAGTCCATGCGATTGGTTTTCACGAAGTGGGCGAATGGCCATCCTTCGGACGCCAGCGTCGGCTTGCGGCCAGCGGTACCAACGGTGATGCTCTGGAATATCCGCCGCTTTCACGGGCAGTCACCCGTAAGAGGGTTCCGGCTTCCGGCGCTGACCCGCCCGTATCCCCGAGGGGAGCGCAGCAGTATGGAAACCCAGTCGCGCGGCACGACGCGGGGCGGCATCGGCGCCTTCGACGCCGACCGGCGGCCGCTGTGGGTCGAGGAGCCGGTGGGCAGGCCACGGCTGCCCGATCCGGTCCGCGAGTCGGCGGTGCGGGCGGGGCTCATAGTCTCCGTCACGCTGATCGAGGCGGTGGTGGCGGCGCTGGCGGCCATGGCGGAGGTGTGGCTCGCGGCCCCCGCGCTGCTGTGCACCGTGGTCAGCACGGTGGTCGCCACCTGGGCCGTGGTGGATGTGTGGGTGACCCGGCAGGTGTGGAACCAGCGCCATGGAGTGGTCTCCAGCCCGAGCAGTACGGCCCGGGCCCAGCGCCGCGAACGCCGTGCGGCCCGGCGCGCGCAGCGGCCCGCGCGGCAGGCGGAGAGCCGGCCCGGCCGGGTGCGCGGACCGGTGGTCGCGCAGCGCGCACAGCACGGCACGCGTTAGCCGCGTGCGGGCGAGCCGGGGCCGACTCGCCCGCGGGGTGACGGGGGTCAGGCCGGAGCGTTCGCCGCGGTTTCGGCCGGGGGTTCGGCCGGGCGGCGGAACATGCGGGTGGCCGTGATCTCCCCGTGCACCGGTTCGCCGTCGGGGTCCGGCTGCGGCAGGCCCGGCCGCAGATGTTCCTCCACGCTGATGTACTTCAGCCCCGCCCGCAGGTCCGCGTCGTTGCGCAACCGCACCACGAGCGGGAACTCGGCGAGCGCGGTGGTGTCGAACAGGCCGGTGGTGTAGATCAGCTGGACCCCCAGGGCGTCGGCGACGGCCCGCTGAAGCTCCAGCAGATACGTGGCGTTGGCCCGGCCGATGGGGTTGTCGAGGAAGAGCGTGCCGGCGTGCCGCTGCCGGTCCCGGCCGCTGTCGTTGCTGCGCAGCGCCGCCATCGTGCAGTACAGCGCGATCGCGGCGGTGAGCAGCTGGCCGCCGGAGAACACGTCCCCCATCTGACCGACCGGCACCCGCTCCGCGCGCAGCACCGCGTCGGGCTTGAGGATCTCCACCGCGACCCCGCGCGGCTCCAGTGCGGCCCGCACGCCCCGCAGCAGCAGTGACATGCCGTCACGCCGCAGGTCGGAGTTGTTCCGCACGGCCGCCCGGGTGGCGTCGTCGATGACCTCGCCGAGCCGCTCGGTCAGCGATGCGTGGTCGGGGTCCTCGAACCGGATGCGCAGGAACTCCTGCCCGGACCACTCCCCCAGACCCTCCGGGAGCCGGGAGAGCCGCTGGGCCGACCGCAGGGTGGCGAGCGCCGCGTCCACCAGGCCGCGCAGCCGGTCCACGATGCTGTCCCGGTTGCGCTCCAGCTGCGCCAGCTCGTCGGTGAGCACCCGCAGCCGGGGGGCGAACGCGGCGGCCCACGCGGCGGCGTGTTCGGGCAGCGCGGACGCGGGCAGCTCCCGGATCTGCTGCCGGGCGGGGGTGCGCACCTGCTCGTAGCGCGTGGAGTTGGCGTGCCGGACCAGCTGGTCGCAGGCCTCGCGCAGCTGCGCCTCGGCCGCAGACAGGTCGGCCGCGCAGCCGCGCAGCGCCCGGCGCGCCTCGGCGGCGGCCTGCCGGGCCTCCTGCGGGGAGCCGGGGTACGGCTGCGGCTCCTCGGCCTCGGAGGCCTCGGCCGGGCCGTCGCGCAACAGGTCGCGCAGGAGGGCGGCGGTCTCGTCGAAGGCGCCGACGGCGTCCTCGGCGGCCCGGTGGTCCCGCTGAAGCGCGGCGTGGCGCTCCCGGGCGGCCGCCAACTCCTCGGCATCGGCGGCGAGTTCGGCGGTGACGCTGCGCAGCAGTGCCTGGGCCTGCTCGGCGCCGTCCGGTACCAGCTCGGGCGGCAGCTCGGTGTGCGCCTCGCCGTCCTCGGGCGCGAGCCGTTCGGCCTCGCCGCGCAGCCGGCCCAGCATCTCGCCGGCGGCGTCGACCCGGGACTCGATGCGCTGCACCAGGGCCTCGGCACGCGCGGCGGCCGCCTGCCGTGACGGGCCGTCGGCGCCCTCGGGGCCTTCGAGCAGCTGGGCGGCGCGGGTGCGGACCTTGTTGGTGAGCCGGTCGAGCTCGGCCACGGCGGCGCTCTCGTCGCTCTCGGCCCGGGCCTGCTCGGCGCGCAGGTCGGCGCCGACGCCGACCTTCTCGTAGAGCTGGGAGGCGGCGCGGTAGGCCTCGCGCAGTGCGGCCAGCGGCGCCCGCACCGGCTCGTCGTCCTCCGGGAGCTGCTCGGGGGCACCGGCGATCTCGGCGCGTTCCGCGCGCAGTGCGCTCACCGTGCGGCGGGCGTCGTCGGCGGCGCGCTGGGCGGCACGGCGGTCCTCGTCGCCGGAGCGGGCACGTGCCAGGCACACCTCGGCGCGCTCCTCGGCCTCGGCCGCCTCCTCGGCGAGTTCGCGCAGGCGCCGCTGCCAGTTGAGGCGTTCCCGCAGCCGGAACGCCAGTCCCGCGAGAGCGTCGGCGCGGCGGCGGGCGCGCTGCGCGCTCTCCTCACGCTCGTCGCGCACCCGGGCCGCGACGCTCAAGGCCTCCTCGGCGGAGGCACGCAGTACGCGGGCCTCGAACAGCTCCTGTTCGGCGGCGGCGGCCGTCTCGCGCGCCCGGTCGACGGCGTCCGCCAGTTCGGCCAGCCTGCCCACCGGGCAGCCGGACCGCCACGACGTCAGCCGCGCGGACAGCTCACGGTCGAGCGCCAGCCGCCCGGCGAGCGCCCGGATCTCCTCGTCGCGGGCGGCCGCGCGCTCCCGCAGCGCGTGCCGCTCGCCGTCGGCGGCCTGCTCGTCGTGCATGGCCGGGTTGGGCGTGACGAGGAAGACGTCATCGGCGGCGTCCTGCGCCGGGGGCGGGGCGAGCAGCGCGGCCGCGGTGCCGACGGCCACCGTGGAGCGGGGCAGCAGCGCGGCCTCGGCGAGGACCGCGCGGGCCCGGTGGTAGGTGTCGGGGTCGGTGACGATGACGCCGTCGACGAGTTCCGGCCGGGCGGCGAGCACGGCGGCGTGGTCGGCGGGGTCGACCGCCTGCGCGAGGTACCGCCAGCCGGGCAGCGCCGGAACGCCGTGCTCGCCGAGGTGTTCCACGGTCGCCAGGACGTCCGGTCCCGGCGGCAGCAGCCCCCCGTCGCCCAGTGCGGCGAGGATGCGTGAGTCGTCGGCGGCCTGTGTGCGCAGCTCGAACAGCTGCCGTTCGGCCGAGGCGATGCTGCCGCTCAGCAGTTCGGCCAGGGTGTCGGCGTTGCGGTCGAGCTCCTCGACGGTGAGCGCCCCGGCGTACGGGCGACCGGCGGCGGGCCGGTGCCGCGGGGTGCCGCCTTGCGTCTCCGGCTGCGTCCCGCCTTCCGTGCTCGGGGCGGGCACGCCCGCCTGGCCGGGCGGCGCGGGCAGGCTCAGCATTTCTGCGAAGCGCTCGTGC
>CAYNNX010000126.1:7996-18238 GCA_964398515.1 uncultured Streptantibioticus sp. | reverse complement strand
CTCGCGCACCTTCCTCTACGACAACGTCGAGGCCAGGGCCGCCATCGCCAAGGCGATGGCGGAGGCCGGCGAACGCCGGGCCCTGATCCTCGCCGACCAGGATCACGAGCACGAGGCGACCTGGCGCGAACGCGCTCTGAACGCCGAGCAAGGGCTCAAGGCCGCCCAGGCCGAGATCGTCACCCAGCGCACCCGTATCGGCGAACTCCTCGGCCAGATCCGCGACTTGCAGGCCGAATGGACTGAAGAAGCCATCCAGCGGATCACCACCGAGAACACCACCCTCAAACAACGCGTCCGTCGGCTCACCACCGACAACCGCGCCCTCGATGAGCGGCTCAAGGCCGCCCGCTCCAACCTTCGCTTCCAGGACCGTCGCGTCGCCGACCTCGAAGCCCAGATCGTGGGCACCTGACAACCCCGGGGGATGCCACTCACTCCGGTGACCAGGGGAAACCCGTGGTCACCGGACCGTTCCGTATGCCAGGCTCCGGCATATGGAGCCCCACAACGAGCAGGCCGCAGGCGAAGTCCTGCATCAACGCGGCTGGCGCAGGGCATTCACCGTCCAAGAGATGGTCGACAAGTGGGCCTGGCTCGTGGGCAAAGTCGAGGACGGCTACAGCGACCTGGTGGACGAATACACCAACGACCTCTACAGCCGGAACTGGCTGCACGAGGCGTGGCCGATCCTCACTGAGCACGTGATCGTCCTATGGACCCCGCAGGTCAAAGCCCTCGACGACCGTTTTCGGGCCGCCACCGTCTTCGACGACGGCATCTCCTTGTCACAGTTCCACCGGATCAGCGGATTCGACCCCATCGACATGTGGTGGTGGCGGCGCCACCCTCGTCTACTCGTCGGCGATCTCGGCCGCTCCCTCCGCTCGGCGGGCGCCACCGACTGATCCTCGCAGCCGACGGCCGCAATCACCTGACCAGCGGCTCAGCCAAGAGGACGACTCGATCGGCCTCGATGTCGAAGCCGAGCACCGGACGGCCATAATCGCCCTCCGGGCCCATCAGCACCGGCTTGCCCAAGCGTCGGCCGATCTCCCGCAAGAAGTCGCAGAACACATCAAGTCGCTCCTGGCCCTGCAACTCCCGCAGGTCAACGTCGAAGTCGATTTCATCGTCGTCATGGAAACGGAAGATCGCCAGAACATCCGCAGCCGGCCATACCCGAAGGTTTGGGCACTCAGCATCCGCCGGGCGGGACAGCCCGGTCTCCGCCCGAGGCACCGGCAGCACCGTCGCGCCTTCGGAGTACTGGCACGGCCAACCTCGCACCTCGACAAGATCGAGGACCGCCTGCCAGTCCTCCACCGAGGCATCTGGGACACACAAGTCCGGCAGCGACCCCATCAGGTCCGGGTCGAAGAAACAGCTCACGTCATCCCACAGCAGATCAGCCACACCGCCATGCTGTCCGGCTCCCCGATCCAGCGCAGCCCCATTTCCCTTGACCAAGGACACAGGGGCACCCCGCCGATCACTCGGATGGGCGACAACATCTCCTCAGGGCGGTCGCGTGGGTCAGGTGACCATGCGCTGTCCGGTCGCCGTCCACAGGTCGGTGAAGTCTTCCCGCCAGCACCAGAGTTGAGGTGGGTGGAGGGTGAGGCGGCGGGCGCCGGTCGCTATCCGGGCGGGGATGTTGATCAGGTGGCGGCGGATCGTTCCGGTGCGCGCAGCGGCGGCTCGGGTGTGGAAGCCAGGGGCCGTTGGTATGCCCGCACCGGCGGCGACGCCCTCGCCTGGCACGTCGCCGCCCGGGACCCGGCCGCCCGGCGCCGCTGAAGTCCGAGCGGCTCGGTCTACAGGACCCGGTAGATCCTGTACTCGATCTGCCGTGTGCCGGCCAGACGTCCCTCCGCCACGAAGAGATTCCGGGTGAGCCACGCATAGGACTCGTCGCCGACGTCGAACTCGGGCACCATGCGCATGTACTGATCGCCCCAGCCGGTCTCGCCGCCGTTGGACAGGGCGTTCAGGAACGCCTCGCTCGGACGGATCAGGCCGGTGTCGTAGTGCAGAAGGATGACGGCACCATCGCGCGTCACCAGCTGTGCGCGCAGATCCTGGCGGCGGATGCCGTCGGGGCCCAGGCGGATCCAGTCGATTCCGGGCATCGCCAGCGTGGCGTCGATGCGATCGCCCGTCAGCGATGCCGAGGCCACCTTCCAGCAGAGCCGTTCGCCGAGCGGCGAGCCGGTCGTGGGAGCCAGTGGGCCCTCGATCGTCTCCCTGTAGGTCATCTCGTACTCGAGGCCGATCGCAGTCCGCTCCGGCAGGCTGTCCAGCACGCCGTTTGGAGCCTGGTCCGGCGGAGGGGATGGTGCGGGATCTTGAGTCATAAACTGAGCAACTTCCGTAGGCACCTTGGCATTCCACGACCGCACAAGCCCGGCCGGGCGAGGCGTTCGTCGAGGTCGGTGCCGCGGGCTTTGATGAGGCCGTCGGTGTACAAGACCAGGAGGCTGCCGGGATCCAGGGGGATGTCCGTGGTGGTGTAGGGAATGCCGCCGATGCCCAGTGGTGCGCCGGGGGGCAGGTCGAGCAGGCGCACGCTGCCGTCCGGGGTGATGACGGCGGGCCGGGGGGCCGGCGCGGGCGAGCGGCAGCGATGCGGTGGTGGTGTCCCATGCGGCGTACAGGCAGGTGGCCAGTGTCGGTTCGTCGAGGTCTTGCAGGGCGGCGTCAAGGTGGTGCAGGACCTTGTCGGGGGGCATGTCGAGGCGGGCCAGGGCGCGCACGGTGATGCGCATCTGGCCCATCACAGCGGCGGCGGTGATGCCGTGGCCCATCACATCTCCGATGACCAGGAGGCCTTGCCGGGGGCGATCTGGGTGACGTCGTACCAGTCGCCGCCGATCTCGGTGACGCCGGAGGCGGGTCGGTAGCAGTAGGCGATCTCCATACCGGCCATGTGATGGGGGTGCGCGGCAGCATGCTCCGCTGCAACGTCAGGGCGGTGTCGTGTTCGCGGTGGTACAGCCGTGCGTTGTCGATGCGGATGGCCGCGTGGGCCGCGAGGTCGCTGGCGAGGGTGAGGTCGGCCGTGTCGAAGGCGGTGGGCTCCTGGGCGCGCAGGAAGTTGGCGATGCCCAGAACGAGGCCGCGGGCGCTGAGGGGGACCATCGTCATCGAGTGCACCCCGAGCCGGCGGATCCTTTCCGGAGTGGGGGTGAAGCGGGCGGCGGGGGCGACGGTACGGGCGTCCAGGCTCGGTAGCAGGAACGGGCGGCGGTCGATGAGGGCCTGGGCGTACGGGGCGACGGCGGGGAAGTACAGGGTGTGGCCGACCGGCGCGAGGGTGTCGGCGATGGCGGAGTCGTGGCTCATCGCCTGCTGTCGCCGGGAGCGAGCAGGCATGTGAGCTCGGCGATCGCCTCCTGGGACGGCTTGAAGTAGCGGCGGACGTTCTCCGGCCGTGGTTTCTGTGGACGACGGGCTACATCGACGCCGCGGTGGCCCGGCCGCGTGCCGAGGGACACGGGATCCGGGATGAGGACGTGGCCCGGCCGTCCCCGCTCAAGCACCGCAACCTCAACGTCCCAGGCCGCTACAGCTTCGCCGCGTCCACCCCGGGTGACGGGCCGCGGCCCCTGTGCGACCCGGACGCGGGCGAGCTCGACGAGGATGGCGACGGCGGCGACCAGGAGTGGCAGCAGGTCGGGCGCCGAGCGGGGGCCGTCACACTTCCGGCCCGGCGCGGGGGGCGTCACATCGAGGGTGTGACGTCTGGCAGAATTGGCGCGCCCATAGGTCTGTTCGGGGGCGGCCCGCGCTTTCGCCGGGCGTGCAGACCATGCTGGTGTCGGCCGCCGTCGTGGCTCCTGCGATTGCTCGCGGGTCTTTCCGGCTGGGTGCGGTGAATCGTTCAGCCTGCGCCAAACGCCCCAGGCCTTGTCTGGTCAACTGTCGGATCGAGTCAGGACGATGAGAGCAATACGTGAATCCAGGCCGCTGTGGACGGCCGGTACAGTGCTGATGGCCGTGCTTGCGATAGGGGGGTGCAGCAGCTCTGCGGGAACGGGCAACGACAAGGCAGGTGCTTCCTTGGGCATTTCAGGGGCAGAGCCGTCGATTCCGCCACTCATCACGGCGGCAAGCGGAGATCCGTCCAAGCCGGTGAGCTTTGCGGGGGGCGATGCGGTCGTCCGGTCCGACGGTTCGATGACACTGCCGCTGGACGCCTATCTTTCGACGGACGACGAGACAACGATTGCCCGGGCTGTGAATGTGCTCGCGGAGCAGTGCATGCGGCGCAGGGGGATGGCACTTCCCAATTCGCTCGCTCTGACCACCGGACCACAGGCGCCCGCCCCATACGTGCTGTACGGCGTCATCGACATGGAACGCGCCAAGGTCTACGGATATCGGGAGCCCAGCCCGCCGGCCAAGCCCGCGAGTGACGCCCCTCCGGCCCCTGACAAGGTCACTCCGGCAGTGGAGCGGGCCTACTTCGGCGATCCGAAGAAGAGGGACGACGGTTGCGCGGGCGAAGCACGCACCGGGCTCGGCGTCCGGGATCCGAAGACGATGTTCGAGTATGTCCAGGAACTGAGGTCGGAGACGCTCAGCGCCACCTTCCGTGACAGCCGGGTCAGGGCCGTGGTCTCCAAGTGGAGTGCTTGCATGATGGAATCCGGCTACCACTACGACAGTCCACTGGCTCCCGGGCACGACAGGAGCCTGCTGGGGCGAGGACTGCCTGTCCCGCCCGGAGCAACCTTGCCCCCGCCGTCCCCCGCCGAGATCAAAGCCGCCGTCACGGACATCAAGTGCAAGCGCCGGACACAGTACCTGCAGATCGCAGCACTGGTCTCCGCGGCATATGAGCGAGAGATCATCAAAGAGCGGGCCACGGAACTGCAGGACGCGCAGCGTAAGCAGAGGCAGAAGGTGGAAACGGCCAAGAGGATTCTCAAGGACGGCGCCTGACGAATGTGATGCGCAGTTTGCGCGCCAAGCCCACAGGGCCTGCCGAACAGTTCAGCAGGCCCTGTGTGTCAATCAATGCCAGCGATTAGTGCCAGCGCTGGTTGGCGTCCGAGTTGCCGACGTCGTTGGAGTTGGCGTAGATGCCACCGCTTCCGTTATCGTCCAGGACGTCGCCGGTCTCCACGTTCTTGAGTTCCCAGCCCGTCGAAGTCGAGATCTCCTTCCAGCGTTCCCACCAGTTCGTCTGGTCACTGTTCGCGTTACACGACTCCGTGTACACCTGCTGGTAGTACCCCGTGAGACATCTGCCCAGACCGGAGCTGTCATACGTGCCGGTGGTCTCGTTCCAGCTGCCGTCGCTGTTGGCCTGGTCCCACCAGGAGGTTTCCCAGCCCGTCCCGCCCAGGCCGCCCTTGACCTGGCCCTGGTAGTCCCCCCAGCCATAGGTGAGGTAGAGGCTGGTCTTGCCGTTCCTCCAGGTTACCCAGTCGTCCGCGGACGCCGACCCGGACGTTGCCATAACGAGCGCAGGAATCGCCATGGCTACCATGCACGCCTTGGCTATCTTCGCCTTGGCCGTCTTTTTCACGCAGATCTCCTCCGTATGACGAGAGGCCGCAAGTCGAGACACGGTCGTCCCAGGGCCTACCGTCGATCCTGGCCTGACAGATGATCAAGCTGGCTGAGAATAGCACCTATTTTCAGCCATGACGGCCGGCCAAGAAGCCGGGGGTAGGGCCCTGCGAGTTGGTTGCCGATGCCGGGCGGGACTACCTCGGTTTCAGGGCGACGACTCCGCTCGCCGAAGGGGCGGTCCGCAAGACGGCCGCTGACGCACTACCCGCCCCTACACTCCGAACGACATCTCGCTCCCGGAGCTGCCAGCGGCGGGGGCTTCGCCAAGCGCGAGCAGGCCCGTCAGGAGGGCCGGTGACACTGCACACCTCAGCAGTGCATGCTGGACGCCTACTCCCGGCACGTCTACCGCGACCTGTTCGGAGTGGACCCAGCCGACCCCGATGTCATCGTCGGCACCCACTCCACCGGCAAAACCACCCTGCTCAGGCGGATACAGACGCAACTCCGAGTCATCGAGCCGGTCCGGTCGCCTCCCATGCCCGTCGGACGACTCCGTGGCTGGAAATCGTCCCGCGAGGTCACCTGTCAAGGGCGCGAGGCAGGCCGGCTCGGTCGGTTCCGAGTTTGGTAAACACGGCGGACAGGAGTGTGGATACCCTCTGTTCGTCAGCGCCGAGTTCAGCGGCGATGGCTGCGTTGTCCAGACCGCGGGCGGCGTGGTGAGCTGCACTGCTTTCCGCGGTGGTCAGGGTGTCCGGCTCTGCGATGTGCAGGCGGCGGGGGTGCCGTCCGGCGGTGGCGAGCTCGGCTCGTGCCCGGGTGGCGAGAGCGTCGGCGCGGCAGGCGGAGGCGAGCTCCATGCCGCGGTACAGCTGATCGACGGCTTGCTCCAGGTTTCCGGCGGCGTGCAGGGCGGTGCCGTGGTCGACGAGGGCACAGGCGAGTTCATAGGCGGCCGGGGACTGTTGCAGGTGGTCGACGGCTTCGCGGTACAAGGGGATCGCGCGGGATGGTTCCGCGGTTGCCGCTGCGGCTCGCAGAGTGCGGCCGATGACGCCGGCGGTGCCGAACACGCGGGCGCGGGCGACGGCTTCGTCCGCGGTGGCGCGCGCCTGTTTGGGGCTGTCCGCGATCTGTGCGAGCGCGAGGTCGAGTTGCCAGGGGCACCACGCGGGGTTGCGGCTCCCGCGGGCGTCAAGGCGCCGACCGGCGGCGGCAAGATGCCGTACGGCCTCCTTTCCGATGCCGCGGGCCAGGAGGAGCTTCCCGTAGACGGCCTGCGGATCGGGATAGACCACGGCAGGGGGGAAAGCGGTTCCGAAGTCGTAAGCCTCGGCCGTTTCCCGGGCTTCGGTGGTCCGTCCGCGGGCGAGGAGGGCCTCGATGAGGGTGCCGAGCGCGTACCACTGTGCGGGGCTGCCGTGTCCGACCCGGTTGGCGATCTCAAGCCCGGTCCGGGCGAAGTCCTCCGCCTCGGCGAGGCGCCCGCGCCGGTAGCGGATGTACCCCAGCAGGGTGTAGGCGAACGACAGGTGGGCACCGCGCCAGCCCTTCTCCTCGAACTCGGCGATGCCTTTGCTGAACAGCTCTTCGGCTCGACCCGGCTGGTCGCAGTACATGAGAGTGAGGGCGACACTGGCCGGCACCTCGAAGCCGAAGTCCGGGTCGGCCCAGCTCATGCCGCCTTCGAGAGCCCGCTCGGCATAGTGCAGGGCGGTGGTGGCGGGTTCGCCGCGCATCACCGCGTCCCACGCCCGCATGCCCAGGATGTGGCGTTCGACGAGGTCCCGGCCGGTAAGCCGTTTGGCGAACTGTGCCAGCAGCCTGGAACGGGCGGGGGAGTCGGGCTCGTCCACGCGGACCGCGTTCCACTTGAACTGCTCGGCCTGCATGCGCAGCCTGGTGCGAGCACTGGTGGTGCGGCGGGCCTCCTCGGCGGGAAGTTCGGTGGCCTCTTTGATGCGGCCGGTGTGGGCGAGCGCCTGGGCGAGTCGCTGGGTGATCGCCTCCCGCAACCCGGGTTCGAGTTTGGGCTCCTCCAGTGCGGCCCGCAGGTGGTTGACGGTGGTGGCGGGCTCGTGCAGGAGGTAGGCGCAGCCGAGTTCGAACAGCACCCGGGCCCGGTCTTCCAGGTCCGGCGGTTCGCGCAGCGCGCGAGCCAAGTAGCGGCATGCCGCCTCGGGAGCGCCCGCCGAGAAGCTCTCGCGGGCCGCTTGGCGCAGCTGGTCCACGACCCAGGGATCGCCTTCCGGGTGCATCTCGAGCATGTGCCGAGCGGCGGCACTGACACCGTATCCGCCGTCGACGAGGGCTTGGGCGGCCATACCGTGCATGCCGACGCGGACGCCCGGAGGGATCGACCGGTACACGGCGGTGGCGATCAGCGGGTGGAAGAACTCCACGACCTCCTCGCCCCGAGTGTCGGTCAGGACGGTCACGATACGTGCGCGGTGCAACTGGTCGGCCGCCTCGGCGGTCTCGGTGTCGCCGAGCGCGGCGACGCGCTCGGTGATCACGGTGGGGGTTCCGGAGCCCAGCACGGCGGCGGCCCAGGCGAGGCGCACGGTGGAGGGACCGAACTGCTCCAGGCGCTCGATGAGGCCGCTGCCCTTGACGGCGGAGGCAAGAGTCCGCAGCTGGGCGATGTTACCCTGATGCGGCTTCAGGCCGCGGTCCCGGCCCTTGGCGGTCAGTTCCACGACCTCGAAGGGATTGCCCCCGGTGACCGCCCAGCACTCCCGGCAGAAGAGCTCGTCGGCGCTGTCACCGAGGGCCTCGCGCACGATGTGCGCCACTGCTGCGGGGGTGAGCGGGGCCAGCTCGTGCGAGGGCGACCCGTGGCGCTCGGCCAGCGTACGCAGCGCAGTCGCGTAAGGCGGAAGCTCGTCCGGCCGATAAGCGATCGCGATCAGCATCGCCAGCTCCTCCGCCCGGGCGGCGAAGCCGGTCAACCACGCCAACGACTCCGCGTCAGCCCAGTGTGCGTCGTCCAGGACCAGCACGATGGGGCGGCAGCGCACCGACAGGTGCGTGACCACCCAGTCCAGACCATCGCGCACGCCCTGGGGGTCGGGCGCCGCATCGTCGGGCGGCGTGGTCAGGCCGATCGCCGGTGCCACGATGCCGTACCAGTGCTCCAGGATCTCGTGACGCTCCCCTTCGCTCATGGCCGCGAGGACAGGCTGGAGAAGCTGACGCACCACGTGGAACGGCACTCGCCGTTCCTGCTCACCGCTGCGCGCGGACAGCACCACGCAGCCGCGGTCAGCCGCATGCCGGCGGACTTGAGCAAGCAGCGCGGTCTTGCCCAGCCCGGCCGGGCCGGCGAAGGCCAGAACGCCACCACGACGCACACCCGAACGATTCGCTGAAACCTCACACAGGTCACTCAAAGCGCTCTGGATTGCGTCAATCTCAGATTCCCGTTCGAGGAGGTCGCGATAAGCCCATCCTCGCTCTTGCCGAGCATGCGTCATCCCTGCTCCCCTCAGCACGTATGACTGAGTGTAGGGCCTGGGATGCGCACCGTTACTCTGTCTTCCCTCTTTCCGGCGAATAACGTTGCCGCAGCGAAGGACCGCTGGTAACCCGCGCCCAGTCCCCGAAGCAAGCGGATGAGTGAGGAGCCTGAATCGCTTCGAGCCGGCGAAACCCAGGAGGCGGAGTGCCCGCCGGGGCGCCCGGCAGATCACGGCGACGCAGGCGCTGGACCCGGGCGGCACCTGGGCAGGACGGGTGTCCGGCGGTCGACGGTGAGCTGATCACGGCAACACGGATGCCGCCCGCTGCAGGTGCTGCGAGCACAGACTCCGCCGTGCCGCCGAACGACGCCTCCTCAGCGTCGGGGCTCGGGGATCATCGGCAAGGCGTTCGGCTGCGGGATTCCCGCGGCGACTTCACGTACGGCGGAACCCGGAGCGGGGACCAGCCGCCACCGCGCGGCCACACTGGCGACGGCGATCACGATTTCCGTGGCTGCAAAGGAATCACCGATGCATTTGTGCGGACCGGCGCCGAACGCAACGTAGTTGCGAGGATATGCTCCGTTCACGAAATCGTCGTGCCATCGCTCCGGGACGAAGGCCGTGGCTTTGCTGAACTGGGACGGGTCTCGGTGCAGCGCGTAGGCGCTGTATGCAACCTCGGCGCCGGCGGGAAGCAGGAAGCCGCCGAGGTCCACCGGAGCCAGGGCACGCCGGGTGAACAGCAGCGGCGAATGCAGGCGCAGCGCCTCCCGGAAGACGCTCCTGGTGTATGCCAGCCCTGCCAGGTCGCCGGGACGGACGGGCCGGTCGCCCACGACCTGGTCCACCTCCGCGTGCAGGCGTTTCTCCACTTCAGGGTGGCGGGCGAGTTCGTGGAAGATCCAGGACAGCACCGTGGCCGGGGTCTCCGTCCCGGAGAACATGATCGCGATCGCCTCGTCCCGTACCTGCTCGTCGCTCATCCGCTCGCCGGACTCGGCGTCCGTGCCGGACAGCAACCGGGACAGGAGGTCGTCACGGACCTGCCCCTCGGTGCGGTACCCCACGATCACCTCGTCGATGATCCGGCGCAGCCGTACGGCGGCGGCATCGAAGCGCCGGTTCAGCGGGATCGGCAATCGGTCCAGCGCCCTTGGCATGACCGCCCGCACGAGCATGCCCTCCAGGACGATCGGCAGCGAGCGGTGCACCTCCGCAACGGCAGGCTTCCCAAGCTCTCCCGAGAACGTCA
>CAYNNX010000126.1:5339-7896 GCA_964398515.1 uncultured Streptantibioticus sp. | reverse complement strand
CCAGCACACGATGGACGAGGTCGGGACTGGTGAGGACATAGACGGGCCAGGTGCCCACGTCGACCCGTACGATGTCGCCGAACGTCCGTAGCGACTCCAGAAACGGGATCGGCTGTCGCCACAACTGCAGCACGTGGCCCAGCAGTGGCAGACCGCCCGGGGCAACGGCGGCGCCTGTCACCTCGCATGACCGGTTCGTGTGCACTGCCTCTCCCGTCAGGCGGCTACGAGCAGTTCGGGGTGGGTGTAGGCGCCCGCAAGGCCTGAGGCCCACCGGCGGTCGCGGTACCGGGTGCACTCGTAGCGCTGCCACAGGTCTGCCCCGATCATCCAGTCCTGATAGCTCTTCACGCATCGGGAAGCGGCCTCCCGCGACGACGGGTCGGATATTCCGAGCCTGTCCAACTCGTGCGGGAGCCGTTGCGCCCCGGCCAGGAAGTCCTCGACGCGGGCCCGGATACGCTCCTGAACGTCACGCACAGCCTCCGGCAGCGGCCACCCGTTCCTCTGGGCCAAAAGAAAGGCGAGGTTGTTGTTGTCCCCGCACGAGTACTCCTTGTACAGGGAGAACACGTCGTTACCCCACGAGATGACGTCCACCGCACTCCACATGAGGTCCTGGAAGACGGCGCTGTCGTACACCTGCCGCGGCACCTCGACGCCCAGCCACGCCGCGGCCATGTCCATCATGGGCGGCAGTTGAGAGCTGTGGCGGCGCATGACGACGTAGTCATCGACCGCCGGCGGCCGTGCCCCCTCGCGATTGGCCGCCTCCTGGTCCAAGGAGCGCAGCATGAGGGGGATATGGAGACGAAAGCGCCCGCGCAGGCCGTCCGGCATCCCCTCAAGGATCTCGTCGCACAGCTCGACGAACTCCTCAACCAGCGGATTCCCGCGGGGCCGCGATGCCCTGCCCGTCGCGCCGTCCGCCAGGTACCTGCTGATCGGATCGACGACGAGGGGCCACGCATCGAGTCGGCCGGACCTGATGAGCAGGTCGTGCTGGTCATCGAGCACGAACGACCAAGCCATCCACTTGGCGAAGAGAACCAGACGCCGGTACGGCACCGCGTGGCACACCCGCGCCGCCAAGTGCCCTACACCGATGCCCGCGAAATCCTCGGCCGAGTTCCTGATCAACCCGCGGTCCAACGCCCACGCGGTCGCATCGGCGTTCGCCTGTTCCGCCTCCTCATGCTTGGGACTCTCGAAGGGGAGATGGAAATCCGGAACGACATAAGGCCCTGAAAGGGCCATAAAATCACCCCCGTGGCGAGTTGTTCACTCCACCGCTACCCGCTCGGATACCGCTCAGGAGCACCCCTGGACCGTTCCCTCCTTGCTACGGCGCAAGGCACGCTGTGGTTCGGCGGCCACTCTCACAACAGGACAACTCGGCCTACGCGGCGCAGCCGGCCGCCTCACGGGCCCATTAAGACGCAATGCAAAGCATAGTGTCAATATAATATGACCGGAGAGCTCTCGCGCAGATACTTGGTAAGTGACTCTCGACGCTTCGACTGGGCATATGCGGAAGTCATATACGGCATCGAGCGCATAGCTTGACACCTTCGCTCCGTCCCCGCCCGTACTCGGCGGTTACACCCACCTCTTCACCCTGCTCGCCGCAATCTTCGCAAGGCACGTCACTCTCTACGGCTGGAATGTCTCTACGGCTGCAGTGCCAGCGGCTGGGCTCAGCGACAGGGTTCGGAGATGCCTGCGAGCAAGTCGCGGACCGCGTCTCGCTGATCCGGTGTGAACGCGGCCTCCAGTTCGGTTTCGCGGCGGTCGACGGCGACGCGAGCCTCTGCCAAGCGCGCCCGCCCCGACTCGGTGACATGGATCTGGTGGACCCGCCGATCAGCCCGATTCGGGCGCCGTTCGATCAGCCCTCGATCTGTTGGATCAACCTCGCATGAGCGCTAGGTCGTCCCATCACGACGGCCGGTCCTGCCTCAGGCGAGAGGCCCAGGCGATCACAGACGAGCACGCCGAGCACCGTCACCCA
Organism: uncultured Streptantibioticus sp.; assembly: GCA_964398515.1. Taxonomy (GTDB): domain Bacteria; phylum Actinomycetota; class Actinomycetes; order Streptomycetales; family Streptomycetaceae; genus CAYNNX01. The sequence goes on along the minus strand of CAYNNX010000126.1, from coordinate 5,885 downwards.
GCCGTTGCCCGTTACTGGGACCCGCCCCTGGCCAACCCGGGCCGAGCGGCCACTCAACGTGATGGGCCTTCGGCCGGAGCCACGTGCGACTCCTTGGTGATGTCTTTCTCGGTCGACGTGATCGCCGACGGCTTCAGCTGCTCGGGCCCGGCGTACGGCTCATCAAGGTCGACGCTGACGAGCAGGCCCGTGCTGAGGAAGGCCGCCACCAGCCCTACCGCGACAATGAAGGCGCGCCGGTTCTTCACTCGGGCAGCTGGAAGGCAATCCAGCCGAGCGAGGTGGCGACGGCTGCGACCATGAGCCAGAAAACGGTGACGGGGATCTGCGGATTGGCCTGGGCGATGCGTTGGCGGCGCGCCTGCTCCCGGTCCCGGTTGTCCGAGAGCAGCGACGAGAAGGGGGGCTTGTCAATGGCTAGCTGCGCGAACACGCCGCGAATGCGCGCGCCGCGCGACAAGGCGGCGGACGTGCTGGCTGGGATCGCGCAGATCGTCGCAGCGATCCGTCGGACGGCCCCCGGCGAGCGGGCCATTCACAGCACCC
>CAYNNX010000126.1:0-5239 GCA_964398515.1 uncultured Streptantibioticus sp. | reverse complement strand
GTCGGGTCGGTATTCGGGGAGGAGACTTTCATGGTGCGGTGGAACAAGCGGCTGGACCCGGTCGGTGACGGCAGCCTGACCAACACGCAGCGAGCCGTCGCCCGCCGCTGGGGCGGCTGAAGCAACTGCCCCGGCTCGCCGAGGCGCTGGAGCGGGAGGACTTCGAGACGGTGGCCGATCGAGGCGAGCGCTTGGCCCAGCTGCTCGATGGCCTGTGGCACGCGGCCCGGGTGGCGGGTCGGGCACCGCTGCCGCCGGAGGGCGCCCTGCTGGCCGCGATCGACCCTGAAGCGCTGGGTTCTGCGGTGGGCCGGGCCCTGCACGGATGAGATGCGGCCTCCTGCCGCGGGGGATCGGCAGGAGGCCACGAAGAGCCGCACCCACGGGGGAGGCACGGTCCGGTCAGGCTATGGCAGCCGGTGAGCAGCTGCAGTGGGAATGAGCGGCCGGGTCAGGGCTCTCGGGCCCGTCCGCCTGGTCCTGGACGGCGCCCATGGCCTCCAGGCGGGTTGTGGCGGCTGCGATGCACTCCGCCCTCGCCAGGCCGATGCCGAACATCCGCCTGGCGGTCTTCCGAACGTCGGCCATCGTGAACTCGGCTTCAACGAAGAGCCGTTGGAGGGGACGCGTGACTCGATGACCGCGTTCACGGCAATGAGCGCCTTGCGGGCCCGGTCGGCGTCCAGGCCGGCCCTCCTCAGCCGCCGGCGGAACAGGTCCATGGCCTCCCCCCTTCTCGTCCATCACTCCGGTCCGGCCACCGTAGCGGTGTGGTCCGACATGCGCCGCTCACTGCACGCAGGGGTGAAAGCCGCTCGCGCCAGCGGGGAGGTACCGGGAATCCGGCCTGGCGCACCCTTGGGCGGGGATAGCGTCGCGGCCATGGGCCGTATGAAGAAGAACAAGCCGCACCGGGAGCGCCCCGGCGACGGCATCCCGCGCACCCTGCTCGACCCTGCGCAGGCGGCACTTCACCAGTGGGCGATCGAGTCGGCCGACGTCCTGGAGCAGCTCGGCATACCCATCAGAGACGGCCGGTCCGCCACGATCCGGCAGCTCGTACTCCAGGCCCCGGCCCCCGTCGTCGCCCGCAAGCTCGGCTACCACGACGACACCACCACCCGGCTGGCCGCCGACGTTGTAGGTTCCGTGTTTCGGTGTCCAACGGCATCGCCGTGACCTGCAGGGCTTCGGCATTCCGCGCTCGTGTCCTCCGAACGCGTTCCGCAGAACCGTGTCCAATCCTCGCCGGGCCTGTTTCGCGTGGCGGACGGGCCTCAACTCTTGACGGCCTCTGCGATCTGCAGGGCTGCCTGGGCGGGCGTGAGGTGGGTGGTGTCGATGACCTCGGCCTCACCATGTAGCCACGTGCGGGCCGCCTTGGCGTAGGGCTCAAGGTATTTGAGACGGAACGGGGAGTTGGGGCCAAGAACAGTGTCGCCCGCGATGCGCCCACGGAGGGTGTCCTGGTCGGCGTGGAGGACGAAGTGCCGTACCGGGATGGCATAGTTGGCGAGGCCCGTGCTGATCTCGCGCCAGTACTCCTCGATCAGGACAGTCATGGGCATCACCAGAGTGCCGCCCGTGTAGTCGAGTACGCGGCGCGCGGTCTCGACTACGAGCGGCCGCCATGGCGGCCAGTGCTGGAAGTTGTCCGTCCCGGGCAACCCCGGCGTGATGTTCATGAGTGTCTCGCCGACCTTCTCGGCGTCAAACACCCGTGAATTCGGGATCAGCTGCTGCACGAGTGCACTGGTCGTCGTCTTGCCTGCGCCGTGGGTGCCGTTAAGCCATACGATCATGGGACCGACGCTACCGCTGTGCGGGCGACGGGAACAGGCACAGCGGACTGTCGTCGCGTCGCGTTTGCGGTGCTTCCTCTCCGCTCCCTGCCCCGGCTCGACCACAACTCCATGAGCTGCGCTTTCGTCTGATTCCGCGCTCCGTGTCATCTTGATCGTTCCGACCCTTGTGTCATTTCTCTGAGCGGTGGCTTGAAGACGAGCGGCTCTCTTTGAGCGTGGACTCCGGTTTCTCCTCGGTCTCCTTCAGCGCCTCACGCAGCCGATCACGCTCGGCCTCGGTCTCCCGCAGCCGGGCCATGGCCGACTTGAGTTGGTCCCGCTCCGCGCGCAAGATTCTGAGTTCTGCCGTGGCCAGTTCCAGGTCGGCCACCAGTGATTCGGCCGAGGTGTGCGAGCCCACCTCCGCCTCACGTTGTGCAGCCCCGCTCTGCTTCTTGATCGCTTCCTCGATGTGCTCGCGCAGTCCCTCGGCGTATACCAGCCAGTTCGAGACCCGTGCTGTGCGAGCGAGTCTGAGGAAGGTGAACTTCTCTCCCGTCGCGGCCATCTCGTCGAGGGTCGACCGGTTGGCGAGGACAATCTGAACAACCTTCCTGTTGTCCTCTGTGGGGCCGCGGTCCTCGGCGTCCCGAGCTGTCGCCGGGCAGTTGCCCGGCAACAGCTACAGGGTGGCGGCTGTTGTCACTCGTTCGGGGTGAGGGTGTAGCGGACGGTCTGGGCCTGGATGAGCCCGTTACGGAAGACGAACGTGTCCACTCCGTGCTCGGCCCTGTTGGCAGCGGAGTCGGCGGACCATTCCAGGAACAGGACCTCGCCCGCGAAGGTGGTGACCTTCAGGTCCCACTTCGCGCCGGGCAGATCGGCGAAGAGCTGGGTGAACGCCTCACGCACGCCGTCGTGGCCCCGGTGGACACCGGAGGGCGTGATGAGTACCGCGTCCTCGGCGAAGTTCGCCACGATCGCGTCCACATCCTCGGCGAGCAGTGCCTTGCCGTGGTTGTTGAAGATCTCTTGCGGCGAGCGAGCCGTCAGGTCTGCCATTGTGATCCCTCATCGAGTCGAGCGGGCGGGTCTGCCCGCGGTCTTGGAGACGGTGCGCACTAGACCTGATCATTCCGAGGGGCAGTTGTCCCACAGTTGGGAGAGCTGCCGGGGGATTCCGACGCAACCGCCGCTGAACGGGGCGGCGCTGTGGCTGTAACCCCAGGGCTGGTTGCTCCGGAGGATGAAGTACTTGCGCGCACTGCCGTCGTCCTGGATGTGGACCTTCTCCTGGTACGTCGCGCCCGGGGTGAGTTCGAAGGCGGTCGCGGCGTACCGCGTGTCCCCGCACTGCCCGTACAGGAACTGGCCCGGGCGCGGTTTGATGTGGTGGAAGAGGGTGGTATGGCTGGTGTACGCGCGGGTGACCGCCGTCTTGACCGCCGCGGTCGCGACCAGGTTCCGGCAGCCGGTGATCTTCGCAGACGCAGCCGTCACTGTCTGACCATGGCCTGCAGCCGCGGTGGCCGCCGGCTGAGCCCCGCCCGGAGCTGCAGCCGAACCGCCCGCATGAACCGAACCAGCTCCAGTACCGGTACTACTGCACGCTCCGAGCAGAAACACGGCGGACAACGCGACAGCAGCCGAAGCCATCGCGCCAGGCATAGTGGAACGCATCAGAACTGATCCCCCCAGAAAGAAGCAGATGACGTGGAAACAGGCAGGTCACGCCTGTCTCGCGCATGTCATCCTTTCGACTGTTCTCGACAAATATCTCCCCGTCCCGTCACAGCTCTGCAACGACAAACCCCATCCTGCCCGGCCGACGGTCCCGCCAGGTGCACGTCGCGGGACACCACCCCAGCGCGCAGAGCAACTGGCCGCTGTGACCGTCTGCACGGCTCCGACGAGGCGGTCGTCCTCGTCGAACCAGCCCAGGTTCTCCGCCCGCCAGTCCGGCTTTACATCCCCCTGTATGTCATGCGGCTTGCAGGGCGGCCTGCGGGCGGGGAAGCGAGGCGTTGGGATGGACTGCCTGCCGGGTGAGGCGACGAGTCATCAGCGTGATCGCGGCAAGGGTGAGCATCGCTTCGGAGTGCTCGGGCCGTGACTCGTAGCCCCGGACGTTCCGACGCGCGTGCAACAACCACGCCGGCCGACGTCTCACTCCGCAGTAGCTCGAAGAACTGGTTGAGCTGCCCATCCGCTGACAACCGGTGTAGGCGTACCAGCACACGACCCCAGCAAGAGCAACAAGTGCTTACCCGGTAACGAGGTTGTGAGCGAATCGGGCAGTGGGTGACGTGGCTTGGCCGAGGTTGGGTGTTGGTTCCTGGATAGGAGTCTGCGGTAGGGGCCAGCGGTGACGTGCCGAGCTCCGTGGCTACTCTCGTCTCACCACCGATCTTGACTGCAGGGGAGCAGCCTGTGCGTACCGCCACCGTGACGGCCGATGGTGACCAGATCCGCTGGGTGGAGCTGCCGGGCCGGGAGCGGTCCCGCGTCTACATACACGGTTTGGGTGCGACGTCGCCTGCCTACTTCGCCGAGGTTGCGGTCCACCCTCTGCTGGCCGGCCACCGTTCGCTGCTGATCGACTTGCTCGGGCACGGCATCAGCGACCGGCCGACGAGCTTCGATTACACCCTGGAATCGCACGCCGATGCACTCGCAGCAGCTCTTGCTTGTGCGGGCGTCACCGGCGCCGAGCTGATCGCGCACAGCATGGGCGGCTCCGTGGCCATCGTCTTGGCTACCCGCCACCCCCACCTGGTCTCCCACCTGGTCCTGGTCGACGCCAACCTCGACCCGATCCCGCGCGTGCCCGGCTCCAGCGGCAGCAGCGGCATCGCCGCATACTCCGAGCAGGAGTTCCTGGCAGGCGGCTGGGAAGAGGTCCGCGACCGCGTCGGCCCCCACTGGTGGTCCACCATGCGCCTCGCCGGCCGGGAAGCCCTACACCGCAGCGCCACCCATCTCATCCGCGGGACCGTTCCCACCATGCGCGAACTCCTGCTGGACCTGAAGATCCCCCGCACCTACCTGCTGCCCGAGGCCGACGGTCCGCTCGCGGGCACCGACGCACTCACCGAAGCCGGGGTGTCCGTCGTCCCGATCCCGGACTGCGGCCACAACATCATGCTGGACAATCCGCGAGCCTTCGTACGCGCCACCGCAGCGGCAGTCGCGGAGCACGGTCGGCGATAGCCGGCATGCGGGCAATATCGTGACGTGGAGACGACCACACAGGTTCCTCGTGTGTGACGACGAAGGAATGGGCCCGTGCGGCACAGCCTGATGACCTGCTGAACCACCACCAGCTAAATCCCCAGGCCAGCACGTCCCGAACTCATTCGCTCACAACCTCGTAAGCACCTTAGGCTGGTGCCCGGCTGGGAGGCGCAAGCTCTGGCCCGCAGCCACTCGACCGAGCCCGGTCGGCCGGGCCGGTC
>CAYNNX010000125.1:18008-18261 GCA_964398515.1 uncultured Streptantibioticus sp. | reverse complement strand
CGTCACCATGACTGACGTCCGTGACGCCCTGCTGGCAACGATCAAGAACAAGGCCGTGGTGCACGGCAAGGTGACCCTCTCCTCCGGCAAGGAGGCCGACTACTACGTCGACCTGCGCCGCATCACCCTCGACGGCGAGGCCGCGCCGCTGGTCGGCCAGGTCATGCTCGACCTGACCGCCGACCTCGACTACGACGCGGTGGGCGGCCTGACCCTGGGCGCCGATCCGGTGGCCACCGCGATGCTGCACGCC
>CAYNNX010000125.1:0-17998 GCA_964398515.1 uncultured Streptantibioticus sp. | reverse complement strand
AAGACCGGCAAGGCGCACGGCCTGCAGCGCCGCATCGAGGGCCCGGACGTCAAGGGGCGCCGTGTGCTGGCGGTCGAGGACACCTCCACCACCGGCGGTTCCGTGCTGACCGCGGTCGAGGCGCTGCGCGAGGCGGGCGCCGAGGTCGTGGGCGTCGCCGTGATCGTCGAGCGCGGCGCGGCCCCGGCGATCGCCGAGACGGGGCTGCCGTACTTCCAGGCGTACGGGCTGGACGACCTCGGGCTCGGCTGATCACGGGTCTGACATGCGCATATCGCCGAGGGGCGGCTGTTTCACGTGAAACATCGTGTGAACCGGCCGCCCCTCGCCCATACGTGTGGTAGGCGCTGTGTGGAGCTGGACACCAAGTCTGGGAAGATGAGGGCGACGATTGAGGGCCACGATGACGTAGCCACGTCCTTAGCACACCCGCAGCACCCCAAGGAGCGGACACATGCCCATCGCAACCCCCGAGATCTACAACGAGATGCTCGACCGGGCGAAGGCAGGCAAGTTCGCCTACCCGGCCATCAACGTGACCTCGTCCCAGACGCTTCACGCGGCGCTGCGCGGTCTGGCCGAGACGGAGAGCGACGGCATCATCCAGGTCTCCACCGGTGGTGCCGAGTTCCTGGGCGGCCAGTACAAGAAGGACATGGTCACCGGCGCGGTCGCACTGGCCGAGTTCGCCCATGTGGTCGCCGACAAGTACCCGATCCACGTCGCGCTCCACACCGACCACTGCCCCAAGGACAAGCTGGACGGCTACGTCCGCCCGCTGCTGAAGATCTCGCAGGAGCGCGTGGCCGCCGGCCGCAACCCGCTCTTCCAGTCGCACATGTGGGACGGCTCGGCCGAGAACCTCGCCGACAACCTCGCCATCGCCCAGGAGCTGCTCGCCGAGGCCGTCAAGGCCAAGATCGTCCTGGAGATGGAGATCACCCCGACCGGCGGTGAGGAGGACGGCGTCTCCCACGAGATCAACGACAAGCTCTACACCTCCGTCGAGGACGCCCTGCGCACCGCCGAGGCCGTCGGCCTGGGCGAGAAGGGCCGCTACCTGCTCGCCGCGTCCTTCGGCAACGTGCACGGCGTCTACAAGCCCGGCAACGTCGTGCTGCGCCCGTCGATCCTGAAGGAGCTGCAGGAGGCGGTCGGCGAGAAGTACGGCAAGTCCAACCCGTTCGACTTCGTCTTCCACGGCGGCTCGGGCTCCTCGCTCGAGGAGATCCACGAGGCCCTGGAGTACGGCGTCGTGAAGATGAACATCGACACCGACACCCAGTACGCCTTCACCCGCCCGGTCGCGGACCACATGTTCCGCAACTACGACGGCGTGCTCAAGGTGGACGGCGAGGTCGGCAACAAGAAGGCCTACGACCCGCGCTCGTGGGGCAAGTCCGCCGAGGCGGGCATGGCCGCCCGCGTCGGTGTCGCCGCCGAGAACCTGCGGTCGGCGGGGAACAAGCTCAAGTAGTCCCACGCAGCCCAAGCGGCGGAGCGGCCCCCGGACCCGCGGTCCGGGGGCCGCTCCGCCGTCTTCGCGCGTTCGCTCCTGCCTGCCCGGGCGCAACTGGGTCAGGTGGGTGACCTGCCCGCGCGTGTCGGGGACACGGTTCACGGTTCCCCCGCGTGTTGCATGACGGCCGCACGGCCATCACCGATTTGGATTGGATCAAGATACGTGCCGCCTGGACACGGCAGACTTGGTGCCATGGCCATTCACGAGAACCTGCTCGGGGGACCGCCCCCGACCCACCTGCCCGACGACCCGGAGCCGCGCGAGCTGCTCGCCTCGGGCGCCGCCCCCGCCGAGGTCGCCGCCAAGTACCCCGCCTCCAGCCTGGCCTGGGCGCAGCTCGCCGACGAGGCCTTCGAGGCCGACCGGGTGGTGGAGTCCTACGCCTACGCCCGGACCGGCTACCACCGCGGGCTGGACGCCCTGCGCCGCAGCGGGTGGAAGGGGCACGGCCCGGTGCCGTGGGAGCACGAGCCCAACCGCGGCTTCCTGCGGGCGCTGCACGCGCTCGGACGGGCCGCCCACGCCATCGGCGAGCAGGACGAGTACGAGCGCTGCGCGGCCTTCCTGCGGGATTCCTCCGCCACGGCCGCCGACACCCTGGGCTGACCGCCGCGGTCCTGGAAGGCCGACGACCCCGCGGCTCTTGCGGTCCGGCCGGGCCGCGCAGAGGATCTCTGCGTGGCCCGGTGACCCCGGGTCCCCGAAGGAGGAGACCGCGATGTCCGAGTCGCCGAACGACCCGTGTGACGAAGCCGGGCCGGAGACCCCGAACCTCGACTTCGAGGGGACCACCCCCTACGAGGACTACGTCCAGGCCGACGTCCTCACCCACCTGCAGCATCCGCTCTCCGACGACCCCGGGGAGCTGGTGTTCCTGGTGACCACACAGGTCATGGAGCTGTGGTTCACCGTCATCGTGCACGAGTGGGAGACGGCGGCGGCCGCGCTGCGCCGGGACGACCTGCCGGTGGCGATGGCAGCGCTGCGCCGCAGTGTCTGGGAGCTGGAGTCGCTCAACGCCTCCTGGAGGCCGCTGGCGCACCTGACCCCGGCCCAGTTCAACGCCTACCGCGGCGCGCTCGGCGAGGGCTCGGGGTTCCAGTCGGCGATGTACCGGCGGCTGGAGTTCCTGCTGGGCGAGAAGTCGGCGTCGATGCTGGTCCCGCACCGTGGCGCCCCCCGGGTCCACGACGAGCTGGAGAAGGCCCTGCACGAGCCCAGCCTCTACGACGAGGTGCTGCGCTACCTCGCCCGGCGCGGGTACGACATCCCCGAGCGAGGCGACCTCACCCAGCGCTACGAGGCCGACCCGCGGGTCGAGCGGGCCTGGGAGCGGATCTACGCCGCCGAGCGGGAGGGCGCGGGCGACGGCGACCTCGTGCGGCTCGGCGAGGCGCTCACCGAGGTCGGCGAACTGGTGTGGCGCTGGCGCAACGACCACCTGGCGGCCACCCGGCGGGCGATGGGCGCCAAGACCGGGACCGGCGGTTCGGCGGGGGTCGCCTGGCTGGAGAAGCGGGCGAGCAAGAACGTCTTCCCCGAGCTGTGGACGGCACGCAGCCATGTCTGAGGAACTCGCCCTGCAGGCCCAGCGGCTCGACGCCGACGACCCTTTCGCGAAGCTGCGCGACCGTTTCGTGCTCGACGAGGCGGTCTACCTCGACGGCAACTCGCTGGGCGCGCTGCCGAAGGCCGTGCCGGGGCGCCTCGCCGAGGTGGTGGCGCACGAGTGGGGGCGGCTGCGCATCCGGTCCTGGGAGGAGAGCGGCTGGTGGACCGCACCCGAGCGGATCGGCGACCGCCTCGCCCCGCTGATCGGCGCCGCGCCCGGGCAGGTGGTGGTCGGCGACTCGACCAGCGTCAACGTCTTCAAGGCCGTCGTGGCCGCCGCGCGCCTGGCCGGTGAGGGCCGTGACGAGGTGCTGGTGGACGCCGGCACCTTCCCCACCGACGGCTACATCGCCGCGTCCGCGGCCCGTATGACCGGCTGCACGCTGCGCCGGGTCCCCGCGGGCGAGCTGGCCGGCGCGCTCGGGCCGCGTACCGCGGTGGCCCTGGTCAACCACGTCGACTACCGCACCGGGGAGCTCGCCGACCTGCCGGGCACGACGGCGGCGGCGCACGCGGCGGGCGCGCTGATCGTGTGGGACCTGTGCCACAGCGCGGGCGCCCTGCCGGTCGGGGTGGACGAGCACGGGGTGGACCTGGCCGTCGGCTGCACCTACAAGTACCTCAACGGCGGGCCGGGTTCGCCGGCCTACCTGTACGTCCGGCGCGACCTCCAGCCGTGCTTCGACTCGCCGCTGCCCGGCTGGCACTCGCACACCGACCCCTTCGCCATGCGGGCCGAGTACGAGCCCGCCGCGGGGGCGCTGCGCGGCCGGGTCGGCACCCCCGAGATCCTCTCGCTGCTGGCGCTGGAGGCGGCGCTGGAGGTGTGGGACGGAGTACGCATGGAGCAGGTGCGGGCCAAGAGCCTGGCGCTGACCGACTTCTTCCTCGCGTGCGTGGCGGAACTGGTCCCGCCCGGCGCCGTGGAGCCGTTGACCCCGGCGGACCACGCGCGGCGCGGCAGCCAGATCTCGCTGCGCTGCGCGGACGCGCCCGGGGTGATGGCCCGGCTCGTCGAGCGGGGCGTGGTGGGCGATCTGCGCCGCCCGGACGTGCTGCGGTTCGGCTTCACGCCGCTGTACACCCGGTACGCGGACGCACTGCGCGCGGCCCGCACGCTGGGGGAGGTGCTGCGGTGACCGCCGAGGAGGAAGAGGCCGCGCTGCTCGGGCTGCCGCCCGTCGCCCCCGAGCGCACCCGCCGCTACGGCCCCCACCCGTCGCAGGTGATCGACTACTACGGGGACGGCGGACAGGGGGTCCCCCCGCGGGGCAGGGGGAGGGTGACCGTGCTGCACGGCGGCTTCTGGCGAGAGGCCTACGACCGCACCCATCTGGGGACGACGGCGGCCCGGCTGGCCCGGCAGGGGTTCGCGGTCGCGCTCGCCGAGTACCGCCGGGTCGGCGGGGGCGGCGGCTGGCCCGGCACGTTCGACGACGTGTCGCGGGTCCTGGAGGTGGCCTGGGACGGCGCGGACCACGTGCTGCTGGGCCACTCGGCAGGCGGCCACCTCGCCCTGTGGGCGGCCCACACCGAGCCGGGCTGCGTCAGCCGTGTCGTCGCCGTCTCCCCGGTCGCGGACCTGGCCTACGCGCACCGACTCGGGCTGAGCGGTGGCGCGGTGGCCGAACTGCTGGGCGCGGAAGGCGAGCCGTCCGCGCTGGACCCGGCGCAACTGCCGCCCGCGGCCGTCCCCGCGGTGATCCTGCACGGCACCGCCGACACCGACGTGCCGCTGGAGGTCTCCCGCCGTTACGCCGCCGTCTCCGGCTGCGAACTGCGCGAGCTCGCCGCGACGGGCCACTACGGTCCGCTGATTCCCGGCTCGGCGACCTGGCCGAGGCTGCTCGAAGCCCTGCGTGAGGAGCGGTAGTGGAGTTCGATCCCTGGTCACCGGCGTTCGTGGCGAACCCTTACCCGGCCTACGCCGCCTTGCGCGAGCAGGGGCGGGCGGTGTGGTTCGAGCCGAGCCGCCAGTGGCTGGTCCCCGGCTACGCGGACGTGAACGCGCTGCTGCGGGACCGGCGGCTGGGGCGCACGTACCTGCACCGGTTCAGCCACGAGGAGTTCGGCCGCACCCCGCCGCCGCCCGAGCACGAGCCGTTCCACACGCTCAACGACAACGGGATGCTGGACCTGGAGGCGCCCGACCACACCCGGATCCGCCGGCTGGTCGCGAAGGCGTTCACCCCGCGCATGGTCGAGCGGCTCGTGCCGACGGTCGAGCGGCTGGCGGACGAGCTCGTCGAGGCGCTGTGCGCGGACGGCGGCGGGGACCTGCTCGCGGCGGTCGCCGAGCCGCTGCCGGTCGCGGTGATCGCCGAGATGCTCGGCATACCGCCCGCCGACCGGGCGCCGCTGCGGCCCTGGTCGGCGGCGATCTGCGGGATGTACGAGCTCAACCCGGACGAGGAGACGGCCCGCCGGGCGGTGCGCGCCAGCGTCGAATTCTCCGCCTACCTGCGGGAGTTGATCGCGGCGAGGCGCAGGGAGCCGGGCGAGGACCTGATCAGTGCGCTGATCGCCGCCCATGACGAAGGCGACTCGCTGAGCGAGCAGGAGATGGTCTCCACCTGCGTGCTGCTGCTCAACGCGGGCCACGAGGCGACCGTCAACGCCACCGCGGGCGGCTGGTGGACCCTCTTTCGCCACCCCGACCAGCTCGAACTGCTGCGCCGCACCCCGCAGATGCTCCCCTCGGCCGTCGAGGAACTGCTGCGCTACGACACCCCGTTGCAGCTGTTCGAGCGCTGGGTGCTGGACGAGATCGAGATCGACGGGGTGACGATCCCGCGCGGCGGCGAGGTCGCGCTGCTCTTCGGCTCGGCCAACCGCGATCCCGCCCGCTTCCGCGACCCCGACCGCCTCGACCTGGCCCGCGTCGACAACCCCCACGTGTCCTTCGGCGCCGGCATCCACTACTGCCTGGGCGCACCGCTGGCCCGGGTCGAACTGACCGCCTCCTTCGGCGCGTTGCTGCGCCGGGCGCCCCGGCTCCGGCTCGCCGCCGAGCCGGAGCACAAGCCGGGGTTCGTCATCCGCGGGCCCAAGGAGCTGCTGGTGGAGGTGTGAGTCACCCGATGTCCCTGCGGCGCAGCGCGGCGAGTCCCGCCGCCGTGAGCACCGCGGTGAGTGCCGTGAGCCACAGCAGCGGGACCGCGGTGACCGGCGCCGACGGCACCTTCGGCAGGTGCGTGAAGGCCGACAGGTCGAGTACCGCCTGGTCGAGCCTCAGCACGGGTCCGTACAGCCCGATCGCGAGGGTGAGCGACAGCGCGCTCCAGCTCGCCGCGGCCGGCTTCGACGAGGCTCCGTAGAAGGCTGCGGCGATGGCGGCGACGACGCCGATGGCCGGCAGTTGAACGAGGGCCGCCCCCAGCAGGCGCGGCACCTGCCCGCCGAGGTCGCCGACGGTCGCTCCGTAGGCGAGCGCCATGGTCAGGCCGCCCACGACCATCAGGGCGATCGTGCCCCCGGCCGCGATCGCCAGGTGGCCGGCTGCCCAGCGCAGGCGTCCCACCGCGGTGGCCAGCACCGGCTCGGCCCGGCCGCCGTGCTCCTCGCCGCGCATCCGCAGCACCGCCTGCACGGTGTAGACGGCGGCGGCCATGCCCAGGGTGCTGATCATGGTGGCGAGGAACGAGTCGACCAGCCCCTGGGCGCCGCCGAGATGGCGGATGGCCTGCTCCACCTGCGGGTTGCCCCGTGCCAGGTCGGCGGCGCCCTTGGTGATCGAGCCGAAGACGGCTCCCGCGACGGCGAAGCCGAAGGCCCACCCGTAGAGCGATCCGCGCTGCAGCCGCCACGCCAGCCCGAAGGCGCCGCGCAGCCGTGGTCCCGCCTCGGCGGGTCCGGGCCTGCTGGGCAGCAGGGCGGCGTCCACGTCCCGCCGTTCCACGAGCGCGTAGGCGACCGTGACCAGCAGCGCCGCCAGACCGGCGAGGACCGCGAACAGCCACCAGCGTTCGTGCCCGTAGGGGCGGACCCGCTCGGTCCAGCCGAGCGGGGTGAACCACACCAGTGCGCCGGGGCCGTGGGGTCCCGCCGCGTCACCGGCCGCCCGCAGCAGGAAGCTCAGGCCCAGCACGGCGCCCGCCAGGCCCCGGGCGGCCCGCGCGGTCTCGACGAGTTGCGCGGTGACGGCCGCCACCGCGGCGAAGACGAACGCCGCCGAGCCGAAGGCGAGCCCGAGCGCCAGGGCGCCGACCGCCCCGTGCGGCAGCATGCCGACGGTGACGAGAGCCGCCAGGGCCAGCGATGCGCACAGGGACGTGACCAGGGCGGCGGCCAGCGGCGCCCGGCGCCCGACCCGGCAGGCGCCGATCAGTTCGAGCCGGCCCTCCTCCTCTTCCTCCCGGGTGTGCCGCACGACGAGGAGCAGCCCCATCAACCCGGCCATCGCGGTGCCGAAGGCCCCCGTGCGCCAGGCGGACAGGCCGCCGATGCCGGTGTCGTACAGCTGCCCGTACAGGGCGCGCAGCGAACTGTTGCCGGCCATGCTCGCCGCCAGGCTCTCCCGTTTGGCGGCGGTGTTGTACAGCTGGGCGATCGACACGGCCGTCGTGACGACCAGCAGGCCGATGGAGAGCACCCAGGCGGGCGCCATCACCCGGTCCCGGCGCAGCGCGAGGCGGACCAGCGTGCCCGTTCCCGCAAGGCTGTTCACCCTGTACGCCCTGTTCACCGGTTGCCCTCCTGCTCGTCGCGGTAGTGGCGCAGGAAGAGCTCCTCGAGCGTGGGCGGCGTGCTGGTCAGGCTGCGGACGCCCGCCTGGCCCATCTTCCGCAGTACGGCGTCGAGTTCCGGGGTGTCCACCTGGAACCTGACGCTGTTGCCGCGTACCTCCAGGCCGTGCACACCGGGCAGGCGGGAGAGCCCGTCGGGCGGTCCGGCGAGTTCGGCGGTGATCGAGGTGCGGGTCAGATGGCGCAGCGAGGCGAGCGTGCCGCTCTCGACCGTCCTGCCCTTGCGGATGATGCTCACCCGGTCGCACAGCGCCTCGACCTCGCTGAGGATGTGGCTGGAGAGCAGCACGGTGCGGCCGCGGTCGCGCTCCTCGCGGATGCATTCGCGGAAGACCTCCTCCATCAGCGGGTCGAGCCCGGAGGTCGGTTCGTCGAGGACCAGCAGCTCCACGTCGGAGGCGAACGCGGCGACCAGGGCGACCTTCTGGCGGTTGCCCTTGGAGTAGGCGCGGCCCTTCTTCGACGGGTCGAGTTCGAAGCGCCGCAGCAGCTCCTGCTTGCGGGCCCGGTCGAGGGAGCCGCGCAGTCGGCCCAGCAGGTCGATGACCTCGCCGCCGGTGAGGTTGCGCCACAGCGTGACGTCCCCGGGCACGTAGGCGAGACGCGCGTGCAGCCGGACCGCGTCGCGCCAGGGGTCGCCGCCGAGCAGGGTGGCCCGGCCGCGGTCGGCGTGCAGCAGCCCGAGCAGGATCCGGATCGTGGTCGACTTGCCCGCTCCGTTGGGGCCGAGGAAGCCGTGCACCTCGCCCTCGCCGACCGTCAGGTCGAGGCCGTCGAGCGCGTGGGTGCGGCCGAAGGACTTGTGGACACCGGCCACTTCGATCGCCTTGGTCATGCTTCTGAAACTACGCTGGTTTCACAAGATTGTGAAGTTAAGGAATTATATAATGATCTCCATGGGAGATGAGCAGAGAGACGAGGAGGCGGTCGTCCGCTTCGTGGAGCGGTTCGCCGCCGAACTGGGCGAGGCCGGGATGCCGCGGATGCCCGCCCGGGTCTTCGCCGCGCTCCTGGTCGACGACTCCGGCGCCCTGACCTCCGCAGAACTGGGCGAGCGCCTCCAGGTCAGCCCGGCGGCGGTGTCCGGTGCGGTGCGCTATCTGTCGCAGGTCGGCCTGATCAGCCGGGAGCGCGATCCGGGCTCCCGGCGCGAGCGCTACCGCGTCCACAACGACCAGTGGTACACAACCATCACCCGGCGCGACCACCTGCTCATGCGGTGGGAGGGCACCGTGCGGTCGGGCATGGACGCCCTCGGCCGCGACACGCCCGCCGGCGAGCGCCTCGCCGAGACGGCCGAGTTCTTCGAGTTCGTGCGGGAGGAGCTCACCGCGATGATGGAGCGCTGGCGCGCCCGCCGATCGGCCGGCTGACGCCCCGCTACCCCGAGGCCTTCCCCGGCACGGTGAGCCGCCAGGCCCCCGCCTCCACCAGCCACGTCCGGGTGCGCACCGGGCCCGTCACCGACTCGTCCGCCCGGTAGCGGAAGTCCCGCCCGGAGACGGTCACCGCCCGCGCCCGCACCCGTACCGGGTCGGGGCCGCCGTTGGGCCCGCGCACCAGGACCTCCGCGAGGCCGCCCGCCGGGGTGCCCACCGACACCTCGCTCACCTTCCGGTCCAGATCGGCCAGGACCACGCCGTCCGCCTCGACGCGCAGCCGGTGCCCGGGGGACTGGCCGTACCGCAGGGTCCGCAGCAGCGAGCGGGCGCCGCGCTCCAGCCAGTGGCCCCTGCCGCTGCCGGAGGCGGTCGCCCCGCAGGGGATCGCCAGCCGGTTCAGCACGATCCCGCCGCTGTCGTCCACCAGCAGGTCCACCGTGCGCTCGACCCCCTCCAGCACGGTCCGCGCGGCGGCCACCGCCGACTGCGGCACGCCCAGGGCCCGGGCCAGGGCGAGGGACGGGCGGTGCCCGACCGGGACCAGCGACAGCGCCGCCTCGTCCAGTGCCCGCTCCCGGTGCAGGATCCGCACCGTACGCAGCAGCGCCCGGTCGTCGCCGACCACCACCGGGCGCCGCCGGCCCCGGTGGGAGAGGATCCGTTCCAGTTCCGCACCGGATTCGGGAAGACAGATCTTCAGCGACGCCGCCCCCGCCCGCAGGACGTCTTGCGCGATCCGTACCGATTCACCGTCCGCCTTGCGGGCAACCGGGTCGATGACCACCAGCAGGGGGCACTCCCGGGGGGCCGGGAGCGGATGTCCGGCCGAGGCCTGAGCCGACACCTTGGTCCTTCCTCGGGTAAAATCTCGGTGCAAGAGCCCCTTGCGCCTTTGCGCCAGGGGCTTCGTCTATTCCGGGGCACCGGTTCGACGGCTCTTACGCACGTTGGACATGCCCCGCCCGGAAGGGGTGTACGCCTGTGCCCGCACTTGTGCTGCTCGGTGCTCAGTGGGGTGACGAGGGCAAGGGGAAGGCCACCGACCTGCTCGGCGGCTCAGTCGACTACGTGGTGCGCTACCAGGGCGGCAACAACGCCGGCCACACGGTCGTCGTGGGCGACCAGAAGTACGCGCTGCATCTGCTCCCCTCCGGAATCCTCTCGCCGGGGTGCACCCCGGTCATCGGCAACGGCGTGGTCGTCGACCCGGCGGTCCTGCTCTCCGAGCTGAGCGGTCTGCAGGCACGCGGCGTCGACACCTCCAAGTTGCTGATCAGCGGTAACGCCCATCTGATCACGCCGTACCACCAGACCATCGACAAGGTGACGGAACGCTTCCTCGGCAAGCGGAAGATCGGCACCACCGGGCGCGGCATCGGCCCCGCCTACGCCGACAAGATCAACCGGGTGGGCGTCCGGGTCCAGGACCTGTTCGACGAGTCGATCCTGCGCCAGAAGGTCGAGGCGGCGCTCAACGACAAGAACCAGATCCTGGTCAAGATCTTCAACCGCCGGGCGATCTCCGCCGACCAGGTCGTCGAGGAGTACCTCGGCTACGCCGAGCAGATCAGGGACTACGTCACCGACACCACGCTGGTGCTCAACAAGGCGCTGGACGAGGAGAAGGTCGTCCTGCTGGAGGGCGGCCAGGGCACCCTGCTCGACGTCGACCACGGCACGTACCCCTTCGTGACCTCCTCCAACCCGACCGCCGGCGGCGCCTGCACCGGCTCGGGCATCGGGCCCACCCGGATCACCCGCACCATCGGCATCCTCAAGGCGTACACCACGCGGGTGGGCGCGGGTCCCTTCCCGACCGAGCTGTTCGTCGAGGACGGCGAGAAGCTGCGCACGATCGGCGGCGAGCGCGGCGTCACCACCGGCCGCGACCGCCGCTGCGGCTGGTTCGACGCGGTCATCGCCCGCTACGCCACCCGCGTCAACGGCCTGACCGACTTCTTCCTCACCAAGCTCGACGTGCTCACCGGCTGGGAGCGGATCCCGGTCTGCGTCGCCTACGAGATCGACGGCACGCGGGTGGAGGAACTCCCCTACAGCCAGAGCGACTTCCACCACGCCAAGCCGGTCTACGAGACGCTGCCGGGCTGGAACGAGGACATCAGCAAGGCGAAGTCCTTCGACGAGCTGCCGAAGAACGCCCAGGCCTACGTCAAGGCGCTGGAGGAGATGTCCGGCGCCCCGATCTCGGCGATCGGCGTCGGCCCGGGCCGCGACGAGACGATCGAGATCAACTCGTTCCTGTAAACGCTGCTGAACGCCGTACCCGCGCGCCCCGGTGATCCCGCGATCGCCGGGGCGCGTTCGCGATGACAACCTGTGACGACAACCTGTCGTGACAACCTGTTGGCCGTGGTGGCCGAGGCCATACAGGATGACGGTTCCGGCTGCGGCGGGGCGCTCCCTAGGCTGTGCCGCATGGAGAAACCCCTCGCAGACCCCGACCGCGGGGCCGCTGTCAAGGCCGCCGACCGCGCGCACGTCTTCCACTCCTGGTCCGCCCAGGAGCTCATCGACCCGCTCGCCGTGGCCGGCGCCGACGGCTCGTACTTCTGGGACTACGAGGGCAACCGCTATCTGGACTTCTCCTCCCAGCTGGTCAACACCAACATCGGCCACCAGCACCCCAAGGTCGTCGCCGCGATCCAGGAGCAGGCGGGGCGCCTGGCCACGCTGGCCCCCGGCTTCGCCGTGGACGTGCGCTCCGAGGCCGCCCGGCTGATCGCGGAGCTGACGCCAGGCGACCTGAACAAGATCTTCTTCACCAACGGCGGCGCCGAGGCGGTGGAGAACGCGGTCCGCATGGCCCGGCTGCACACCGGCCGCCCCAAGGTGCTCAGCACCTACCGCTCCTACCACGGCGCCACCGCCGCCGCGATCAACCTCACCGGCGACCCCCGCCGCTGGCCGTCCGACACCGGGGCGGCGGGTGTCGTCCACTTCTGGGGACCGCACGCCTACCGCTCCCACTTCCACGCCGAGAACGAGCAGCAGGAGTGCGAGCGGGCGCTGAGGCACCTGGAGGAGGTGATCGCCTTCGAGGGGCCGCAGACCGTCGCCGCCGTCATCCTGGAGACCGTCGTCGGCACCGCCGGCATCCTCGTGCCGCCGCCGGGCTACCTGGCCGGGGTGCGCGAGATCTGCGACCGGCACGGCATCGTCTTCATCCTGGACGAGGTCATGGCCGGCTTCGGCCGCACGGGCCGGTGGTTCGCCGCCGACCACTGGGGGGTCACCCCGGACCTGATGACCTTCGCCAAGGGCGTCAACTCCGGGTACGTGCCGCTCGGCGGTGTCGCCATCAGCGAGGAGATCGCGGCGACCTTCGCCACCCGCCCGTACCCCGGCGGGCTCACCTACTCCGGCCACCCGCTCGCCTGCGCATCCGCGGTCGCCACGATCAACGCGATGCGCGAGGAGGGGATCGTGGAGCACGCGGCCGCCATCGGCGAGAACGTGATCGGCCCCGCGCTGCGCGAGATCGCCGCCCGGCACGCATGCGTCGGCGAGGTGCGCGGGCTCGGCGTCTTCTGGGCGCTGGACCTGGTCAAGGACGAGACCACCCGCGAGCCCCTGGTCCCGTACAACGCCGCCGGCGCCGCGAACGCGCCCATGGCCGAGTTCGCCGCCGCCTGCAAGCAGCGCGGGCTGTGGCCGTTCGTCAACATGAACCGCACGCACGTCGTCCCGCCGTGCACGATCAGCGAGGCGGAGGCCAAGGAGGGGCTGGCCATCCTCGACGAGGCGCTGTCGGTCGCGGACGCCCACTGCGCGTAGCCGTCGCCCGCCCGGGACGTGGGCGCCGGGCGGCCCCGCTGGGCCGTCCGGCACCCGTCGCGTAGGTTGTCCCGGGGCCCCGACGAGGCGGAACCGGGTCCCGCGAGCAGCGCACGGGAGGCGGACATGCCAGGCAGCACGCCGGTGGTGCGCAGCAGCCTGCGGGAGCAGATCGCCGACGCGCTGCGCGACGAGGTGCTCACCGGACGGCTGGCGGCGGGCCGGCGCTTCACCGTGAAGGAGATCGCCGAGCTGTACGGCGTGTCCGCGACGCCGGTGCGCGAGGCCCTGGTCGACCTGGCCGCGCAGGGGCTGCTCGAGGTGGAGCACCACCGGGGCTTCACGGTCCGCCGGTTCTCCCGCCAGGACTACCGCGATCTGGTCGAGGCGCGCGTCGTGGTCACGGAAGGCATCCTCCGGCTGCTGACCGCCCGCGGCGAGGCCGTCCCCGAGGAGGCGCTCGCCTCGGTGCGCCGCCGGGCCGAGGCCGCGGTGAGCGCGGTGCGAACCGGCGCGCTGGACGTGCTGATCGGCTGCGACCTGCGCTTCTGGCGCGAGCTGGCGCTGCTCGCGGACAACCGGCACATCAGCGAGTTCCTGGACCGGCTGCGGGTGCAGTCGTGGGTGTTCGCGGTGCCGTACCTGCGCCGCGAGAAGGATCTGACGCGGGTGTGCTGGACCTCGCACGTGGCGCTGGCGGAGGCGGTGCGCGACGGCGACGTCGAGCGCGCCCGGCAACTCGTCGACGACTACAACGCGCACGCCCTGCGGCTGCTGGACCGGCTGGCACCCGAAGAGCCGTCGTCGCAGGGGCCGTTGGCAGACGGCGCAGCGGGCCCCCTGACCGGACGGTAGGCATACGACTACCCTGGGCGGCCCGAACCTCGATCCCTGGAGTGCCCGTGGCCTGTGACCTGTGGCTGGTCCCGCTGGTGGACGTGTTGTGCCACAGTCCCGACAACCCCTTCGCGGAGGAGATCGCCGCATACGACAAGGCCCTGGAGGCGGCGGGCCTCCCGCCGGTCCCGGTCCACGGCTACATGCCGGGGCTCTCCGGCGACGTGGCCCCGATCGCCGGATTCGACTACCACGCGCTGCACTTCCTGCGCCGCGCCTACCTGTTGCAGCTGTGCGGACTGGAGGTGACCCCGGTCGACGAACTCGGCGGCGACTACGAGCAGTTGCTGGAGATGTTCGAGACCGCGGCCCGCGAGTCCCATCTGGTATGGCACTACGACCACGCCGGCGCCTACGTGCCGCTGGACTTCCCGCAGCCGGTCGCCGACCCCGAACTCCTCGCGGGGGGCGGCCCGTTGGGCTCCAGCCACGGGCTGCTGCGCGAGCTGCGCACGGTCGCCCCGATGATCGGGATCGACCCCGACAACCCGCCGCTGCCGCCCGCACCGCCCGACCGGCCCACCCGGATCGACGAGCCGGCCGCCCGGACCCCTTACGACGACAGCCCGTTCGCCCGCGAACGCCACGTCTGGCTGGGGCTCCATCTGGCGGCCACGCGCAGCCTCGCCCAGAGCTCGATGATCATGTTCAGCTGACCGGCCACCCGGCCCTCACCGGGCCGGGCCCTCCGGAGGGCGCTGACGCGGCATGTTGGGGCGGCCGCCCGGCGGCAGCGGGAACCGGCTCGGAACCGCGCCGCCGTCGCCGCGGCGGCCCCAGCCGCCCAGGGACTGGGTGTACAGCGTCCCGCACCCGGCCCCGAACTCCACCATCCACTCGGCCGTCTCCCCGCGCACCAGGTCCGAGACGTCCTCGCAGAACCGGCGCAGCACGCCGAGGCAGCGCTCGGCCGCCTCACTCGCGGTGCCCTCCGTCGGCCCGAGCACCTCCCGCACGCTCTCCGCCGCCCAGTCGAACCGCAGCGCCTCCAGCCGCCGCTGCACCGCCTGCGCCGTCGCCACCGAGCGCATCCAGCCCGACGTCAGCCCGAACCAGCGGTCCAGGCCCACGCAGAGCGCGGCCGCCAGCAGGCCCAGATAGCCCCAGCCCGCCAGGGTCACCGCGCCGCCGGTCAGCCGCAGCGCGGGCAGCCCGACCCCGGCCCCCGCGCCCAGCACGGCCCCGGCCCGCAGGATCCGGGCGGCGCGCCGCTTGCGCACCCGGTCCGCCAGGTACCAGTCGACGGTCCGCGAGGCGGTCTCCTCGGCCCAGCGGTACAGCTCGTCCAGGCGCGCGGCCGGATCACCCCAGTCGCCGACAGGGAACGGCGACCCCCGCAGGTCCTCGCGCCGGTCCCGCCGCTCGCGCCGCTCCCGGGGCGGCCGGGTGCGGCGGTACGTTCCGTTGACCCGGCCCTGGGCGTGCCACCCGAACCACGCGGGCACGCCGGGGCGGCCGATCGGCCCGGTGTCGTGTCCCTGCGGGCTCTCCTCCCGAGGAGCCCCCTCGGGGTGCTTGTCCGGTTGGCTCACCCGCGAACTCCTCACGTCACGTCAGCGTCCATGGCCCACGCGTCACCGCCGACGGCGTATGTCGGTGACCGCCCGAAGCTTCCTTCTTACCGCCGAACGGTTGACCGCGCGGGCCCGATCCCGGTCGAGCCTCGCCGGATACGAGGCGTGATCAGGTATACGGCCGCCCCATCGCCACTCGAAAGAGTGAGCCCGGCAGCGGGCCGCGGTAACGGGGAAGGGTGGGCGGCCCGCCGGGTGCCGTGACGACCCCGACCCGCGGCGGCAAGGGGCGCCCGCTCGGGCCCGCCGCGACGGCCGCCTCGGAGGTCAGCACAACCGGGCCCGCCCGCGGTCCCCGGAGGATCCCCCGAAGATCCCCGCCGCCGGGGCCTTAGGCTAGGGCACCGTGAAGGTCCTCGTTATCGGCGGTGGCGCCCGCGAACACGCCCTGTGCCGCTCCCTGTCCCTCGACCCCGACGTCACCTCGCTGCACGGCGCGCCCGGCAACGCCGGCATCGCCGAGGTGGCCGAGCCGCACCCGGTGGAGGCCACCGACGGCGCGGCCGTCGCGGAGCTCGCCGCGCGGCTCGGCGCCGACGTCGTCGTCATCGGCCCGGAGGCCCCCCTCGTGGCGGGCGTCGCCGACGCCGTACGGGAGCGCGGCATCGCCTGCTTCGGCCCGTCGGGGGAGGCGGCGCAGCTGGAGGGCTCCAAGGCGTTCGCCAAGGAGGTCATGGCCGCCGCCGGGGTGCCCACCGCCCGCTCTTACGTGTGCACCACGCCGGAGGAGGTCGACACCGCGCTGGACGCCTTCGGTGCGCCCTACGTGGTCAAGGACGACGGCCTCGCCGCCGGGAAGGGCGTCGTGGTCACCGAGGACCTCGCGGCCGCCCGCGCGCACGCGCTGGCCTGCGACCGGGTGGTGATCGAGGAGTTCCTGGACGGCCCCGAGGTGTCGCTGTTCGCGATCACCGACGGCGAGACCGTGCTGCCGCTGCAGCCCGCCCAGGACTTCAAACGCGCCCTCGACGCCGACGAGGGCCCCAACACCGGCGGCATGGGCGCCTATTCGCCGCTGCCCTGGGCCGACCCCCGGCTCGTCGACGAGGTGCTGGAGACCGTCCTGCAGCCCACCGTGGACGAACTGCGGCGGCGCGGCACGCCGTTCACCGGGCTGCTCTACGCGGGACTCGCCCTCACCTCGCGCGGCGTGCGGGTGATCGAGTTCAACGCCCGCTTCGGCGACCCCGAGACCCAGGTGGTGCTCGCCCGGCTGCGGACCCCGCTGGCGGGCGTGCTGCGGAAGGCGGCCACCGGGCGCCTGGCGGAGCAGCCGCCGCTGCGCTGGAGCGACGAGGCGGCCGTCACCGTGGTGATCGCCTCCCGCAACTACCCCGGCACCCCGCGCACCGGCGATCCGATCGACGGACTCGCCGACGTCCCCGGCGCCGCCGAGGGCCACACCTGTGTGCTGCACGCCGGCACCCGTCTGGACGAGGACGGGCGGGTGGTGAGCGCGGGCGGCCGTGTGCTGTCCGTGACCGCCACGGGTCCGGATCTGGCCATTGCGCGCGACCGCGCGTACGCCGTAGTCGGCCGGATCCGGCTCGAAGGATCGCACTACCGCACCGACATCGCCCGCAAGGCCGCCGAGGACGCGACCGCACACGCCTGAGCGGGGCGAAACCTGAACGAGCCGGGCACGCCCCCAGGGGCGGCCCGGTTCCTCGCTCTGCCCAAAGCCATTCCATCGGGTGAGCGGTTCCCTCAACGGGCTGACGCGCCCTGCCGCCACAACTAGGGTGCCGCGCAAGCGGACTCCGGGTGCCGCCGTTGGGCTTTAGGGCAACTGGCCGCACCGGCATTGCGTTGTCAGTGGGCGGTGTCACAGTGGGGACAGGAAACGCCGTCGGGTGTCCGCTGTCGTCTCAGGTATTGGGGGTGAACAGCTCGGTGGCCGGTGAAGACGCAGCTCGTTCCCGCGCTCTCGCGGTGCTCCGCATCCGCAGCGCCGCGCTGGCGGTCGCCCTGCTGCCCGCCGCGTGCGCGGTCGTGCTGCTGGCCGCCGGCGCCACCGGCCGCTTCGGCGGCGACGGCTGGGACGCCCTGCGCTGGGCGACGCTCGCAGGTGCCGTGATCGTGCTGGTGCTCGCCACGGGCGTGGCGGCCGTGGTGGTGCGCGCCCGTCCCGCGGTGAGCCCCACCGTGCCGGTCGCCGAGGAGTCCGCCCCCGAGCTGTACCGGCTGGTGCGCGACCTGGCCGGCCGCCTGGAGGTCCCGGCGCCCTCGGCCATAGCGCTCACCCCCGACTGCGACAGCTGGCTGGAGGACCGCAGCCACGCCGTGCGCCGCACGGCCGGCGCGCCCGGTAGACCCGGCGCCCTGCGCGGCAGACCCCGGCGGCGGGCCACGCCGGCTCCGGTGCTGGTCATCGGCTCGCCGTTCATGTGGTGGATGCGCGTCGCCGAGCTGCGCGCCCTGCTGGCGCCCGTCGTCGCGGGCACCGGCCCCTACGCCGATCCGGACATAGCG
>CAYNNX010000124.1:0-18265 GCA_964398515.1 uncultured Streptantibioticus sp. | reverse complement strand
ATGGTACTGCAGGGGGGACCCTGTGGGAGAGTAGGACGCCGCCGAACAATCATTGGGCCGCTGCCCCGAACCGTCTCCGGTTCGGGGCAGCGGCTTTTTTGCGTTCGGCCGAGCCCCTCGGTCCTATGATCGACGAGTGCGCTACCCACTTGTCATCCTCGACAACGACGGCGTCCTCGTCGACAGCGAGCCGATTTCCAACCGGATCCTCGCCGCCTATCTCACCGAGCTCGGGCACCCCACCTCCTACGAGGACTCGATCCGGGACTACATGGGCTCCGCCATGCACCGCATCCACGACCTGGTGCGGGAGCGGACCGGGCAGTCGCTGCCCCCCGATTTCGACACGACGTTTCACCGCCGCGTCTTCGAAGCCTTTCTGAGGGACCTTCAGCCAGTCCCCGGGGCCGCCGCCGTGCTGGAGAAGCTGGCGGCCGACGGCGTTCCGTACTGCGTCGCCTCGTCGGGGAGCCACGAGCGGATACGGGTGTCGCTGCGCAAGACCGGGCTGTACGAACTCCTCGACGAATCACGGATCTTCAGCGCTCAGGACGTGGGTCGGGGCAAGCCGGCGCCTGATCTGTTTCTGCACGCGGCACAGGCGATGGGCGTACCGCCGCAGGAATGCGCGGTGGTGGAGGACAGCCCGCTCGGGGTGCGGGCGGCTCGGGCGGCGGGGATGGACGTGTACGGGTACACGGCGATGACTCCGGCCGATCGGCTGGATCAAGCCACCGCGGTCTTCAGTGACATGGGCGAGCTGGTCGGTCTGCTGGGCTGAGCCGGAAGGCCCGCTGATACCGATCGACTGTGTGATCTGCCTCCCCTTCGGGCGCCGCTCCCCGTACGCTGCACGCCCATGGACGCACGCTTGCGGCACGGCCGGGCAGCGCTCGCCGTCAGCTTCTTCGTGCAGGGGGCGGTCTTCGCGCTGCTGGTGACCCGGATCCCTGCTCTGCAGGATCGTTACGGCATCTCGAATGCCCTGCTGCCGGTCTTCCTCGCCGCGGTGCCGGTCCTGGCGGGCGTCGGCAGTGTGACCACCGAGCAGCTGGTCAAACGCGTGCGGCCGACCGTGGTGTTGCGCTGCGTGCAGCCGGCGGTCTGTCTCGCGCTGCTGGCGAGCGGATCGGGGAACGCGCTGTGGGAGTGCGCGGGTGCGCTCGCGCTCTTCGGGGTCACCGTCGGGGCGTTGGACGCCTCGATGAACATGCTCGGGGTGAGCCTGCAACGGGCGTACGGGCGCAGCATCATGCTGGGGTTCCACGCCGCGTACAGCCTGGGCGGGATCGTGGGGGCGTCGCTGGCGTGGGCGGGGGCGCACGGGCACATGCCGCTGGCGCTGCTGTACGGGCCCGCGGTGGCCGTGCTGATCCCGGTGGCCGTGGTCGCCGGGCGTTGGTTCGTGGACGGGGACGGCGCCTCCGGGGCCGGGCCCGCCGCGGCTTCGCCGGGGTTCGGGCCGCTGCTGCCGCTGTGCCTGGTGATGGCGTTCGCGTACATCGGGGACTCGACGGTCTCCAACTGGAGCGCGAAGTATCTGCACGACACGCTGCACAGCTCGGAGCAGTTGGCGACCGTCCCGTACAACGTCTACATGGTGACCACGCTGCTCGGGCGGACGGTGGGGGATCTGGGGGTGCGGCGGTTCGGGCCTGCGGCGGTGGTGCGGTTCGGGGCCGTGGTGGCGGCGGCCGGGTTCGCGGTGGTGGCCGCGGCGCCGGGGGCCTGGGTGGGCATGGCGGGTTTCACGTTGCTGGGCTTGGGGTTGTGCGTGATCGTGCCGCAGACCTTCGCGGCGGCCGGGCGGCTCTTCCCGGAGGTTTCGGACGCGGCGGTCGCGCGGCTCAACGTCTTCAACTACGTCGGCTTCCTCGTCGGGTCGCCGCTGGTCGGCGCGGTCGGGGACGCGTGGAGCTATCGGGGGGCCATGCTGGTGCCGATGGCGCTGGTTCTGGTGACCTTGGCGTATGCCGGATCTTTCGTGGCCGGATCGGACCGATACGGTGTCGGGCATGAGCGGCCGCGGGCAGTTGATGTGGGATGAGGCGGTAACGGGCTACGACTTCGGGCCCGGTCATCCGATGGATCCGGTGCGTCTGGCGTTGACCAGGTCGCTGGTGGAGTCGTTCGACCTCAGCCGGTCGATGGCGGTCGTGGCGGCCCCCGCGGCCGGTGAGTCGACGCTGCGGCTGGTGCACCGGCCCGACTACATCGAGGCCGTGCGGCGGGCGTCGGCCGATCCGGAGAGCGCCGACGGCTCGTACGGGCTCGGCACCGAGGACGATCCGGCGTTCGCGGGCATGCACGAGGCGGCGGCGTTGATCGCCGGGCAGTCGGTGGGCGCGGCCGAGGCCGTCTGGAGCGGCCAGGCGGACCATGCGGTGAACTTCGCGGGCGGGCTGCACCACGCGATGCCCGGTTCGGCCTCCGGCTTCTGCATCTACAACGACGCCGCGCTGGCGGTGGCCCGCCTGCTGGAGATGGGCGCGGAGCGGGTGGTCTACGTGGACGTGGACGTGCACCACGGAGACGGCGTGCAGGCGGTCTTCTGGGACGATCCGCGGGTGCTGACGATCTCGCTGCACGAGCATCCGTCGACGCTCTTCCCGCAGACCGGGTGGCCGCAGGAGACCGGCGGGCCGGGGGCGGAGGGCAGCGCCGTGAACGTCGCGCTGCCCGCCGGGACCGGGGACGAGGGCTGGCTGCGCGCCTTCCACGGGGTCGTGCCGGAGCTGGTGGCGGCGTTCCGGCCGCAGGTGCTGGTCACCCAGCACGGTGCCGACAGCCACATCGAGGATCCGCTGGCGCACCTGGCGGTGAGCCTGGACGCGCAGCGTGCGGTGGCGGAGGCCTGCCACGACCTGGCGCACCGGCACGCCGAGGGCCGTTGGGTGGCGCTGGGGGGCGGCGGGTACGAGGTCGTGGACGTGGTGCCGCGGACGTGGACGCATCTGGTGGCACTGGTGGCGGGGCGGCCGGTCGAGCCCGAGGCCGAGACGCCGGAGGACTGGCGGTACGAGGTCTACCGCCGGACGCGGCGGGTGGCGCCGTTGCGGATGACGGACGGGCGGCGGCCGCAGTGGCGGTCGTTCGAGGACGGCGGGTACGACCCGGCGGACCGGCTGGATCAGGCCGTGCTGGCGACTCGGCGTGCGGTCTTCCCGTCGCACGGGCTGCTGCCCTGAGGGACTCGTTCGAGGGGGATACGTCGGTCGTGCGCCGTCGCGGCGGGTCGCGGGGCCACCATCGAAGGCGTGCTGACCGCCGACGCGTTGCGCGCGCATCTGCTGGCGGCCCGGCTGGCCGGGCCGGTGGCGACGCCGCGCGAGAAGAGCCTGCGCAGTTACCGGATGTTCGCCGCCCGTGATCCGCGGTATCTCATCGGCATTGATCCGCGCGGGAGTTGGCGGCCGGAGGAGGTGCTGCGGCTGATGGCCCGGCGGTGCGGGGTGTCGGCGGATCCGGAGCACACCTCGGGGGAGGACTTCATCGACGCGGATCGTACGGTGGCGGCGCTGGAGGCGTTCGCCGGGCGGTTGGCGGCGGCGGCCCGGCGGCGGTCGCCGGTGCTGTTCGGCACCGGGCATCCGCACCGGCTCCTGGAGTTCTACGCCCCTTTGGCGGCGGCCTTGTCGGCGGCGGGATGTCCTGTGCTCACCCCCGCGTATGGTCGATGTGTCGACATTTCAACCCGGTTCGGGGTACGCACCCATGCCCTGGTCTACGTCCGCCAGGTGGCGTTGGTGCGGGCCGTCGGCGACGCTGCGGGGCCCGGCGCGCACTGCCATTCGCCGCTCCCGGTTCGGCTGGCGCTCGCCGCGGCGGCGGACGGCGGCGGCCCGTTGCCCGGGTTGGTGGTGGGTGATCACGGGTGGCTCTGCGGGGCAGGTCAGCTGGGGTTCGAGGCGATCGGTCCGGGGGACGTGGACGACCCCGCGGTCTTCGTCGGTGAGGCCGAGGGGTGTGTGTCGGTGGCGATTCCGTTTGATGACGCTGTGCGCTCTGATTACTACCGACCGCTTACTCGCTATGTACTCAATCGAGCGTGTCTGTCACAGTAGGCGACCGAACGTGACTCCTCTTCCCCACTTGCCACACCCGCCCCTAATCTGGTGAGAGCGCACGTGGGGCCAGCAGTCGCCGGAGGGGAAGCCGGCGACCGTCATGTGCGGAAGGTGCAGGTGTTGTCATGGCAGCTGACCAGAGGCCTCTCAACGAGGTCGTGTTCCTGACCGTGGCCGAGGTGGCAACGGTGATGCGAGTCTCCAAGATGACCGTGTACCGGCTGGTGCACAGCGGTCATCTGCCGGCGATCCGGGTCGGCCGGTCCTTCCGGGTGCCCGAACAGGCCGTCCACGACTACCTGCGGGAGTCCTACGTGGGGGTGGAATCGGCCTAGTCGCCATCCCGGATTACGCCCGCCGCAATCTGGCGGGTAGTCTTGGCCGACGTAGGTCGTGTGGGCTCGGACGCCCCGCACCGAGTGATTCCAATCATGAGCGAGGGTTGTCGTGGGCTCTGTCATCAAGAAGCGCCGCAAGCGCATGGCCAAGAAGAAGCACCGCAAGCTGCTCAAGCGCACGCGAGTGCAGCGCCGTAACAAGAAGTAAGCGGACCGGACACCTCACTGCCCTTCCGCCACCGTTTTCGACCGGTGGCGGAAGGGCAGTGGCGTATTCGGGGGTCCGAACGGGCGAGTGGCGCCGGATGCCGTGTCCCGTGGACATCGCGGCGCAACAGCCAGCGGGTACGGTGGCCGTTACAGCCGGGCGTGAAGGAAGGTCCGATCGTGGGCAAGGTCGTACTCGTCACGGGAGTGGCCCGCCGTCTCGGGGGGCGCTTCGTACGACGCATCCAACGCGAGCCGGGGATCGACCGGGTGATCGGAGTGGACATCGTCCCGCCCGAACACCCGCTGGACGACGCCGATTTCGTCCGAGCGGACATCCGGCAGCCGATGATCGCCAAGGTGCTCGCCGAGTACGACGTGGACACGGTCGTGCACATGGACGTCAACGGCACACCGCTGGGCCGCGCCCGGGGCGGGCGGGCGATGGTCAAGGAGACCAACGTCATCGGCACCATGCAACTGCTCGGCGCGTGCCAGAAGGCGCCGGGCGTGAGCCGCCTGGTGGTCAAGTCCACCACCAACGTCTACGGTTCGGCGCCGCGCGACCCGGCGGTGTTCACCGAGACCATGCAGCCCAAGTCGCTGCCCAGGGGCGGCTTCGCCAAGGACGCCGTCGAGGTGGAGGGCTACGTCCGCGGGTTCGCCCGGCGGCGCCCGGACGTGGCGGTGGCGGTGCTGCGGTTCGCCAACATCCTCGGGCCGAGCGCCGACTCGCCGCTGGCCGAGTACTTCACGCTGCCCGTCCTGCCGACGGTCTTCGGCTACGACCCCCGGCTGCAGTTCGTGCACGAGGACGATGTGGTCGAGGTGCTGCGGGTGGCCGCCCTGGACCCGGCCCGCGGCACGCTCAACAGCGGCACGTTCAACATCGCCGGTGACGGGGTACTCCTGCTTTCACAGACCGCCCGCAGGCTGGGCAAGCCCACGGTGCCGGTGCTGCTGCCTGCGGTGACGTGGGTCGGGCAGGCGTTGCGCAGCGTCGGCATCACCGACTTCTCGCCCGAGCAGATCCGGCTGCTCACCCACGGCCGGGTGGTGGACACCACGCAGATGCGCGAGACACTCGGGTTCCGGCCCAGGTTCACCACTGCGGAGACCTTCCGCGACTTCGCCGCCAGCCGCGGCCCGGGACTGCTCCCCCCCGACCGGCTCGCCCGCACGGTCGACCGCGTCGCGGCGGCGCTCCCCGCCGCCGGCTCTCGCATCTAGCGCCCTACCAGGAGGAACCGAACCATGGCGGATGCCAAGGTCATTCCGTTCGACGACGACACGCGGGCGCGGCGGGGGGTGCGGGCGGCCGCCAGGGGGGCGGGCGGGCGCAGAGCGGCCGGTTCGCCGGGGCAGTCCGCCCTGGCCGCGGTCTCCGGCGACGAGACCGTCCTGCGGCGGCGCGGACTGCGCAAGGGCAGGGCGGCGGCAAGCGAGGATCCGCCGGCTGCTGCCCAGGCCGGGGGCGGGGAGCAGGAGGCCGGTCAGGACACGCCCGGGGCCGGGGACGTGCCGAACAACCCCGGACCGGGGCTGCAGGCGGCGCTGAGCGGGGTCGCCGGCGTTCTGGGCGGCGCGGCGGACCGGCTGCTCGGCGGCGACTGGGACCGCAAGGTCGCGGGCGGTCTGGCGTTCCTGCGGCGCAGGATCACCGGGGACTACGAGGTCGACGAGTTCGGCTACGACCAGGAGCTCACCGACCAGGTGCTGATGTCGCTGCTGCGCCCGCTGTTCGACCGCTACTTCCGGATCGAGGTGCGGGGGGTGGAGAACATCCCGTCCGAGGGCGGCGCGCTGGTGGTGGGCAACCACTCCGGGACGCTGCCGCTGGACGCGCTGATGGCGCAGGTGGCGGTCCACGACCACCATCCGGCCGGGCGCCATCTGCGGCTGCTCGCCGCCGACTTGGTCTTCGTGCTGCCGGTCGTCAACGAACTGGCACGCAAGGCCGGGCACACGCTGGCGTGCGCGGAGGACGCGCAGATGCTGCTGGAGCGCGGTGAGGTCGTCGGGGTGATGCCGGAGGGCTTCAAGGGGCTCGGCAAGCCGTTCTCCGAGCGGTACAAGCTCCAGAGGTTCGGGCGCGGCGGCTTCGTGTCGACGGCGCTGCGGACCGGGGTGCCGATCGTGCCGTGCTCGATCGTGGGCGCCGAGGAGATCTACCCGATGGTGGGCAACGCCAAGACGCTGGCGCGGCTGCTGGGCTTCCCGTACTTCCCGCTGACGCCGACGTTCCCGTGGCTGGGGCCGCTGGGGATGATCCCGCTGCCGACGAAGTGGACGATCCAGTTCGGTGAGCCGATCCCCACGGACGGCTACGCGCCGGAGTCCGCCGACGATCCGATGCTGGTGTTCAACCTGACCGACCAGGTACGGGAAACGATTCAGCACACGCTCTACAAGCTGCTGGTGCAGCGGCGGTCGGTCTTCTTCTGAGACGGGTCTTCTTCAGACGGGTCTTCTTCGGAGACGGGCCTGCCTCCGGGGCGGGCCTGCCGGACCGGGGCCGTTCGGTATCGGCGCGGTGATGGGCGCCGGACATCGCGTCCGGCGCCCGTCATTCGCCTACTTGCCGCTGTGGTCGCCGTCTCCGCCGAGGCCCAGACCGGGGAGCAGTCCGGGCAGGAGGGGCGGCAGGGTGATGTCGGGCTGGGGTTTGGCGTCGTTGCCGCCGGTGGGCGACGGGGTGTTGCCGGGCGGCGGGTTGAGCAGGCCGGATCCGCCGATGAGCCCCTGGCCGGAGTTGTCGGAGGCGGACGGGCTGGCGCTGCTGTGGCCGTGCGCCGCCGGTTTGTGGCGGGTCGCGGTGTCGCTGGAGGGGGTGGTCCGGTCGGCGGTGCCCTCGTCGGCGGCGCCGCTGGGGGCCTTCGTGCCCTGGTGGCCCTTGGGGCCGACGTGACCCGGGTGCGGGGTGAGCAGCCCCTTGAAGGGGGCGACCTCCTGCTCTATGGCGTCGAAGACCGAGCTGACCCGGTCGCCGACGTCGGAGAGCTGGGCCGGCAGCTTGTGCCGCAGCTGCCGCCAGGTGAGGCCGTGGGCCTCGGAGAAGGCGTTGAGCGTGGCCATGGGGGCGAGGGAGCCGTCACGCTCGTAGGCGCCGCTGAGCAGGTCATGGCCCTCGGAGGCCTCGGTCTGCATCCCGGACAGGGCGCGGCGCACCTCGCGCACCGAGTCGTCGTCGAGGGGGCCGGAGCGTCCGCGCTCCAGCAGCCGCCGGGCTTCCTGGAGGCGGGTGGAGGCCATCTCGAGCAGGACCGCGCCGCGCGCCGCGTCGTCGCCCGCCATGCCGAGCCGCAGGTCCTCCATGCCGCGCTTGAGCCCGTAGAGCGTGTCGCCGGGCAGGGCGTCCGTGCTGGCGGCGGCCACCCCGCTGAAGGCGCCGGCGGCGACGCCGACGGTGAGCCCGCCCGCGGCGAGCCGCCGGGACCAGCGTGAGCGGGGACGCAGCTGGCGCAGTCCGTGGCGGGGCCCGTCCAGGCCCTCGCCCGCGCGCTGCTCGGGGACGCGTCCGGAGGTGTCCAGCGTGCCGTCGGCCAGGGCCGCCTCCATGGCGGCGACCAGCTGGGCCCGTTGGACCGTCTTGACCTCGGGGTCGAGCTCGGGCCGCGGCACCTCGGAGAGCGCTGCCGCCGTGGCGAGCAGCCGCTCCTGCTGGGGGTCGGCATGGCGGTCCGCCGCGTGTGCCCCGCGCACGCTCCCGGCGTCCGATGCCGGGGTCGCCTGGGTCGCCGGGGTCACAGCCTCCGTCGCGACCAGGGTGTCCCGAGCGGTCGCGGACTCCAGGGCCTGGGCGAAGGCGTTCGCCCGTCGGTGCGCCGTCGCCTGTCCGATCACGGGCGGCACCTCCTCTCATCAAAGCCTTCGACTCCCCACGGCGCCCGAAGGGTTGCACACCTTGAGAACATCCACCCGATCGAGTGAGCCGGGTTGGACAAAGTGCGACCGCGGAGGGTCTCCACACCACGCAACGAATGGCGCGCCGACTGGGTTACGCGGGCGCTGTCAAGTGACCGGAACGTGTGAGAAGTGTGGGCCCTGCAAACATTGTCATCAATCGCCGCGATTGGCGGCTTCGGGCAGGGCGGCTTGGGGCGGCGCATCCGCGCGTGAGGCCGCACGGAGTACGGCGTGGAGCGGGGCCTGGGGTGCGGCTCGGAGCAGGGCTCGGGGCGCGGCTTGGAGTGGGGGGACGGGCCGGGGCCGTTCACCGCGCGTCGTCGGGGAGCAGGCGGGCCAGGGTGCGGACCGCCCGGTACTGCAGGGTCTTGATCGCGCCCTCGTTCTTGCCCATGATCCGGGCCGTCTCGGCCACCGAGAGCCCCTGGAGGAAGCGCAGGGTGACGCACTCCTGCTGCTGGGGGTTGAGCTTGCGCACCGCCTGGAGCAGGGCCTCGTTGGACAGCGATTCGAGGACGGACTCCTCCGGGCTGCGCTCGACCTCGTTGGCGTCGAGCATCTCGCCGGTGGTCACCTCCAGGCGGAAGCGGCTCGACTTGAAGTGGTCGGCGACGAGGTTGCGCGCGATGGTCACCAGCCAGGCGCCGAAGTCGCGGCCCTGCCAGGTGAAGGTGCCGATGCGGCGCAGCGCCCGCAGGAACGTCTCGCTGGTCAGGTCCTCGGCGGTCGCCTTGCCTCCGACGCGGTAGTAGATGTACCGGTAGACGGTGTCCGAGTAGTGGTCGTACAGGCGTCCGAAGGCCTCGGCCTCACCGGCCTGGGCGCGCTCGACCAGCTCCATCATGCGCAGGCTGTCGCTGTCGGCGGGCGGCCGGCGGGACGACGCGCCCGTACCGGCGGCGTGGGGGGCGCGCTGGGCCGGGTTTCCGTGCCGGGCGGTTCGTCTGCCGACCGCGGAGGTGCCGCCGACGGCCATGGCGAATGCGGGTGCGGATGCGGCGTACGCGGGGACGGCGTACGCGGGGAGGACCAGGCGCAGGCGGTGGGCCACCTGTGCGCGCAGCGCGGCCAGACCTGAGGCGTCAACCCCGACGAGTGGGTACACGGGACTCCCAGAGGCAGAACTTCCATCACGTGCAGTACGGGACCGTTCACCCGCCGTAGGGACGTGTGGGTACCGGTGTGCGTCTGAGGAGAATAACGCTTCGTACAGACGACACTACACCGAGTTGCTGAATTCGCCGGTTCCGCTCACTCGTTGTCGCATTGACGATCGGTCAAGTGCGAGGTGACAGCCGTTAGTTGACCGTTTCCCTGCTTTTGATGTCCGGATCCAGGGCGTGTTGTGGCTGTGCGGCACTGGTGCGACTGCCGTGGGGCCGGAGGGGGTAAGAGGCAGGGATGTGCCCCTTACCCGGGAGGATGGCGGCCGGGCGCGTCAGCGGCGGCGGCGCCGGTTGGCGACCGCGGCCGCCGCGCCGCCGGGGTCGGCGCGGTGGCCGCGGGAAGCCCGATGCGGGCCGCCTTGCGCCCGGTGCGGTAGTCGCGCAGCCGCCAGTCGTGCTCGCGGGCGTGCTTGCGCAGGGTGCTGTCGGGGTTGATGGCGTAGGGGTGGCCGACCAGCGAGAGCATCGGGATGTCGTTGGCCGAGTCGCTGTAGGCGGCGCAGCGCGACAGGTCCAGGTCCCGGGCGACGGCGAGCGCCTTGACGGCCTCGGCCTTGGCGGCGCCGTGCAGCAGCTCCCCGACGAGGCGGCCGGTGTAGACGCCGTCGACGGACTCCGCGACCGTGCCGAGGGCGCCGGTCAGGCCCAGCCGGCGGGCGATGATCGTGGCGGTCTCCACGGGCGCGGCGGTCACCAGCCAGACGCGCTGGCCCGCGTCCAGATGGGCCTGGGCGAGCGCCCGGGTGCCCGGCCAGATCTTCGCCGCCATGTACTCGTCGTAGATCTCCTCGCCGATGGACATCAGCTCCTCGACGCGGTGGCCCTTGACGATGGACAGCGCGCTGTTGCGCGCCTCCTCCATGTGCGCCGGGTCCTCGATGCCGGCGAGCCGGAACCAGGCCTGCTGCCAGGCGAAGCGCAGCAGCTCGCGCTTGCTGAAGAACTTGCGCTTGTAGAGGCCGCGGCCGAAGTGGAACAGGGCGGCGCCCTGCATGATCGTGTTGTCCAGGTCGAAGAACGCGGCGGCCCGCTCGTCGCCGGCCACGGGGAACCGCTCCCGCTCGGGGCGCGCGCCGACGGCCGGCGCGGTCTCGCCCGGCGGTTCCTCGGGCGGTGCAGCCAGTGCCGCCTCGGCGGACGCCTCGCCCGCCAGCACGCTGCGCGGGCTCGCGGAGCGCTTACGTGACGTGAGCCATCCCATGCATGGAGCATAGCCACTGTGTTCGGCTCCTCCGGGGTGGGCCGGGGAGCAGGGGCGTGAACTCTTCGCGTCGGAGGCGTTACCGCGCGCGGCGACGCGCCGTGTACGGCCGCACGGGTGAACGCGGCGGCGGGTGAACGCCCCGGCGGGCCGCGGGCACAATGGCGGGCATGAGCCCCCTTCTCGGCCGCAGTGCCTCCAAGAACCCCGGCGGTCACGTGGTGACGCTGATCGGCAAGCCCGGCTGCCATCTGTGCGACGACGCGCGCGCGGTGATCGCCAAGGTCGCCGCCGAGGTCGGCGCGTCGGTGGAGGAGCGGGACATCACGC
The DNA here is from genome assembly GCA_964398515.1 of uncultured Streptantibioticus sp. Taxonomy (GTDB): domain Bacteria; phylum Actinomycetota; class Actinomycetes; order Streptomycetales; family Streptomycetaceae; genus CAYNNX01. The sequence goes on along the minus strand of CAYNNX010000124.1, from coordinate 7,050 downwards.
AGGACCCGGAGCTGTACCGCAAGTACTGGGAGCAGATCCCGGTGGTCCTGGTCGACGGCGCCCAGCACGACTTCTGGCGAGTCGACGAGAAGCGGCTGCGCCGGGCACTGGGCGGCTAGCGGCTCGGCTCCGCCGGGGGTACGTGGTCGCCCTGCCGGGGTGCGGGGGCGATCCGTTGGGGTGCGTGATCGGTGCGCCGGGCTCTGGGGGTGGGCGCGCCGGGGGTGCGTGATCGTTCCGGCGGGGTGCGGCGGGCGATCCGTTGGGGGTGCGTGGTTGGCGCGCCGGGCTCGGTGGTCGCTCTGCCGGGGGTGCGTGATCGTTCCGGTGGGGTGTAGGGGCGATTCGCTGGGGGTGCCTGATCGTTCCGGCGGGGTGTGGGGGCGATCCGCTGGGGGTGCGTGATCGAGCCGTAGGCGTACGCGGAGCCCTGCCGGGGTGCGCGACCGCCCCGCCGGGGTACGTTCGTCCCGCCGTGCTCTTCGACTGCCCCCGCCGGGCCCCGCGGTCGGCGCGCCGGGCGCGTTCGTCCCGCCGCGCTCCCCGGCCCCTGCCGGGATCGGCCACCCGCCCCGCCAGGAGCACACCCCCCTTGCGCCCTGTTCGCTCGGGTTCCTCACGCTCGTGCATTCGATTACCATCGAGTGGTTTTTGTGTGTCGGGGGCATTAACTAGGGCAGGTGGACGAGTGCTCCCGGGGCAGCAGGGGTTGCGCGGTGTCGCCGGGACGGTTCCGGGTGGCGGCGCGCTCGGGTACGCGGTGGTGGACATCGAGGCCACCGGTTCGAGTTCGCGCCGGCATCGGATCGTCGAGCTGGCGGTGGTGCTGCTGGACGGGGAGCGCCGGGTGCAGGGCGAGTACAGCACGCTGGTGGACCCCGAGGGGCCGGTCGGGCCGACGCACATCCACGGCATCGAGGCGGCCGACCTGGGTCCCGCGCCGCGCTTCGCCCAGATAGCGCCGCGGCTGCTGGGGCTGCTGAGGGGCAGGGTGCTGGTGGGGCACAACGTCGGGTGCGACCGGGCGTTTCTGGCCGCCGAGTACGCCAGGCTGGGCGTCGAGCTGCCGACGGCGCCCGTGCTGTGCACGATGCGCCTGGCCGAGCGGTGCTTTCCGGCCGCGGGCGGTCTGTCGCTGCGGGCGTGCGCGGAGGCCGCCGGGCTGCCGGGGTGGGCGGCGCACACGGCGCTGGGCGACGCGCGGACGGCGGGACGGCTGCTGGAGCGGCTCGCGCCGGAGGCGGAGCCCGGGCTGCTGACGCAGGCGGCGGCGGTGCTGTGGCCGGAGCTGCCGCATATGCCGGGGGCGAAGGCCCCGTGGATCGGGCGTGAAGAGGGCGATAAGGCCTTCGGAGTCAACGCTCAAGGCCGCCGAATGGTTTCTTTTGCCGGGAATGGGGGCGCGTGATGCCCGTCACTTCCCACGGACAAACCGGACACCATCTTTGTGCACGCGTTCACAAAGACATAGCCTGGCCTGTACGGGGCGGCCCCAGTGGTTGTGGTCGCCCGCAGCCCAGCTCTACCCGCAGGAGCATCGTGGCAACTGGCCGAACTCACCGACCGGCGACCCGGAGCCGAGGGATCCCCGAGGCCACCGTCGCCAGGCTTCCGCTGTACCTGCGGGCGCTCACCGCTTTGTCCGAGCGGTCGGTCCCCACGGTCTCCTCCGAGGAACTCGCCGCCGCGGCGGGGGTGAACTCCGCGAAGCTGCGCAAGGACTTCAGCTACCTGGGGTCCTACGGCACCCGGGGCGTCGGGTACGACGTCGAGTACCTCGTCTACCAGATCTCCCGCGAGCTGGGGCTCACCCAGGACTGGCCGGTTGTGATCGTCGGTATCGGTAACCTCGGCGCGGCGCTGGCCAACTACGGCGGCTTCGCCTCGCGCGGCTTCAGGGTCGCGGCGCTGATAGACGCCGACCCCGCGCAGACCGGGAAGATGGTGGCCGGACTGCCGATCCGCCACACCGACGAGCTTGAGTCGATCATCGCCGACAACCAGGTGTCGATCGGCGTGATCGCGACCCCGGCGGGCGCCGCCCAGGAGGTCTGCGACCGCCTCGTGGCCGCCGGCGTGACCTCCATTCTGAACTTCGCGCCGACCGTGCTGGCGGTGCCCGACGGCGTCGACGTGCGCAAGGTCGACCTGTCGATAGAGCTGCAGATTCTCGCCTTCCACGAGCAGCGCAAGGCCGGCGAGGATCTCGGCGAGGCGGTGGACGCCGCCCGCCGGACGCTGCCGAAGACCGCATCGGTCTCCCCGGGGGCGAAGCGAGCCGGATCAGACGGGGACGTGCCCGCCGTGATGCCCGCATGAGCCTTCTCGTCGTCGGCCTGAGTCACCGCAGCGCACCCGTGAGCGTGCTGGAGCGCGCCGCGCTGACCACGGAGGCCAAGGCCAAGCTGCTCCAGGACACCCTCGCGGCCGAGCCGGCCGCCGAGGCCGCCGTGCTGGGCACCTGCAACCGCATAGAGCTCTACGCCGACGTGGACAAGTTCCACGCCGGTGTCGCCGAGCTGTCCACCCTGCTCGCACTGCACAGCGGCGTCGGGCTGGAGGAGCTCACCCCGCACCTGTACGTGCACTACGAGGACCGGGCGGTGCACCACCTGTTCTCGGTGGCGTGCGGGCTGGACTCGATGGTGGTCGGCGAGGGGCAGATCCTCGGCCAGATCAAGGACGCGCTCGGCCTCGGCCAGGAGCTGCACACCGCGGGCCGCAGCCTCAACGACCTGTTCCAGCAGGCGCTGCGGGTCGGCAAGCGGGCGCACAGCGAGACCGGCATCGACCGCGCCGGGCAGTCGCTGGTCACCTTCGGCCTCGACCAGCTCACCCGGGTCGTCGGCGAGCTGCCCGGCAGGCGGGCCCTGGTGGTCGGCGCGGGCTCGATGTCCTCGCTGGCCGCGACCACGCTGGCGCGCATGGGCGTGAGCGAACTCGTGATCGCCAACCGCACGCTGGAGCGCGCCGAGCGCCTCGCGGAGTCCCTCGGCGGGCGCGCCGTGCCGTTCGCGGAGGTCGAGCGCGAGCTGGCCCGTGCCGACGTCGTCGTCTCCTGCACCGGGGCCACCGGCCTCGTGCTCGACCGGGCGGCGGTCGCCGCGGCGCTGGCGGCCCGTACCGCGCCCGGCCTGCTCGGGCTGCTCGACCTCGCCATGCCGCGCGACATCGACGGCGCCGTGCACGGGCTGGACGGCGTGCACCTGGTCGACATCGAGGACCTGGCCGCCGCGTCCGCGGACGCGCCGATGGCGGCCGACGTCGACGCGGTGCGGCGGATCGTTGCGGCGGAGGTCGCGGCCTTCGGCGCCGCCCAGCGCGCCGAGCGCATCACCCCGACCGTCGTCGCCCTGCGCACGATGGCCGCCGACGTGGTCAGCTCCGAACTCGCCCGCCTCGACGGGCGCCTCCCAGACCTGGACGACAAGCAGCGCACCGAGATCACCAACACCGTGCGCCGCGTCGTCGACAAGCTCCTGCACGCGCCCACCGTGCGGGTCAAGCAGCTTGCGGGCGAACCCGGCGGCGCCGGGTACGCGGACGCGCTGCGCGAACTGTTCGACCTCGACCCTCAGGCGGTCGCCGCCGTGAGCCGGGCGGACTCCCTGGGCACGCAAGACTCGAATCGAGGGCGGCAATGACCACCACAACGCCTCCGGCCATGGGACCGGAGACCACGCCGGGCGGGCACGATCCCGGCGCCTCGCGCCCCCTGCGCCTCGGCACCCGCCGCAGCAAACTGGCGATGGCCCAGTCCGGCCAGATCGCCGACCAGGTGGCGCGGCTGACCGGGCGCGAGGTCGAGCTGGTCGAGATCACCACCTACGGCGACACCTCGCGTGAGGCGCTCGCGCAGATCGGCGGCACGGGCGTGTTCGTCAACGCGCTGCGTGACGCGCTGCTCGCCGGTGAGATCGACTTCGCCGTGCACTCGCTGAAGGACCTGCCGACCGCGGAGCCCGAAGGGCTCGTCCTGGCCGCCACGCCGGTGCGCGAGGACCCGCGGGACGTCCTGGTGGCACGGAGCGGCCTGACCTTCGCGCAGCTGGCCGCCCTTCCCGACCGGGTCGCGCGGGTCGGCACCGGCTCGCCGCGCCGGATGGCCCAGCTCAACGCCTGGGCGCGGGCGCTGGGCCGCCGCATCGAGACCGTGCCGATCCGCGGGAACATCGACACCCGCGTCGGATACGTCGCCTCCGGCGAGCTGGACGCCGTGGTGCTGGCCGCCGCGGGGCTGAACCGGATCGGCCGCGGCGACGCGGTCACCGAATTCCTCGACACCGACGACGTGCTGCCCGCTCCCGGACAGGGGGCGCTGGCCGTCGAGTGCGCCGTCGGCAGCACGGCGCTCGCCGCCCGGCTCGCCGAGCTCGACGACCCGGTCACCCGGGCCGCCGTGACCGCCGAGCGGTCCCTTCTCGCCGCCCTCGAGGCCGGCTGCTCCGCGCCCGTGGGGGCGCTGGCCGAGCCGCTCGCCACGGGGGACGACGAGTCCGTAGTAACCGAGCTGCGCCTGCGCGGTGTCGTCGGCACGACCGACGGCAGCGAGCTGGTGCAGATGTCCGCCACCGGCACCCTGCCGGCATCCCGCGACGACGCCGCGGCCCTGGGCCGCCACCTCGCCGCCGAGATGCTCGCCAAGGGCGCGGCCGGTCTGATGGGGGAGCGAGCACTTTGAGCCCCACCGCCACGTACAAGCCTGCCGCAGGGCACGTCACCTTCCTCGGTGCCGGGCCCGGGGATCCCGGGCTGCTGACACTGCGCGCCGTCGAGGCGCTGGCCGACGCGGATGTCCTGGTCGCCGACCCGCAGGTGCTCGACGTGGTGCGCAGGCATGCGCGCGCCGCGACGGAGGCACCCGAATTGACAGCACTGGACGGCACCTTGGGCGCCGCCGCGCATGCCTCCAAGCTTGTCATGGCGTCCGCGAGCGCCGGCAAGCGGGTGGTGCGAGCGGTCGTCGGCGACCCCGGACTCGACGGCGGCGCCGCCGAGGAGATGCTGGCCTGCGCCAAGGCGGGCATCCCGTTCGAGGTCGTGCCCGGTATCGCCAGCGCCGTCGGCGTGCCCGCCTACGCGGGTGTGCCCATCGGCCACGACGTGCGGTTCCTGGACGCCGCCGGCGCCGACGCGCGGGCCTGGTCGGACGCGGGCTCCTCCGACGCCACCCTCGTGGTGAGCACCACGCTGGAGGCCGTCGCCGCGGCCGCGGCCGAACTGGTGGCGGGCGGCCGCAAGCCGGAGACCTCGCTGACCGTCACCGTGGCGGGCACCACCACCCGGCAGCGCACCTGGAGCGCGACGCTGGCGACGATCGCGGCCGAGCTGAAGGCCACCAAGGCGCTGCCGGCCGTGCAGCCGGGCCAGCGCGCGATAGCCGTGGTCGGCGAGCGGGCCGCGGCCGAACGGGACCGGCTCTCGTGGTTCGAGACCAAGCCGCTGTTCGGCTGGCGGGTCCTGGTGCCGCGCACCAAGGAGCAGGCCGCCTCGCTCTCCGACCAGCTGCGCTCCTACGGCGCGGTGCCGCACGAGGTGCCCACGATCGCGGTGGAGCCGCCGCGCACCCCGCAGCAGATGGAGCGCGCGGTCAAGGGCCTGGTCACCGGGCGCTACGAGTGGATCGCCTTCACCTCGGTCAACGCCGTCAAGGCGGTCCGGGAGAAGTTCGAGGAGTACGGCCTGGACGCCCGCGCCTTCGCGGGGATCAAGGTCGCCGCGGTCGGCGAGCAGACCGCCAGGGCGCTGGTCGACTTCGGCGTCAAGCCCGACCTCGTGCCGTCCGGCGAGCAGTCGGCGGCGGGTCTGCTGGAGGACTGGCCGCCGTACGACCCGGTGTTCGACCCGATCGACCGGGTCTTCCTGCCGCGGGCCGACATCGCCACCGAGACCCTCGTCGCCGGGCTGATCGAGCTGGGCTGGGAGGTGGACGACGTGACGGCCTACCGCACGGTCCGCGCCTCGCCGCCGCCCGCGGAGACCCGGGAGGCGATCAAGGGCGGTGGATTCGACGCCGTGCTGTTCACCTCTTCGAGCACGGTCCGCAATCTCGTCGGGATCGCGGGCAAGCCGCACAACGTCACCGTGATCGCGTGCATCGGCCCGGCCACCGCCAAGACGGCCGAGGAGCACGGGCTGCGGGTCGACGTGATGGCGCCGGAGCCGTCGGTGCACGCGCTCGCCGAGGCCCTGGCAGACTTCGGCAGGGCGCGTCGGGCGGCGGCGGTGGAGGCCGGGGATCCGGTCACCCGCCCGAGCGAGCGCCGCCCAGGTTCGAGGAGGAGGGCCCGCGGATGACCGCGCAGTACCCGCTCAACAGGCCGCGTCGGCTGCGGGTGAGCCCCGCGATGCGGCGGATGGTCGCCGAGACGCGGCTGCACCCGGCCGAGCTGATCCTTCCCGCGTTCGTGCGGGAGGGCATCGACGAGCCGAAGGCGGTCTCCACGATGCCGGGCGTGGTGCAGCACACCCGTGACACGCTGCGCAAGGCGGCGGCGGAGGCGGCGGCCGCGGGCGTGGGCGGGATCATGCTGTTCGGCGTGCCGCTGGTGAAGGACGCCACCGGCTCGCAGGGCACCGACCCGGACGGGATCCTCCAGGTGGCGATCCGGGATGTGAAGGCCGAGGTCGGGGACGCCCTCGTGGTCATGTCGGACCTGTGCCTGGACGAGTTCACCGACCACGGCCACTGCGGTGTGCTCGACGAGCGCGGCCGGGTGGACAACGACGCGACGCTGGAACGCTACGCCGAGATGGCGCGCGTGCAGGCGGACGCGGGCGTGGACGTGGTCGGGCCCAGCGGCATGATGGACGGTCAGGTCCGGGTGGTCCGCGAGGCGCTGGACGCAGCCGGCCACCAGGACGTGGCGATCCTCGCCTACACCGCCAAGTACGCCTCGGCCTTCTACGGGCCGTTCCGCGAGGCCGTCAACTCCTCGCTCAAGGGCGACCGCAAGACCTATCAGCAGGATCCGGCCAATGCCCGTGAGGCGCTGCGGGAGCTGGCGCTGGACATCGCCGAGGGCGCGGACATGGTGATGGTCAAGCCGG
>CAYNNX010000123.1:0-18417 GCA_964398515.1 uncultured Streptantibioticus sp. | reverse complement strand
CGGGCGGCATCCACGTCGAGCTGACCGGCGACGACGTCACCGAGTGCGTGGGCGGCGGCGACGAGATCTTCGTCGACGACCTGCACCAGCGCTACGAGACCGCCTGCGACCCGCGGCTCAACCGCAGCCAGTCGCTGGACCTGGCGTTCCTGGTGGCGGAGATGTACCGCGGCTGATCGGCCGGAGTCTCCAAGGGGCGCGGATCACACCGATCCGCGCCCCTTCGCGCTTCTCTCCGTCCTACGTGACCAGTAAGGTTAGGTTAACCTGAGTTGTAGTGGCCGGGAGCGGCGAGATCGGAGGTGGACCGCGTGTACGTCTGCTCATGCTTCGGCATCACCGAAGAGCAGGTGAAGCAGCATGCGGACTCCGGGCGCTGCACCCCCCGGCAGGTAGCCTCCGCCTGCAAGGCGGGCACGGACTGCGGCTCCTGCGTACGCCGCATCCAGGCGCTGCTGGGCCGCGGCGAGAACTGTGCGACCCGCGTCGCCGCCGCCGGCCCCGCCGTCCCGGCCGCGCTCGCCGCCGTACAGGCCGAGCAGGCCCGGGGGCGCGCCGCCGACACCACCCGTACCGCCCCCGAGGCGGCCTGAACCGGCGCCGGTTCGCACGGCTGTCGGCCACCGCTCAGCTGCCGGAGTCCGGCTGCTCGATCTGCTGCGCGATGTACAGCGGCTCGCCGAGCTTCTCCACCAGCTCCAGCTGGGTGTCCAGGTAGTCGATGTGGTCTTCCTCGTCGGCGAGGATCGCCTCGAAGATGTCGGCCGAGGTGATGTCGTCCTTGGCCCGCATGACGCTGATCCCGCGCCGGAGCCGGTCGACGGCCTCCACTTCGACCTGGCGGTCGGCCTGGAACATCTCGGTGACGGTCTGCCCGACACGCACGTGGAAGAGGCGCTGGTAGTTGGGGAGGGCCTCGAGGAAGATGATCCGGTCGGTGAGGATCTCGGCGTGCCGCATCTCGTCGAAGGACTCGGCGCGGGTGTGCTTGGCCAGCTTGTACCAGCCGTTGTTCTCCTGAAGCTTGGCGTGGAGGAAGTACTGGTTGATCGCGGTGAGCTCCGCGGTCAACTGCTCGTTGAGGAACTCGATGATTTCGGGGTCGCCTCGCATGGCCACAGCCGCCTTCCGGATCGCTACGTGCCGCGCATCCTCGCACCGGCGCTCCCGGTGATCCAGTAAATACACGTACGTACGCACAAGTGTGTGTAATACCGTGCTTGCGGTAGCCTGCCCCGATACAGCTGCGGACCTGGTAAAAAGCATGCCGCCCGGTCTGTCACCATGGAGTCATGGGTCAGTCGGAACGCCGCGAAGGAGAACTTCCTCCGGGGCAGCGCCTTCAGCGCGGCTGGCCTGTGCTGCACTACGGGCCGGTGCCGCGGTTCAAGGCCGACCGCTGGGAGTTCCGGGTGTTCGGCACGACCGCCGACGGGGACAAGCACTGCTGGAACCACGAGGAGTTCGCCGCGCTGCCGTACACCACGGTCACCGGCGACTTCCACTGCGTCACCAAGTTCTCCATGCTCGGCGTGGAGTGGGGCGGGGTGTCGACGCGCACGATCCTGGAGCTCGCGCCGCCCGCGCCCGAGGTGACGCACGTGATGGTCTGGGCGGAGTACGGCTTCAGCTCCAACCTGCGGATCGCGGACTTCGCCGACGATTCGGCGATCTTCGCCACGCACTGCCGGGGTGAGCTGCTCACCGCCGAGCACGGCTTCCCCGTGCGGCTCGTCGTCCCGCACCTGTACGCGTGGAAGGGCCCCAAGTGGGTGCGCGGTGTGGAGTACATGGTCGCCGACCGCCGGGGCTTCTGGGAGGAGCGCGGTTACCACAACATCGGCGACCCGTGGCGTGAGCAGCGCTACTCCTACCAGGAGGAGCCGGGCGACGGCCCCGAGCTCTGACCCGCTCCCCGCTTGGGCGTGTCCGGCTAGGCGTCCCGCAGCGCCTTGAGCCTGGCGATGTCCACCGCGTCCTGCTCCAGCGAGCCGGGCGTCTCGATCACCAGGGGCACGCCCTCGGTCGCCGGATGGGTGAAGAGCTCGGCGAAGGGCGCCTCGCCGATGTACCCGGCGCCGATGTTCTCGTGCCGGTCCTTGTGCGCCCCGACGACGTCCTTGGAGTCGTTGGCGTGGATCAGCTTCAGGCGTCCGGGCCCGCACACCTCCACCAGTTCGTCCAGGAGCGCCTTGGTGCCGCCGGGTGCCGCCAGGTCGTGCCCGGCGGCGAAGGCGTGGCAGGTGTCCAGGCAGACCCCGAGCCGGGGGTGGCGTTCGAGCGCGTCGAAGTACGGGCCGAGGTCCGCCGCCAGCGAGCACAGGGACGCGCCCTGGCCCGCGGTCGGCTCCAGCAGCAGCCAGGGGTCGTCGTCGTGGGTGAGCTCGTCCAGCAGCGGCAGCATGTGCTCGCGCGCCTGGGCCAGCGCCTCCTGCCGGGAGCGCCCGCCGGTCGCCGAGCCGGTGTGCACCACCACGCCCAGCGCGCCGATCTCGCGGCCGCGGCGCAGCGAGTGCCGCAGCGAGGCAACCGACCTGGTGACCGTCTCGGCGGTGTGCGAGCCGAAGTTGATCAGGTACGGCGCATGGATGTACGCGGGGATCCTCTCGTCCAGGCAGACCCGGCGGAACTCCTCGTCCTGGCGCGGACTGCCCGCAGTGGTGGCCCAGCCGCGCGGATTGGCGACGAACACCTGGACCGTCTCGGCCCCCACCGCGCGGGCGTGGTCCAGCCCTCCCGCCGCCAGCCCCCGGGAGACCCGGACATGGGCGCCGACGGGGTTGCGGGAGGGGAAGGGGAAGCTGCTCACCCCCTCAGGATGTCATGTCCGCCATTCAGGGTGTCACGGGCCATCAGGGGCCAGTGCTGCCCCGGCCGGCGCCCCCGGGCCGCGGCGGCAGGCCCCACCGTCGACCTCCGCCTCAGCTCGGCTCGCCCTTTGGCGCTCCATGGTCGGGCTCCGCCTCGCTTCGGCTGCGGCCGGGTGCCGCTCCCTCGTCCCTCAGCCGCGACCCCCGACCTCCGCCTCAGCTCGGCTCGCCCTTTGGCGCTCCATGGTCGGGCTCCGCCTCGCTTCGGCTGCGGCCGGGTGCCGCTCCCTCGTCCCTCAGTCGCAACCCCCGACCACCGTCTCAGCTCGGCTCGCCCTCCGTTACCGGGCCCACAGGGTGATCGTGGTGTTCTTCGGCTGCATCGAGTTGCCGCCCGGCGACTCGTCGAAGACCTTGCCGGTGAAGAACAGCCTGATCACCGAGACCTTGAACCCCGCGTCCTGAAGGGTCTTGGTGGCCGTGTCCACGTCCTGGCCGGTGACGTCCGGGACCTTGAACAGCTGCTGGCCCTTGGAGATGCTCAGCGTGATCGTGTCGCCCTCGCCGGCCTGCTGCCCGGCGGCCGGGCTCTGCTGGGCGACGGAGTCCTTCGGCGCGGTGTCGGAGAAGACCGGGGTGTCGGAGATCTGCGCCTTCAGCCCGGCCTTCTGCAGCGCCTGCTCGGCGTCGCCGACGGTCTTGCCGGTCACGTCGGGCACGCCGACCGCCTTGCCCCTGCTGACCGTGAACGCGATCGCGTCGCCGTTCCCGCGCGGGGTGCCCTTGGCCGGGTCGGTGGAGATCACCGCGCCCTTGGGCACGGTGTCGCTGAACGCCTGGGTCACCGTGCCGGGGGTCAGCCCCGCGTCGCCGATCCTCTTGCGGGCCGCGTCCAGCGGCTGCCCGAGGACGTCCGGCACCGAGACCCGCTGCGGTCCGCGTGAGACGACCAGGTGCACGGTGCCGTTGCCGCGGATGCGGGCGCCGGGGCGGGGGTCGCTGGAGATCACGTGGTCCTTGGCGACCGTCTCGCTCCAGTCCTGGCTGACCCGCACCCCCAGCCCCGCCTGCCGCAGCTTCTGCTCGGCCTGCGCCCGGGTGAGCGCCAGCACCGCCGGGACGTTGGTGAACTGCCCGGCGCCGACGTACCACACCACGGCGCCGCCGCAGAACAGCACGGCCAGCGCGGTCAGCAGCGCGACCAGCCCGCGCCGGCCGACACGCCGCCGCACGGGCACGGGTACCCGCTCCTGCTTGATCAGGTCCGGCGGCAGCTGGAAGCGGCTGGTGCGCTGAGGGGTCTGATCCCGCTTGATCACCGCCGTGGGGTCCTCGGCGCCCGGTGCCTGCGGGGTGCGGGCACGCGGCGGCACGGCGTCCAGCTGCGCGGCGCTCAGCGCGTCACGCGTCGAACGCAGGCGCCCCAGCAGCGCGACCGCGTCGGCCGGGCGCTGCCGCGGATCGCGTGCGGCGGCCTCGGCCACCAGCGCGTCCAGGCCCGGCGCCAGTCCGGGAACGGCGGCCGAGGGAGCCGGGACGTCGTCGTGCAGATGCTGGTAGAGCACCGTGGCCGGGGTGGCCCCGGCGCGGGCCTTGGCGCCGGTGAGCATCTCGTAGAGCAGCACCCCGCACGCGTAGACGTCCGAGCGCTGGTCGGCGGTGCCGTCCTCGAGCTGCTCGGGCGCCAGGTAGGAGACCGTGCCGAGGACCGATCCGGTGGTGTCGGTGGTCTCGTTGCCGACCGCGCGCACCAGGCCGAAGTCGGCGACCTTGACCCTGCCGTCGTCGCCGATCAGCACGTTCTCCGGCTTCATGTCGCGGTGCACCAGACCGGCCCGGTGCGCCGCGCCCAGGGCGGCCAGCACCGGCTCCAGGATGTCGAGTGCGGCCCGCGGCGGCAGCGCGCCCTGCTCGCGCAGCACGTCCCGCAGGGTGCACCCGGCCACGTACTCCATCGCCAGGTACACATAGCGGCCGTCGGTGCCCTGGTCGAAGACGCCGACGACGTTGGTGTGGTCCAGGCGGGCGACCGCCTTGGCCTCCCGGATGAAACGTTCCACGAACGCGGAGTCCGCGGCGAGCGCCGGGTGCATCACCTTCAGCGCCAGCACCCGGTCCAGGCGGGTGTCCACGGCCCGGTAGACCGTGGCCATCCCGCCGACGGCGATGCGCGCCTCGATCCGGTACCGCCCGTCGAGCGTGTGCCCGACGAGGGGATCCTGCAGGGTCGTATCCACGACAGCAGAGTCTACGAGCCGTGACGGACAGTCCGGCCGCCGAAGACCGCTCGCGCACCGAACCGTGACACACCATGCGAAAGGCGCTGCGCGGACGCGGCGTCAGAAGGCCGGGCGCTCCGGGTCGAAGGAGGCCAGCCCTGCCACGGGTGAGGACGCCTGTGCGTGGTGGCGGCGCGGGATGCGCCCCGCGCGGTGGGCGAGCCGTCCCGCCTCGACGGCGCGGCGCATCGCCTCGGCCATCAGCACCGGCTCCTGCGCCCGCGTCACCGCGGAGGCGAGCAGCACCGCGGCGCACCCGAGTTCCATCGCCAGCGCCGCGTCCGACGCCGTGCCGGCCCCCGCGTCCATGATCACCGGGACCTGGGCGCGCTCGCAGATCAGCTGGAAGTTGTGCGGGTTGCGGATGCCCAGCCCCGACCCGATCGGCGAGCCCAGCGGCATGACGGCCGCACAGCCGACGTCCTCCAGCTTCCGCGCCAGCACCGGGTCGTCGTTGGTGTACGGCAGGACCGTGAAGCCGTCGTCCACCAACGTCTCGGCGGCATCGAGGAGTTCGACCGGATCGGGCAGCAACGTGCGTTCGTCGGCGACGACTTCGAGCTTGACCCAGTCCGTGCCCAGCGCCTCCCGGGCCAGCCGCGCAGTGAGCACCGCCTCGCCCGCCGTGAAGCACCCGGCGGTGTTGGGCAGGACCCGGATGCCGTGCCGGTCCAGCACCGAGAGCACCGAGCCCTTCACGGTCGGATCGAGCCGCCGCATCGCGACCGTGGTCAGCTCGGTGCCGGAGGCGAGCAGCGCCTGCTCCAGCGTCTCCAGGCTGGGCGCGCCGCCGGTGCCCATGATCAGGCGGGAGGAGAACGCGGTCCCGGCGATGATCAGCGCGTCGTCCATGCGTCAGCCTCCCTGGACCGCGGTGAGGACCTCGACGCGGTCGCCGTCGCCGAGGGCGGTGGTCGTCCACCGGCTGCGCGGGACGACGGTCTCGTTGACGGCGGCGGCCACACCGGAGTGGGCGGTGGTCAAGGTGGCGACGAGCCGGTCGAGGGTGAGGCCCTCGGGGACCTGGCGGGCTTCGCCGTTCAGGGTGACGGTCATACTTCCTGCTCCTGGGGGATGGAGGAGGGGATGGGGGAGAAGCGGTCGGGGGAGAAGGCGCGGGCGTGTGCGGGAAGGGCGCCGGTGACCAGCGCCTCGGCCATCACGTCACCGGTGACCGGGGTCAGCAGCACCCCGTTGCGGTGGTGGCCGGTGGCCAGCAGCAGCCCGGGCAGTGCGGTGGGGCCGAGCAGGGGCGCGTTGTCGGGGGAACCCGGGCGCAGTCCGGCCAGCGTCTCGGTGAGCGGCAGCTCGGTGATGCCGGGCACGAGATCGTGCGCGTCGCGCAGCAGCTCGTAGACGCCGCCCGCGGTGACCGTGGTGTCCCAGCCGAGCTCCTCGCTGGTCGCGCCGACGACCAGTTCGCCGGTCTCCCGCGGTACGAGGTAGACGTGCCCGCCGCGGACGACGGCACGGACCGTGCGGGACAGGAAGGGCGCACAAGGAGCCGGGACGCGCAGCCGCAGCACCTGGCCCTTGACCGGACGCACCGGGGGCAGGACCTCCTCGGGGATCCCTTCGATGCGGCCGCTGAGGCTGCCGGCCGCCAGCACCACCCGGTCCGCGGCGAGCCCGGTACCGTCCCGCAGGACGGCGCCGACGGCCCGGCCGCCCTCGACGCGGATCCGCGCCGCGGTGTCGCGGTGGAAGGCGACGCCCGCGAGCTCGCAGGCGCGCAGCAGGGCGGCGGCGAGGCGGCGCGGATCGGTCTGGTGGTCGCCGTCGACCCGCAGCCCCCCGTGCACCCCGGGCGCCAGCATCGGCTCCAGGCGGCGGCACTCCCGGCCGCTGATCCACTCCGACTCCAGCCCCAACGACCGCTGGAACGCGTGGAGTTCACGCAGGGAGGCCCGGTCGTCGGCGTCCAGCGCGACGGCCAGCGTCCCGCACGACCGGTAGCCGATGTCCAGGCCCGTGGCCTCGGTGAGCTCCGCGGCGAACGCGGCGTAGCGGCGGGCCGAGGCCAGGTTGAGTTCCAGCAGCGTCTGCTCGCCGTACTGCAGCTCGGTGACGGCGGCGAGCATCCCGGCGGCCACGTGCGCGGCGCCCCCGCCGGGTGCCGGGTCGGCCACCGCGGTCCGCAGCCCCCGCTGGGCCGCCCGCCAGGCCGTCACCAGGCCGATGATCCCGCCGCCCACGACCAGCACGTCGCTGGTGTGCGGCGGGTACGCGGATGCGTGCACGGCTGTCCCGCTCCTCCCTTCGCCGGCATGACCCGGATCAGGTTCGTACGGTCGGCGGCCGTCCAGCCGCCCTCTCAGCCCGGTGCGTCCGGGCTCCCGCGAGTGCAATGGTCCCGCCACTGTATTACGCGGCCGGTGCCGGGTTAAGGGCGGTCCCGGCCGGATCGGAGTGACGGTGTGTCAGACATCTCGCCGCCGTGCCGCTGCCGCCCGCGGCCTCGGCGGCATACCGTGATCGCGTGAGCGAGGACGTGAGCCGGATGAGCCGGGTGAGCCAGTCGGGTCCGAACGGGGACCGCGGTGGGGCCGATGACGCGCGCGACGAGGCGCGCGAGGACATGCGCGAGGAGCGCGGCGCGCGCCGGATCGTGGTGGTCGGTGCCGGGATGGCCGGGGTGCAGACCGCCGTCGCCCTGCGGGAACAGGGCTTCTCCGGTTCGATCACCGTGCTCGGGGCCGAACCGCACCAGCCCTACGACCGGCCCCCGCTGTCCAAGGCCGTGCTGCTGGGCGCCGCCGACGGCTCGGCGTTCGAGGTGGACTTCACCGGGCTCGGCATCGACCTGCGCCTAGGCGTGCACGCCGACGGGATCCGCCCGGCCGAGCGTCAGGTGGTCACCGCCGCCGGCCCGGTGCCGTACGACCGGCTGGTGCTCGCCACCGGTGCCGAACCCGTCACCCTGCCGGGGACGCTGGGGCTGCCCGGGACGCACGTGCTGCGCACCCTGGACGACGCCAACGCGCTGCGCTCGGTGCTGGCCGCCGGGCAGGAGGTCGTGGTGGTCGGCGCGGGCTGGATCGGCGCGGAGTTCGCCACGGCCGCCCGCGAGTCGGGCTGCGAGGTGACCGTGGTGGAGGCCGCCGACCGCCCGCTGGCCGGAGTGCTGCCCGCCGAGATCGCCGAGCCGATGCGCGCCTGGTACCGCGCCGCCGGGGTCCGCCTGCTGACCGGCGTCGCGGTCTCCGCCGTGGAGCCCGGCGCGGTCGTCCTGGCCGACGGCACCCGGCTGACCGCGGGCGCGGTGGTGGTCGGCATCGGGGCCCGCCCGACCACCGGGTGGCTGGCGGGCTCGGGCGTCGAACTCGACGAGCACCGCGCGGTGCGCGCCGACGACCGGCTGCGGACCTCCCTGCCGGGGGTCTACGCGGTCGGCGACTGCGCCTCCTTCCCCTCGGCCCGGTACGGCCGCCGCCTGCTGATCCACCACTGGGACAACGCGGTCCAGGGGCCGCGCACCGCCGCCGCGAACCTGCTGGGCGGCGACGAGGTCTACGACCCCGTGCCGTACTTCTGGTCGGAGCAGTTCGGGCGTTTCGTGCAGTACGTCGGCCACCACACCGACACCGACCGGATGGTGCTCCGCGGTGAGCTGGACGGGCCGTCCTGGTCGGTGTGCTGGCTGCGGGACGGCGTGCTGGTCGCCCTTCTGGCGGTGGGGCGGCCCCGGGATCTGGCCCAGGGGCGCAAGCTGATCGAACGCGGCGCGCGGATCGACCCGGTGGCGGCCGAGGACCCCACGGTTCCGCTGAAGGCCGCGGTACTCACCGGCGCGGCCCCGCCGGTACCTCCGGCACTGTGACCGCGTCGCCCGGGTGCCGGGGCCTTCCCCCGCCCGGGCTTGTCCGGGTACCGGTTGTCGGTGGGGGATGGCAGGCTTGTCCCTGTGACCGAGATCGACAGCAAGATTGACGCCCTCGTACCCTCCTGGCTCACCCTCCCCGACGTCGCCGAACGGATCGGCATCGACGTGACGCGCGTCCGCGCCCTCATCAAGGAAGGCCAGCTCATCGCGGTGCGCCGCGGCGAGAACCGGGTACTGATGGTCCCCGCCGACTTCATCGGCGACGGCAAGATCGTCAAGGGGCTCCCCGGGACGCTGACCCTGCTCAAGGACGACGGCTTCACCGACGAAGAAGCCCTGGAGTGGCTCTTCACCGCCGACCCGACCCTGCCCGGCACCCCGGCGCAGGCCCTGCGCGAGAATCGCGGGACCGAGGTGAAGCGCCGCGCCCAGGCGCTCGCCGTCTGACCGTCCCGCCACGGGACCCGACCGGGGGAGCGCCACCGGCATGACCGCCACCGTCACCGACACCGCCGCCGGCAGGCGGGCGCGGCTCGCCGACGCCCGGCTGTACCTGTGCACCGACGCCCGCAGGCGCCAGGGGGACCTCCCCGGGTTCCTGGACGCGGTGCTGGCGTCCGGCGTGGACATCGTGCAGCTGCGGGAGAAGGGCATGGAGGCCCGCGAGGAGCTGGAGCACCTCGAGGTCTTCGCCGCGGCCTGCCGCAGGCACGGCGCCTTGCTCGCGGTCAACGACCGCGCCGACGTCGCCCACGCGGCGGGCGCGGACGTGCTGCACCTCGGGCAGGGCGACCTGCCGGTGCCGGCCGCCCGGGCGATCCTCGGCGACGAGGTGGTCATCGGCCGCTCCACTCATGCCGACGCCGAAGCGGCCGCGGCCGCCGCCGAGCCCGGTGCGGACTACTTCTGCACCGGGCCGGTGTGGCCCACCCCGACCAAGCCGGGCCGCCACGCCCCGGGGCTGCCGCTGGTGGAGTACGCCGCCGGGCTCGGCACCGATCGCCCCTGGTTCGCCATCGGCGGCATCGACCTGGGCAACGTCGAGCAGGTGCTGGCCGCGGGGGCCCGGCGGATCGTGGTGGTCCGGGCGATCACGGAGGCCGACGACCCCGGCGACGCCGCCGCCCGGTTGGCCAAGATTGTCCGAGGAGTGGACGAGATCCCGGCATAAGGGGCATATTCCAGGCTTGGCTATGGGGTGGCACCGGTGCCGGATAGCCTGACTGCTATGGCCCTCGGAACCTCCTCCACCAGGACCGATCGCGCGGTCACCATCAAGGAGCTGCTGGCGTCCGGCGAGCGCTCGTACTCCTTCGAGTTCGCCGCGCCCAGGACCGAGAAGGGCGAGCGGACGCTGTGGAACGCGATCCGCCGCATCGAGGCGGTCCGTCCGACCTTCGTGTCCGTCACCTACGGCGCCGGCGGCTCGTCGCGCGAGGGCACCGTGCGCGCCACCGACCGCATCGTGTCGGACACCACGCTCACCCCGTGCGCCCACCTGACCGCGGTCAACCACTCGGTGGCCGAACTGCGCAACCTCATCGGCCAGTACGCCGACGCCGGGATCCGCAACATGCTCGCGCTGCGCGGCGACCCGCCCGGCGACCCGCTGGGCGAGTGGGTCCCGCACCCCGAGGGCCTCAGCTACGCCGCCGAACTGGTGCAGCTGATCAAGGAGTCCGGCGACTTCTGCGTGGGCGTCGCCGCCTTCCCCGAGATGCATCCGCGCTCCACCGACCTCGAGCTCGACACGCGCTACTTCGTGGAGAAGTGCCGGGCCGGGGCCGACTTCGCCATCACCCAGATGTTCTTCAACGCCGAGGACTACCTGCGGCTGCGGGAGCGGGTGGCCAGGGCCGGGTGCGACACCCCGATCATCCCGGAGATCATGCCGGTCACCAACGTCCGGCAGATCGAACGGTTCTCGCAGCTGGGGAACGCCCCCTTCCCGCCGGAACTGGCCGAGCGGATCCTCGCCGTCCAGGACGATCCAGCGGCGGTCCGGGCGATCGGTGTCGACTTCGCCACGCGGATGTGCCAACGCCTGATGGCGGAGGACATCCCCGGCCTCCACTTCATTACGCTGAACCACTCCACGGCCTCGCTGGAAATCTACGAGAATCTGGGTCTGCACCGACGGCCGTGAGGGGCGGAGCCGCCGCCCCGGGGGTCGGCGCCGGTGAACGGTAAGGAAGTGCGCGCATGGGCTACACGCTGCTCTACATCGCCTTCGGCGTTGTCGCTCTGTGGCTGCTGGGCGAGGTTCTGCTGCAGTACAAAGCCCGACTGCGCTGGCGGCTGCTGGCGTTCGCCGGGTTCATGGGCGTCGTGACGGGGGTGGTCCTCCACTCGGTGATCGTGATCTGCCTGGGGGCCGCCGCGTTCGCCACCGGGCAGACCTTCGTCACGCTCTCCCACCGCCGCGGCTTCACCATGGGCTGGGCGATCGCCTGGCGGCCCGCCGCAGCCTCCGCTGCCCCCGCCCCCGCCACCGGCCGCGGCGGCCGCAGGCGCAAGGGCGCGCGCGCAGCCGCCCCTTCCGCTTCCGCTTCCGCCGCTCCTTCCGATTCCGCCGCCCCGGCCGAGCCGGAGGGCCTCACCCCCGAGACCGACGCGCAGGTCCCGGCGGCCGCGGTCTACGAGCCGATGCCGCTGCCCGACGACACCGGCGAGTACGGCGTCTACTCCGACCGCCTCGCCTACGCCGCCGACCCGTACTCAGGCGGCGGCTTCGAGGAGTACGGCGCCCCCGGCCACGGCGGCGAGTGGCAGCAGGAGCAGCCCGCGCACGCCTTCACCGGCTACGCGTCCGACGGCGCGCACGGCACCGGCGGCTACGACCAGGGCGGCTTCGCCGCGGGCGGCTACGGCTACGGCTACGGCGCCCCCGGCGGTGAAGCGTGGGAGGAGCCCGACGTGTTCGGCAACAACGCGCCCTACCCCGCCGGGTACGCCCCCGAGCAGCAGCCCTACCCCGCGCCGCCGGCCGCGGATCCCTACGGCTATCCGCAGCAGCCGTACCCCGGCCACGCGGGAGCCGAGCAGCAGGCGTACGGCTACCAGACCCCGCCCGGCGACGTGTGGAACCCGCTCGGCGAGCAGCCCTACGTCCCCCCGCAGGCGCCCGGCGCCTACGACCAGCCGCAGCACGCCGAGCCGCACGACCCCTACCGCTACTGACCGCGCCGGGCGGGCGGTGCGGTCAGCGGCTGCCGCCCGGGCCGCCCGCCACGAGGTCGGCGACGATCGCCCCGGACATGCCCGCGTGGGCGAGGCCGCCGCCGGGGTGGGCGCAGCCGCCGACCGTGTAGAGCCCGGCGAGGCGCCCGTGGTTGGCGGCCCGCAGATACGCGCCGCCCGCGCCCGCCAGCACCGGCGCCGGGACCGCGCCGCCCGGGCACCCCGTCTCGCGTTCGATGTCGGCGGGGGTGCGCACGTGACGCCACAGGATCCGCTCGGCCACTCCGGGTATCGCCGCCGCGGCGGCCGCCACGACCTGGTCCGCGAAGCTCTCGGCGCACCCGGGAGCCGTCCAGTCCACGGGCCCCTGCGGCCGCACGGTGACGGTGAGGGTCACCGGCTCGTGGCCGTCGTCGGGGCGCAGCGCCGGGTCGTCGGGGCGCAGCACCGTGACCGTCGGCGGGGCCTCGTGCGCGCCGCCGACGCCCGGGGAGCCCGAGCCGTGGACGACGGTCCGGTGCGGCGTCCCCTCGGGGCGTGGACCGCGCAGGGCGAGCAGCACCGTGAACCGGGACAGATCGCCAGGAAGCGGTCCCGGGACGCTGCCCTGGCCCAGCGGTGCGCCCTGCACCACGGAGTCCGCCTCGGCCAGGGTGCCGTCGGCCAGCTCCACGCCGATCGCGCGGCCGTCCTTGTCGGCCACCCGTACCACGTGCGCCCCGAACCGGAACTCCACCCCGCGCGCCTCGCAGCGCCGGTGCACCGCGTCCGCCAGCGCCCGCAGGCCGCCGCCGACGTACCAGGTGCCGAATGTCTGCTCCATGTAGGCCAGGACGGCGGCGCTCGCCGGAGCCGCGGCCGGGTCGTACCCGTAGGAGAGGGCGTAGCCGGCGAGGAGCGAGACCAGGCCCGGGTCGCGCAGCTCGCGCCGGGCCACGTCGGCCAGCGTCGGCGTGCCGCGGCGCAGCAGGCCCCGCCGGAGCGCCGGATAGGGGTCGCGGCCCAGCGCCGCGGTCCGCGGGGTGAACGCCTCCTCCAGCAGCGGGCGGCGGGTGGCCTCCCAGACCTCGCGCGCCCGGTTCATCACCGCGCTCCAGCGCTCGCCCGCCCCCGGCCCGAAGCCTTCGTCCAAGGCGGCGACGACGCCCGCCCGCGAGGCGTTGGGCAGCGCGAAACGCGTGCCGTCCGAGAGCAGTACGTGGGCGGAGGCGGGATCGACCTGGCGCAGCTCGACGCAGGCCTCCAGCGCCTCCCGGCCCGTCTTGACGAACAGGTCCCGGTAGACGGCGGGCAGGTGCAGCAGCCCCGGGCCGGTGTCGAAGGCGAACCCGTCCCGTTCGTACCGGCCCACGCCTCCGCCGTAGGTGTCCGACCGCTCGTAGACCGTCACCCGGTGGCCCGCCGTGGCCAGCCGGGCGGCGACCGCGAGGGATCCCATACCAGCGCCTACTACCGCAATCCGTGCCATGGCCGGGACTCTATCGGCACCCGCCGACACCCCTGTGTTCCAGGCCCTGTTCCAGGGCGCCCCCGCCTGAGTATCCGTACCTAGACGCACAGATGAGTAGCCGAACGGATGGCCGGATTCCGCTCCGACCGGGAGAGTGGTTTCCGCGGACGGGCCGAACTCCCCGCACCGCCGGCACGGGGCGGCGGAACGGGAGCGGCGCCGGTCCGTACCCCGGGGGGAAGACCGGGGGGTACGGGGGAACCGAAAAGGGGGGAGCGTAACGGGGGAAGCGCTGGTCCGGCGCGGCTCGAAGGGGGAACGAGCCGCGCCCGACCACCCGCCAGTACGGCTAGACCCCCCGCGACCCCACAGGAATGCGCCCCCAGCCCGGCCACCCGGCCCTGCAGCAGCCGGGACAGCGCGGCGTGCACGTCGTCGATGTCCCGGTCGGGCTGGAAGGCCTGCCAGTCCAGGGCCGCCACGAGCACCATCCCGAACAGCGCGGACGCGGTGAGCGGCACGTCGATCTCCTCGCTCAGCTCACCGCCGCCGACCGCCTCGCGCAGCACCTTCTCCACCACCGCGATCGCCTCTTGGCGGACCATCATCAGCGTCGACTGCCAGGCGCGGTTGGTCCGCCACAGTTCCGCCACGTACAGCTGCGTGAAGGCCGGGTAGCGGGCGATGAAGACCAGCCCGGCGCGGATCATGGCGTCCAGGGCGTCGACCCGGCTGCCACCCGACGCCGCGACCGCCTCGGCGGCCTCGCGCAGTGAGGCGGTCAGCACGCCGACGCCGTGCCGCAGCAACTCCTCGAAGAGGTCGTTCTTGCTGGCGAAGTTGTAGTAGACGGTGCCCTTGGCCACCCCAGCCCGCTCGGCGATCTCGTCCACCGTGGTGGACGAGAACCCCTTCTCCGCGATGAGGGTGACCGCGGCCTCGTACAGCTTCTGCCGGGTGGCCTGGCGTCGTGCGCTGCTGCTCATGGCCATGATTCTCCTCCCCCGCAGTAGCGTGACGGTCACAAGCTGATCTCGGGGTGCAGGCGGTCCACCGTCCAGACCTGCTTGCGGTGGGCCGTCCACGCGGTCAGCGTGAGCGCCCCCGCGGTGAAGGCCAGCAGCACCAGGCACGCCCGCCACACCGGCCACATCTCGCCGCCGGTGATCAGGTGGCGCAGGCCGTCCACGATGTAGCTCATCGGCAGGAACGGGTGGATGGCGTTGAAGAAGCCGGGCGAGGTCTGCACCGGGTACGTGCCGCCCGCCGAGGTCAGCTGGAGCATCAGCAGCGCCAGCACCAGCACCCGGCCCGCCGGGCCGAAGCGGGCGTTGAGCCACTGCACGATCGCCGCGAAGCAGGCCGTCACCAGCAGCAGGAACGCCACCGTTCCGCCCGCCCGCACCATCTCCAGCCCGATCGCCCAGTGCAGCACCGACAGCAGCGCCGCGGTCTGCAGCACCCCGATCGCGGCCACCGGCAGCCAGCCCGCCAGCGCGATCCGCCACGCCGGGGCCCCGGCCGCCAGGGCGCGCTTGCTGAGCGGCTGCATCAGCATGTAGGCGACCATCGCGCCGACCCACAGGGAGAGCGGGATGAAGTAGGGCGCGAAACCGGTGCCGTAGGTGTCCGCCTTGTGCGTCGCCCGCGAGGCGAGCTGCACCGGGTCGGACATGACCGCGGTACGCGCGTCCCGGGCCTGCTTGCCGTAGTCCGGGATCTGCCCGACCCCCTCGGCGAGGCCGGTGGCGAGCTGGTCGGAGCCGTCGGAGAGCTTGTACAGGCCGCCGTCGAGCCTCTTGGCGCCGGAGGAGAGGTCCGTGATGCCGGAGTTGAGGGCGTCGCCGCCGTTCTTGAGCTTGCCGATCCCGCCGTCGAGCGTGTCGATGCCGGACTTGGCGGTCGCGTTGCCGTCCCGCACCTGGTCCGCGCCCGAGGCGACCCGGTGGGCGCCGGAGTTGAGGGCGTCGACCTGTGCGACGGCGTTGTCGATGTCCGACGCCATGCGCGGCGCCTCGTCCGCCACCCGCTGGGCCACGTCGTGCCACCGGCCGAGCTCGGTGCGCAGGTCGTCCAGCGTGCCCTGGTTCTGCTGGACCACGGTGTCGAGGTCCTTGGCGACCGCCGCGACCTCCTTGGCCGCCGCCAGCGCCTGCTTCATCGCCGCGCAGTCGGTGACCGGGTGCAGCGCGCCGCCGCACTGCGCCCGATAGCTTGCCGCGAGGTCGTCGTAGGCCTTCTGCGCGTCGGAGTCGGCCGTCGCCGCGGCCTGGGGGAGCTTGGCGAGGTTGTCGCGGATGATCTGCGAGCCGTCGGCGACCAGCCGGGCGGCGTCGCCGATCTCCTGGGCGTGGGACTTCAGGAACGGGCCGTAGGCGCCGGCCGCGTTGTGGACCGCGTCGGCGAGCCGCTGCGTGCCGTCGGCGACCTGGTGGGCCCCGGTGGCCAGGGCTGCCGAGCCGGACTTCAACCTGCCCAGCCCGTCGGCGAGTTGGCCGCTGCCCTGGTGCGCGGTGCCGAGCCCGTCGGCGAGTTGGCCGCTGCCCTGCTCGGCCCGGCCCAGCCCGTCGGCCAGCTTGCCCGCGCCGTCCTTCGCCTGGCCGATGCCGCCGTGCAGCTCGCTCGCGCCCTGCGCCGCGGTGCGCGTCTTGTCGTGGATGTCGGAGAAGGCGACGAAGATCTTGTCGTAGAACCCGCGCGAGGCCTTGGCGGACGCCGCCGCCCGCACCTGGGCGAAGACCGAGCGGGAGATCTGCCCGACGATGTAGTTGTTCGCGTCGTTCGTGCGCACCTGGAGCGCACCGGCCACCGGGTCGTCACCGGAGCTGGAGGCGATCCGCCGGCTGAAGTCCGCGGGGATGGTCAGCGACAGGTAGTACGTGCCGTCCTCCACGCCCTTGGCGGCGTGGGCGGCGTCCGTCTGCCGCCAGTCGAAGGACTTGCTGCCGTGCAGCCCGTGGACGATGTCGTCGCCGGCGCTGATCCGCCTGCCGCCCACGGTCGCTCCCTGGTCGGCGTTGACCAGGGCGACCGGGATCTTGTCCAGTCGCCCGTACGGGTCCCAGAACGACCACAGGTACAGCGCCCCGTACAGCAGCGGCAGCAGCAGGAGCGCGGCCATGGCCGCCCTGGGCAGCCGACCCCGCCCGAACTTGCGCAGCTCAAGCGCTGCCAGCCTCGGCGAACGCATCCGCCGCCCCCTTCTCGTCCTCGTGAGCGTCAACGTCGGTGGTGGATCCCGTTCGCACGGTGACCGCGTCGTGCGGCGCCTCGGTGCACACCGCGAGCACGGTCACGCCGGAGGCGGCGATCGTGCGCAGCGTCTGCCAGACGGCTTCCCGCTCGGCGGTGGCCAGCTTGTGGTCGGCGTCGTCCACGGCGAGCACCCGGGGCCGCCCGATCAGCGCCAGCGCCACCCCCAGCCGCAGCGCCTCAAGCCGTTCCAGGTCCCGTACGTGGGTCCGCGGCCCCTTGGGCAGCGCCGCCACGTCCAGTCCGGCGGCGGCCAGCGCCGCGTCGATGCGGGCGTGTGCCTCGGCGGTGCGGTCGCTTCGCGGACGCAGCAGGTCGCGCAGTGAGCCGTCGAACCGCCGCTGGAGCAGGGCGCGTTCGCGCAGGTGCTCCTCGACGGTGAGCGCCGGGTCCAGCTCGGCGACCCCGGTGACCGGTCCGAGCCCGGTGATCCGGCGCGCGGCCGCCAGGTGCCGGGGCAGCTGTACGCCGCCGACCTCGGCGCGCCCGTCGGTCGCCCGCATCCGCCCGCCGAGCGCCAGCAGCAGACACGTCCGCCCGGACCCCGAGGGCCCGGCTATCGCCACCAGGCTCCCGGCCGGCGCCGTGAACGTCACGTCCCGGAACACCCAGCCACGAGGCCCCTTGAGCCCGAAGCCGCGTGCGTCGATCCCCGGTTTCTCGACCTCGGCGGCCGCCACGGTTTCGGGTGGCTGTTCCGTTTCCGGCGGCTGCGGCTGCGGCTGCCGTTCGGACCCCGCGGTGTCCACGTGCCCCTCCTTCACGCGCATTTCCTGCACTGACTGGTCAGTCTAAAAACCCAGTATGCAGCATGCGCCGCGGTGTCATGCCCCGGGGCGGCTCCACGGGTGCCCACGGGGAACGGCGGGAAACCTGCCGAACGGGCGTTTTCGCAGGTCAGGGTCGATTGTCAGTGGTGTGCCCCACTATGAGCGGGACGGATTCGAACCGTCGCCTCGACGACAGGAGGTCGCCATGGTCGCCACTGCTGCCGCGCGCCGCCGCCACGCCGCCAAGAGCCCGGCGTCCGGGCCCCCGAGCGATGTCCACCCCGTCCTGCGCAAGGCGGCCGCTCCGCCCGCCGCCCTCGATCTGCTGAGCCAGGCACGCGGCGGTCTGGAGGAGGCCGCCGTCCTGGAGACCGCCAACGAGCGCTACGCCGCCGCGCATCTGGCCGCGTTGCGCACCGCCGCCGCCGTGCTCGCCGTGCGGGGCCGCCCCGAGCCGACACCCCGCCGCAGGCAGCGCATCCGCAGCGCGTGGGAGGTGCTGCCCGAGGTCGCCCCCGAACTCGCCGAGTGGAGCGCGCTGTTCGAGGCCGGCGCCCCTCGCCGGGCCCGCGCGGAGGCGGGGATACCGGGCGCGGCCTCCTGGCGTGACGCCGACGACCTGGTGCGCGCCGCCGCCATGTTCGTGCGCCTCGCCGAGCGCCTCCTCGGCCTGCAGCCCACGCTGCCCGGCCAGCCTCCGCCGGACCGCCACGAGGGGAGCGGTCCGGCGGACCTGCCGGCCTGAGCGCCGGGTGCCCGGGTGGCTCGCGGCAGCCCGGCCACCCGGCGCCGGCCGGTGCCCTGTCCATCCGCACCGCGCGGGGCGCCCGGCGCGATCGGGGGTGCGGCGGCG
>CAYNNX010000122.1:0-18431 GCA_964398515.1 uncultured Streptantibioticus sp. | reverse complement strand
GGTAAAGACGACCGGATGGCCGTTCTCGCCAGTCATCTCCACCCGCCAGAAGTGGGGAATGCCCGACTGCCCGTACTTGTACGGCTTGGTCTCCCGGTCACGGGACTCGGACTCGGGTGAGACCACCTCAATGGCGAGCAGCACGTCCGCGGCCTGGAAGTGCGTCTGGAGCGGGCCCTTCTTCGCCTCGGCACGCACGACAGAGATGTCCGGCTCGGGGGCATTGCGCTTATTGAGCACCATGGTCATCTCGCGGGCGACCCGGAACTCGGGTGGCACGGTGCGGCGCAGACCGCTGACCAGCAGGTCGATCGCATCGGCGTGGAAAAAACGCTGCGGGCTCACGAAGACCAGGCTCCCGTCGATCAACTCGGTGTGCGGCGGGAGATCAGGCAGCGTGAACAGATCGTCCACGGTGTAACCGTCCTGCGGCGGCATCGGCCACCGTGAGGTAGTGGCGGGCAGCGGTTCGGCGGTCATGGTTCCTCCCATGGACGGGATCCTGCACCGTGGCACCAGCGTAGCGAGCGGGAACGACAACGCCGCCGCTCATACGTATGAGCGGCGGCGTTGTCGTTGACGCGTTCGGGAGTGCTACACGCGTGCTACTCCCACTCGATCGTCGCCAGCACGTCGTACGGCAGGCGGGACCAGTCGGCCGTCATCGCGTCCTCGGACGAGACCGGGCGCAGGACGACCGGGTGGCCGTAGGTGCGGCCGTCGCCCTGGACGCCGACCGAGCGGACGTCGGCCAGCAGGACCACCGGGCACTGCCAGATGTCGCGGTCGAGGCCTGCGGCGGTCAGCTCCTCGCGGGCGATCGCGTCGGCGTCGCGCAGCAGGTCGAGGCGGTCGCGGGTGACCTCGCCGATGATCCGGATGCCCAGGCCCGGGCCGGGGAACGGCTGGCGCCAGACGATCTCGGAGGGCAGGCCGAGCTCCTCGCCGACCTTGCGGACCTCGTCCTTGAAGAGCTTGCGCAGCGGCTCGACCAGCTGGAACTGGAGGTCCTCGGGGAGGCCGCCGACGTTGTGGTGGGACTTGATGTTGGCCGTGCCGGTGCCGCCGCCGGACTCGACCACGTCCGGGTAGAGCGTGCCCTGCACGAGGAACTCGACGGCCTCGCCGTGGGCCCCGGCCTCCGCGACGACCTCGGAGGCGGCCTGCTCGAAGACCCGGATGAACTCGCGGCCGATGATCTTCCGCTTCTCCTCCGGGTCGGTCTTCCCGGCGAGCGCGGCCAGGAACCGCTCCTGCGCGTCGACGACCTTCAGCTGCACGCCCGTGGCGGCCACGAAGTCCTTCTCGACCTGCTCGGCCTCGCCCTTTCGCAGCAGGCCGTGGTCGACGAAGACGCAGGTCAGCTGGTCGCCGACGGCCTTCTGCACGAGGGCCGCGGCCACCGCGGAGTCCACGCCGCCGGACAGGCCGCAGATCACCCGCTTGTCCCCGACCTGCTCGCGGATGGCCGCGATCTGCTCCTCGACCACGTTGTGGGTGGTCCAGGTCGGCTCCAGGCCCGCGCCGCGGTACAGGAAGTGCTCCAGCACCTGCTGGCCGTGGGTGGAGTGCATGACCTCCGGGTGGTACTGGACGCCGTAGAGCCGGCGCTCGTCGCACTCGAAGGCGGCGACGGGGACCGCGTCGGTGGAGGCGGTGACGGTGAAGCCCTCGGGGGCGGCCGAGCAGGCGTCCCCGTGGGACATCCACACCGACTGCTCCGCGGGGGTGCCCTCGAAGAGCGTCGAGGTCGTGCCGTGCCGGCCCACGTGCAGCTGCGTGCGGCCGTACTCCCGGGCGCCGTTGTTGTCGACGGTGCCGCCGAGCGCCTGGGCCATCAGCTGGAAGCCGTAGCACATGCCGAAGACGGGGACGCCCGCCTCGAACAGCGCGCGGTCGATGGAGGGCGCGCCCTCCTCGTAGACCGAGGACGGCCCGCCGGAGAGGATGATCGCCCGGGGCTTCTTGGCGAGCATCTCGTCGACCGGCATGGTGCTGGGCACGATCTCGCTGTACACCCGGGCCTCGCGGACGCGGCGGGCGATGAGCTGGGCGTACTGGGCACCGAAGTCGACGACCAGGACAGTGTCGGGAGGGGCGGGGGTCGCTGATGCCACGGGCGGCCTTCCGGCGGTTGCTACAAGGGATCGGATTCCGATTCTACCGTTGACACGAATTACGGGCGGCCTGCGTGCGGTCGCCGGGTCCGGGGCGCTCGTGCATAATGGCGCCCATGTTCAACGGCACGCACTTCTTCTTTACCTATGGCACCGGCTGGTCCGGCTGCCATGGTCGTGCTGTCTGAACGAACCCAGACCTCACCACAGCGCCCCGGACCGGTTTTCGGTCCGGGGCGCTGTCGTCGTCGGTGGACCGTCACGCGCGTCCGGGGCCACGCCCCCCGGGAGTCACCGACATGAGCACGCGAACCGCACAGCCTCCGCAGACCGCCCAGCCCGCGAAGCCCGAACAGCGCGCCCAGCCCGCGCGGACCGGAGCCCGCACCGACGAGGCGGCGGCGCTGATCGCCGGCGCCCGGGAACGCGTCGACGACCTCGACGGGCGGATCGTCGCCCTGATCGAGGAGCGGATGGCGGTCTCGGCCGAGATCCAGCGGGCACGGATCGCCTCGGGCGGCCGCCGGGTGAACCTCGCCCGTGAGATGGAGGTCATCGGCCACTACAGCGCGCGGCTCGGCAAGCCGGGCACCGCGCTGGCGATGACCCTGCTGGAGCTGTGCCGCGGCCGGGTCTGAGGCGGGCCGTTGCCCCCGCGGCGGCGGTTGTCCGACGTCACCCGTACGGCGCGTGACCGGGCGCCGAAGGTCTTCGTTGGACCCGGTGTCCGTGTCCGCCAGGCACGGCCAGGATGAGCAGTAACCACGCGTGGAGACCGCCTAGACGCAGCTAGGTGGAGACACCGGGACGATGAGACGTGCCTGGGATGCACGTCGTGGGACCTCGTCCCGGTGACAGCGGCCGGACAGCAGGGGACAGCGGTCCGGCCGCGACAGGAAATGGCGGCCGGTCCCGGGGACGCTCGGGACCGGCCGCTCTGCGAACGCCCCGGCCGCACCTGGGCCCCCGGCCGGTCCGTCCCGCCGCCTGGCTCCCGGTATGCGAGCGGCACACGTGATGTTGTTCACACCGAAACCGGGGTGCGGCGGGCAACTGCCCGGTTCGCCATGATCTGGTCCCGCCGATCCGGTGAGCGCCGCAAATCCACCGGCGCACAGATCTGCACATCGCCTTCTCCCGGCCATACGATCAGCGCCTGCCGCACCGCGTACCCCCCATCGCGACGGCCTCTCACTTCTCTTTCTGCTTCAGAAGAGGTCTCATGAAGCTTCGCCGTGCCTTGGCGGCGGTCGCGACGACCGCCGCCATCGCGCCCGCCGCGCTGATGACGGCGTCCCCGGTCTTCGCCGCGGACGCCTCCAGCGCCCCCTCCACCAGCAGCAGCGCTTCGCAGGCCCCCGGCACCCCCGGCACCTCGGTCCCGGCGGTGAGCGCCACACTCAGCGCCACGCCCACCGCCGTCCCCGGAGACGCGACGGGCGTCCCGTCGGACACCCCGACGCAGCTCGCCTTCTGCGCGGACAAGAACCCGGCCTACAAGGCCTCCCTGGCCATGTCGATCAGCGGCCTGCCGGGCAGGATCGCGCGGGGCAGCGGCTGGCACCCCTTCACCCTGACGCTGGCCAACCCGTCGAAGGCCACCCTGAAGGACGTCCAACTGGCGGCCGGGGTCGGCCCGATGAAGGGCGAGGACCCGTACTCGCTCGGGCAGGCCCGGCTCCAGGCCTACGACCCGGACGCCAAGGTGTGGTTCGACGTCACGCAGGACGGCACCACCTCCTTCGGCTCGCTGGGTCCGGCCGACCTCCCGGCGGGCACGCCCGTCAAGGTGGCCCTGCGGCTCGACGTGACGGCCAAGGCGCCGCTCGGCAAGGGGCTGACCATCGCCCTGGGCATCTACCCGGACCGGCAGAACGACTGCACGGCGACCTCCTTCGCCGCCTACAAGCTGGAGATCGTGCGCCCGGGCACCCGCACCTCCGGCTCGAAGCCGGTGCCGCAGACGGGCGGCAAGGCGCCGCTGCCGGCGCACGCGCCGAGCACGACCGGCAAGACCCACGTCGTCCCCGCGTCGGTGACCACCGCGGCGGCGACCACCACGCCGGCCACGGGCGCCCTGGCCCACACCGGCTCCTCCTCCGCGCTCCCGGTGATCGCCGGGGTCGGCGGGGCGGCCGTGGTGGTCGGCGCCGGTGCGGTCTACGTCGTGCGCCGCCGCCGGAACGGTGGGGTCGCGGCCTGACCGGCCACCAGGCCAAGGGCCCGCATCCGCAAGGGGGATGCGGGCCCTTTCCCGTTCCGCCCCCGCTGGTCTCCCGCGGCGCTACTTCCTCGGCGGGACCGGCGGCACCGGCAGCACCAGTTCGCCGTAGGCCCCCTTCGGCACCACGGGCCTGCGCGGAGCCACCGGAGCCAGGCGCTCGTACGGCTCGCCCTGGGCCGGGCGCGGGTCCGGCTCGCCCTTGTTGGGCCACAGCGCCATCGCGCGTTCCGCCTGGGCGGTGATGGTCAGGGACGGGTTGACGCCGAGGTTCGCCGAAACCGCGGAACCGTCGACGACGTGGATGCCGGGGTGGCCGTAGAGGCGGTGGTACGGGTCGATCACGCCGTTCTCCCGGTCCGCGCCGATCGGGCAGCCGCCGAGGAAGTGCGCGGTCATCGGGGTGTCCATGATCTCGCCGACGCTGCTGCCGGGGAAGCCGTTGATCTCCTCGGCCAGCACCCGCGCGGCCCGCGCGCCCACGGGGAGGTGGGTGGGGTTGGGGGCACCGTGTCCCTGACGTGCCGTCAGCAGGCCCTTGCCCAGGCCCTTCCGCTTGCGGTAGGTGGTCAGCGAGTTGTCGGCGGTCTGCATCACCAGGCCGATGATGGTCCGCTCCGACCAGCGCCGGTTGGACAGCGAACGCGCCATCAGCAGCGGGTGTCTGGCGCCGTGCAGGAGGAACTGCAGCCAGCGCGGCGCCCGTCCGCCGTAGGGGACCTGGAGGACCGACAGGGCACCCATCGCGTTGGACCCCTTGCCGTAGCGGACGGGCTCGATGTGCGTGGTGTCGTCGGGGTGGATGGAGGAGGTGATGGCGACGCCCCGGGTGAAGTCGACCCGCGCGGCGCCGTGGGCCTTGCGGTAGCGGCGGTCGTCGGTCTGCGCACCGACCAGTGCCTCGGAGTTGGTCCGGGTCAGCTCGCCGAGCCGGGCCGAGACGGCGGGCAGTTCGCCCCGGTCCCGCATGGCGTGCAGCAGCGTCTGCGTGCCGTAGGTGCCGGCCGCCAGGACCACCTGGCCGGCCCGCAGAACGCGCGGTTCGGCCTTGCGCCTGCGGTCGGTCGGCACCGCGGCCACCTTGTAGCCGCCGCCCGGGTCCTCCGTCAGCCCCACGACCGTGGTCATCGGGTGGATGACGGCACCGGCCCGCTCGGCGAGGTGGAGGTAGTTCTCGGTGAGCGTGTTCTTGGCGCCGTGGCGGCAGCCGGTCATGCACTCGCCGCACTCGGTGCAGGCCCGCCGGGCCGGGCCGACGCCGCCGAAGTACGGGTCCGGGACCTCCTCCCCCGGCTTCGCCCTCGCCTTCCCGGCCTCCTCCCCGCCGCAGGCGTCCCTGCCGTCCCCGAAGAAGACGCCGACCGGCGCCAGGTGGAACGTCTCCCCGACGCCCATCTTCTCGGCCGCCGCCTTCAGGTGGACGTCCGAGGGCGTCATCGTCGGGTTGAGCCGCACCCCCAGCATCCGCTTGGCCTGGTCGTAGTAGGGCGCGAGCTCCGCCTGCCAGTCGGTGATGTGTCCCCACTGGCGGTCGGTGAAGAAGGGCCTGGGCGGAACGTAGAGCGTGTTGGCGTAGTTGAGCGAGCCGCCGCCGACCCCGGCACCGGCCAGCACGAGCACGCCTGCGAGCAGGTGGATGCGCTGTATCCCGTACAGGCCGAGGGCGGGCGCCCACAGGTAGTTGCGGAGGTCCCAGGAGGTCCTGGGCAGCGTGTCCGGCGTGAAGCGGCGGCCCGCCTCGAGGACTGCGACGCGGTACCCCTTCTCCGTAAGGCGCAGCGCGGCGACGGATCCGCCGAAGCCGGAGCCTATGACGATCACGTCGTAGTCGTACGCACAGGTGTCCTCGGACACGCGGGCCGTCCTTCCGGGAGGGGAGCGAGCGGGCGCAGGGGAGGGGGTCAGCGCAGGCGCAGGGCCTTCATCGCCTTCAGGCTGCGGCTCATGAAGGCCGCGTACTTCTCGTCGTCCATCCCGAACGCCGGGCCGAGCGGCAGGATCCGCTGGACGGCGACGGTCTGCGCCTCGGTGTACTTGAGGATGCCCTCCGAGCCGTGGCGGCGGCCGAGCCCGGAGTCGCCCATGCCGCCCATCGGGGCCTGGGCGCTGCCGTAGGCGGCGGCATAGCCCTCGTTGACGTTGACGGTGCCGGTGCGCAGCCGGGCGGCGACGGCCCGGCCGCGGCGCACGTCCTTGGTCCAGACGCTGGAATTCAGGCCGTACGGGGTGGAGTTGGCGCGCTCGATCGCCTGCTCCTCGTCGTCGAAGCGGTAGACCGACACCACCGGGCCGAAGGTCTCCTCGGTGCACACGGCCATCGGCGGCTCGACGCCGTCGAGGATGGTCGGCTCGTAGAACAGCGGGCCGATGTCGGGCCGGGCCCGGCCGCCCGCGAGCACCTTGGCGCCCTTGCCGACCGCCTCCGACACATGGCGGGTGACGGTCTCCAACTGCCGTTCGCCGACGAGCGATCCCATGTCGGCGCCGTAGGCGAGTCCGGCGCCCAGCCGCAGCGCGCGGGTCCGGGCGGCGAACCTCTCCAGGAACGCGTCGGCGATCGAGGAGTGCACGTACAGCCGCTCGATGGAGATGCACAGCTGGCCCGCGGAGGCGAAGCAGGCGCGGACGGCGCCCTGCGCGGCCTTGTCGAGGTCGGCGTCGCGCAGCACCAACATGGCGTTCTTGCCGCCGAGTTCGAGGGAGCATCCGACCAGCCGGGCCGCCGCCCGCTGGGCGACGTCGCGACCGGTGCGGGTGGAGCCGGTGAAGGAGACGTAGTCGGCCAGCTCCACCACGGCCGGGCCCACGACCGGGCCGTCGCCGAGCACCACCTGCCACACCGCGGGCGGCAACCCGGCCTCGATGAGCTGCTCGCGGGCCCACAGGGCGGTCAGCGCGGTCTCGGTGTCGGGCTTCATCACCACGGCGTTGCCGGCGACGAAGGCGGGCAGGGCGTCGCCGACGGAGAGCTCGAAGGGGTAGTTCCAGGGTGCGATCTGGCCCACGACACCGCGGGGATGGCGCAGTTCGGCCACCTTGGTCAGCGTGGGCACCACCCCGGTGTGGCCCTTGGACCGCAGGTAGGCGGGGGCCTTGCGGCCGTAGTGGCGGGCGGCGACCGCGACGGCCTGGATCTCCTCGTGCGCGTGCAGGCGCGCCTTGCCGGTCTCCAGCTGGATCAGGTCCAGGACCTCGGACTGGCGTTGCAGCACCAGGTCGTGGAAGCGCAGCAGGACCGCGGCGCGCTGCCGCACGGGCGTGGCGGCCCAGGCGCGCTGGGCCTCGCGTGCCGCCTCGAAGGCCGCGGCGACGTCCGCCGGGGTCGCCTCGGGCAGGTCGGCGAGCTTCTCCCCGGTGAACGGCGTGTGGTTCGAGGTCCGGCCGCTGCCGAGGACCCCGCGGGTGAGCCGGGTGACCAGGTCCGGGGTGACCACGTCGGCGGGGCCCCGCGTGCCGGCGGGGGCGACGGGGTTGCCGGGGGTGTCGGGGGCTGCGGCGGCGTCGGGCGTGGCGGTCTTCGGCGAGGTCTCCTGCGCGTCCGTCATGGCGGCGAGGGTACGGCGGTCCCGGGCTTTTGTGTACCCGGCAGTAACCGCTTTTCACCGGTCATGCACAGTTGCGCCAGTGATTGCTGGCACGAAGGGCGCACGCGCCGGCGCGTCACAGCTGCGCCAGCGCCGCGCCGATCGCCCGGTGGAAGGTCGGGTAGGCCCAGATCTGCTCGCGCAGGACGGCAAGGGGCACGCGGGCGTGGACGGCGACCGACAGGGCGCCCAGGATCTCCCCGCCGTAGGGGCCGGCGGCGGTGGCCCCCACCAGCACCCCGGCGGCGCGGTCGGCCACGACCTTCACGAAGCCCTGGTTGCCGACCTGGTGCGTGTATCCGCGGCTGCTGGCGGCCAGATCCGTCCAGCCGGTGCGCACCGCGAGCCCGCGTTCGCGCGCCCGGGCCTCGGTCAGCCCCACCGCGCCGATCTCCGGATCGGTGAACGTCACCCTGGGCACCGCGTGGTACGAGGCCGGGGGCCCGCCCTCGCCGAGGATGCTGCGCACCACGATGTCCGCCTGGTGGATCGCCAGATGTGTGAAGGCTCCCTTGCCGGTGACGTCGCCCAGCGCCCACACCCCCGGCCGGCCGCCGCCCGGCGAGATCACCCGCAGCCGGTCGTCCACGGGCAGCGCCGGGTCGTCGGGGTCCACCCCGATCGACACCGAGCCCAGCTTCGCCAGATCGGTGCGGCGGCCGGTGGCCACCAGAAGCCGCTCGGCCGTCAGCCGCTCCCCGCGCTCGCAGTAGAGCGTGAAGCCGACGCCGTCCATGTGGTCCACCTGGTCGACCCGGGTGCCGGTGTGCACCTCCAGGCCGTCCTCGGTCAGCGCGCGCAGCAGCAGCTCGTGCGCCTCCGGCTCCTCCTCCGGCAGCAGCCGGGGCTTCGCCTCCACCACGGTGACCGCGGTGCCGAACCTGTTGTAGACCTGGCCGAGTTCGAGCCCGACCGCGCCGCCGCCCAGCACCAGCAGCGAGGGCGGCGCCGCGCACGCCTCGATCGCCTCCCGGTTGGTCCAGTACGGAGTCCTGGCCAGCCCCGCGATCGGCGGTACCGCCGGCTCGCTGCCCACCGCGATCACGATGGCCTGGCGCGCCCGCAGCGCCGTGTCGTTGCCGTCCGCGTCCATCACCGTCACCTCGTCGGGCGCGGTGAGCCGTCCCGTGCCGCGCAGGAACCG
Organism: uncultured Streptantibioticus sp.; assembly: GCA_964398515.1. Taxonomy (GTDB): domain Bacteria; phylum Actinomycetota; class Actinomycetes; order Streptomycetales; family Streptomycetaceae; genus CAYNNX01. The sequence continues at coordinate 9,365 of CAYNNX010000122.1, read as the reverse complement.
GACCCCGCGGCCGGACAGCCGGTCGACGGCGACCTTGTCGTCCCAGCTGTCGGTGGCCTTCCGCACGGCACGGGCGACCGGGCGCCATTCGGAGTGGACCATCGCGGTCCCCGCGTGCCCGGTGATGCGGTGCCCCTCGGCCACCAGGTCGGCGCAGCGGACCATGATCTTGGAGGGGATGCAGCCGTAGTAGGCGCACTCGCCGCCCACCAGCCGCTCTTCGACACCGATCACGTCGAGCCCGGCTTCGGCCAGCCGACCCGCCGCCGTCTCCCCGCCGGGGCCGAGGCCCACGACGATCACATCGGCGAGCTCCGAACGGACGGAGGCCATGGGATCCTCCTCGCGTGCCGGGCGGCAGGAGTCAACTTCCACGGTACGCGCGCGGCCGCGTCAGCGCCCAGAGCCCCGACCCGCTCAGTCGCCCGGGCGGTAGGTGGCGACCGCCCTGGCGAAGCAGTCCGAGACCGCGGTGCGCTCGTCCAGCGGGCCGACGGCCAGCACGACGTCGTATCGGCCGCCGCGCAGCAGCGCCATGTTGCGGGCGTAGACCCGCGCGCCGGTGCTCGGATCGCGGTAGGTGAACTCGCCCACCGCCGCGTGGCCGCCGTCGGTCTCCAGCGCATGGACCCCCGCGGACGACGACCAGGTGCTGGCCCGGAAGGGCGCGAGCTCCGGTTCCCGCGTCAGCTCGTAGTCGAGCGGATCGGCGCCCGCGGAGGCGGCGGAGTCCCGGCCGTGCACCACGATCAGCCGGAAGAGGCCGCCGCCGCTGGAGTAGACCACCTGCGGGCCCTGGACCGCGCGGGTCCAGCCGTTGTGCACCGCGATCGTGAAGCCCGCGGGGTCCTCGCGCAGGGCGAAGTCGGAGCCCAGGGAGGGGGCGGTGGCCAGGTCGGTGGGGCTCGGCTGGTCGCCCGCGCCCGAGGTGGAGGCCGACGGGGCGGGGCCGCCGCCCGTACCGCCGGTGGAGACCTGCGCGGGCATCGAGTGGTCCGTACCGGCGGCGGTGTGCGGCATGAAGACCATGGCGTAGGCCACAACTCCGGCCAGCAGCAGGAATATCAGGCCCACCAGCGCCAGTCCCAGCCGCCGCGGGCTGCGCGACCGGGCGGGCTTGGCGCGGGCGTGGCGGCCGTGGACGACGACGGCGGCGGGCTCCTCGGCCGTCCGGGCCGGACGGGCCGCCCTGCGCCGGCGCAGCCGTACCAGTTCCCCCCTGCGGCGCACGACGGGCAGCTTGTGCGGGTCGGCGGGGCCGGTGGGGACCTGGACCGTGCCGTTGCCCAGGTCCGGCTCGGGCGCCGAGCGCACCAGTGCCCGCAGGCACTCGCGCAGCTCCTGCGGCCCGGGCCGCTCGGCCGGATCCCGGCGCAGCAGCGCCTCCACGACCGGCCGCAGCGGACCGCACTCCCCGGCGGGGGCGGGCGGCTCGGCGCCGACCAGGCGGACCAGTTCGGCGGTGCTCTCCTCGGGGTAGGGGGGGTGGCCCTGCACGCAGCGGAAGAGCAGCGCGCCCAGCGCCCACAGGTCGGCGGGCGGGCCGGCGGGAGGGGCGAGCCGCCCGTCGTCGGGCGCCTCACCGGCCTGTTCGGGCGCCCACCGCTCGGCGACCGGGCCGACGACGGCCATCCTGGCCTGCCGGGCGCGCTCCACCGCCAGCGCCGGGTCCGGGCCGTGCCACCCGTCGTGCTCCGGCTCGTCCTGGCCGCCCCCGGGATCGGTGAACCCCGCCGGTACCGGGTCGTAGCCGCACAGCGCCTCCTGGGCGGCGCCGGTCGCCAGGCCGTCGAGGAGCGCCCGCCCGTCGTCGCAGACCAGCACGGTGTGCGGGGTGATGTTGCGGTGCGCCCAACCGTGGGCGTGCAGCGCGCGAAGCCCGCTCAGCACGTCGGCGGCGACCTCCGCGGCGCGGTAGGGGGTCAGCGGGCGATCGGCCGTGAGCGCGGCGACCGGGCGGGCGCCGACGAGTTCGGAGACCACCCACAGACCGCCGTCCTCGACCAGGACGTCGAAGACCTGGACCAGTGAGGGGTGATCGGGTATCGCCGCGGCGGCCCGGGCGGCCCGCAGCGCGCACTGCGCCAAGGCCCCGCCGGACACGGCGTCCCCGTCGGCGGAACCGAACCCCTCGTCCCACTTGTCCCCGTCGGCCTCGGCGGCCACGATCTCGGGCAACGGCACCTGCCTGACGAGGACTTCCTGTCCGCTGTAGGTGTCGAACGCCCGGGATTCCACCAGTTCGAACTCATTCGCCGGCGGCCGTGGCAGCCGGTAGCGCCCGGCCAGGACCCGCCCGGCGTACTCGTCCACAGCTCCTCCCCTCGCGCCCGAACGCCCCTTCGGCCGCGGCCCCTTGCGCCGGTCAGTCGACCGGTTGGAACGTCTCGAAGAATCCCTGCCGCAGCGCCGTGCAGGCCGCACCGTCCCACTGCCCGGCCGCGCAGGAGAACATGATGGCGTATCCGGCGCGGTCGTCGGCGAGGCCGCGGTCCAGCACGTGCATGGTGCCGCCGCCCTCGGTGCGGGTGAACTCCCAGTCCGCCGCGGTGCGGAAGGAGCGGTAGCCGACCGGGCGGATGCCCAGACCGCGGTAGTCCCGGCTGCTGCCGCGCACCGCGGGTTCGAGCCCGCGCCAGGCGGCGGCCGCGTCCGTGCCGGGGGTGGAGCTGTAGTCGATCTGCACCCGGGGGAAGCCGCCGTCGGAGGCGGCGAAGACCGCGCCCGAGTGCGCTCCGGCGGTGCCGATCCGGTGCCAGCCCGGCGGCAGCGCCAGCGAGAAGTGGAACTCCGCGTCCCGGTGCAGCGTCCACCCCGCCGGCACCCCCGCCGGGGACTTCGGCGCGCTGGAGACGTCGGCGGCCAGCGACGTGGGCGGTCCGTCGACCGAGGAACCGGCCCGCGAAGCCCCGCCGCCGCGACCGGACTTGGCACCGGGCAGACCAGAGGCACCGGAAGAACGAGAAGAACCGGAGGAGTCGGAGGAATCGGACGAGGAGGCGAAGGCGATCCCCAGCACCGCGCCGATCACGGCCAGGACGACGACCACTGCCACGACCACCAGCGTGCGCCGCGACACCACGTCGGTCAGCGGTGCGCGGACCCGGGACAGCGGCGCGGTCGGCGCGACGGGCTTCAGCCTGGGCTCGGGATCGGGCTTGAGCGCGGCATTGCGCACCGAGCGCAACGCGCCCAGCAGCTTGGCCTGTTGCTCGACGCGCGGTGCGACGGGCACGGTCGGCGGGGTCGGCGACGTCGGCGTCGGCTGGGGGTCGGCCGGGAGCTTGATGGCGCGGGTCCGCTCGGCGGCCGGGGGCTGCGGGGCGCTCTCCGCCGCGTTGAGCAGCTTGCGCACGCCCGCGTCGTCCAGGCGCTTTTCCGGGTCCTTGACCAGCAGCCCGTGGATCGCCTCGGCGAGCGGGCCGGTGACCTTCGGTGGCTCGAGGGGCTCGGTCATCACCGCGGTCAGCGTGGCGATCGCCGACCCCTTGTCGTACGGCGGGCGCCCCTCGACGGCCGCGTACAGCAGGGCGCCCAGCGACCACAGGTCGGCGGGCGGGCCGGGCTTGTGGCCGCGGGCGCGTTCGGGCGAGATGTAGGAGGGTGCGCCGACGAGCATGCCCGTGGAGGTGACCGACGGGTCGCCCTCGACCTGGGCGATGCCGAAGTCGGTGAGCACGACCCGGCCGTCGTCGGCGATCAGGACGTTGGACGGCTTCACGTCACGGTGCAGGATGCCCTCGCGATGGGCGGCCCGCAGCACGTCGAGGACGGCGAGGCCGACCTCGGCCGCGCGTCTGGGCGGCAGCGGCCCGTCCTCCCGGATCGCGTCGGACAGCGAGCGCCCCTCGACCAGCTCCATGACGATCCACGGCCGGTCGTCCTCCTTGACCACGTCGTAGACGGTCACCGCGCCGTTGGTCCGGATCCGGGCGGTGGCCTTGGCCTCGCGCAGGGTCCGGGTGACCAGCCGGCGCTTCTCGTCCTCGTCGACGTTGCCGGGGAACCGCAGCTCCTTCACCGCGACGGTGCGGCCCAAGGTCTCGTCCACCGCCCGCCACACCGTGCCCATGCCGCCGCGCCCGAGGACCTCACCGAGGCGGTAGCGGTCGGCGAGGAGACGGCCGGTGGTGCCTTGCGCCTGGCTCATCAACGTCCTTAGCAGATCGATATGACGGTCCGTCGGGCGGCGCGTGGCTCGACGCGCGACTGCCCCCCTCCATCATCCCCCGTCGCCAGGACATCGGTGGCGCTACCCCCGGTTCCCGGCCGGTAGGTACGGAAACGTCGCGTCAGCGCCCCGGGCGGAAGGTCTGCCGGGCCGTGTCGAACACCTTCAGCCGGTTCGCCCAGCCGTCGTCGGGTGCCGACAGGTAGAGGGCGTACTCGGTGCCGCCCTCCTTGCTGAAGGCCAGGTCTATGGCGTGATAGATACGTTTCTCGCCCGACCACTTCCACTCCCATATCGCGGCCTGCTCGGTCTGGCCGCCGACGGTGAACGTGGTGGGGTTCATCCGCAGCAGGCTGTAGCCGTTCTGCTTCCTGATCATGTTCTGCTCCAGCTCCTTGAAGTGCTGGAGCGGACTGGGACCGGCGAAGTCCAGGACGCTCACCAGGAGGTCGGCCTTCTCCGCCGTGTTCACGTAGTCGACGTCGCCGTTGGGCTTCGCCTTGCGCACCCAGCTGTCGGGCACGGCCATGGAGAAGCCTGCCGGATCCTGCGCGATGTGGTACCCGGTGGGTATGGTCGGCGCGGGCTGCGCGGAGCCGGACGATCCCGCCGAAGGAGCGGTCTTCCCGCCGTCGACGCGGTTGTCGGCCGAGGCGCTGCCGCCGCCGCGCGCGAGCAGCTCGCCGCCGACGGCCAGCCCCGCGGCGGCCACGGCGACCGAACAGGCCAGGGCGAGCTGCCGGCCCCGCCGCGACGGCCGGGCCGGGGCCGCCTCGGGCGGCGGTGCCGACCGGGTGGCCGTCCGGGCGCCGGGGGCCTGGGCCGTCGTCACTTCCTCCGCTTCCTGCTCCGGGGGGCCCTGCCGCGGCACCGCCGGGCGCAGCGCCGTGGTGGGCGGCTCGTCGTGATCCGGGTGCGGGCGCGGGGCGGGCCACGCCCCGGGCGAGCCGACGACACCGTGGGAGACCACCGTCTCCACCGAGGAGACCAGCAGCCGTTCCACCTCCTCCGCGGGCATCCGCTGCTCGGGGTCCTTGGCCAGCAGCGACTCGATCAGCGGAGTGAGCGCCCCGGCCCGGCGGGGCGGCGGCACGGGGTCGGAGGCGATCGCGTAGGCGGTCTCGATCGGGGTGTCCCGGTGGAAGGGGGCCTCGCCCTCGACCGCCTGATAGAGCGTGGCGCCCAGCGCCCACAGATCGCTGGCGGGTCCGGGGGTGCCGCCGGTGATGCGCTCGGGGGCCAGGTAGTCGAAGGAGCCGATGAGTTCGCCGGTGCGAGTGAGCGTGGAGGTGCCGGTGGCGGAGGCGATGCCGAAGTCGGTGAGCACGATCCGGCCGCCCGGCCAGCCGTCGTCGTCCTCCGGGTTCTCCCTGCCCAGCAGCACGTTGGCCGGCTTCACGTCGCGGTGGAGCACCCCGGCGCGGTGGGCGGCGCGCAGGGCGGCGATCATCCCGCGGCCGATGCGGGCCGCCTCACGGGGTGTCACCGGCCCGTCGTTCTTCAGGACGTCCCCGAGCGTGCGGGAGGGCACGTACTCCATGACGATGCAAGGGAGGCCCTCGTCCTCGACGACGTCGTGGACGACGACCACGTTGGGGTGGTTGATGCGGGCGGCGCTGCGGGCCTCGCGCCGGGTGCGCTCGTAGAGCGTCTCCCGCTCGTCGTCGTGGAGTTGCGGTGGGACGCGGAGCTTCTTGACCGCCACCTGACGCCCCAGGAGCTCGTCCTCGGCCCGCCAGACGGTGCCCATGCCGCCGCGGCCTATCAATTCGGCCAGCCGGTATCGTCCGGCGACCAGCCGCCCCTGATCGGACACCTCGCGCCCCTTCTCCTTCTGCGGTCGCGCTCACGTCCTCACTCGCTACGCGGACGGCTCGCTTCGCTCACCGCCCACCACGCGAGCTCGTCGGGTCGCCGCTCCAACCCCCGTCAACGCGCCTACGTCGGCGTCATGCTCAATGGGGAACGATATCCGGCGCCCCCAGCCGGGCCGCGTCCGCGGTCGTGTCGTCGGGCTGGCGTTGCGACGCGCGTTCCGCCTCCACCCGCTTCTCGTAGTGCGTGACCTCCTTCTCCAGGTGTTCGTCGTCCCAGCCCAGCACCGGTGCCATCAACTCGGCCGCCTCCCGGGCGCACAGCGTGCCGCGGTCGAACGTCTCGATGGAGATCCGGGTGCGCCGCGTCAGGACGTCGTCGAGGTGGCGGGCGCCCTCGTGGGAGGCGGCGTAGACGACCTCGGCCCGCAGGTAGTCGTCGGCGCCGGTGAGCGGCTCGCCCAGCGACGGATCGGCGGCGATCAGGTCCAACAGCTCCTCCGTCAGCGTCCCGTAACGGCCCAGCAGATGCTCGACGCGGGCCACGTGCAGCCCGGTGCGGGCGGCGAGCGAAGCCCGCCCGTTCCACAGCGCGGGGTACCCCGCGGCCCCGGCCAGCGGCACCTCCTCCGTGCAGCAGGGGGCGACCCGCCGGTCCAGCCCGTGCACCGCCGCGTCCACCGCGTCCTTCGCCATCACCCGGTACGTGGTGTACTTGCCGCCCGCCACGACGACAAGGCCCGGAACCGGATGGGCGACCGTGTGCTCCCGGGACAGCTGGCTGGTCGCCTCCGACTCCCCAGCCAGCAGCGGGCGCAGGCCCGCGTAGACGCCCTCCACGTCCTCGCGGCCGAGCGGCACCGCGAGCACCGAGTTGACGTGCTCCAGCAGATAGTCGATGTCGGCGCTGGACGCGGCCGGGTGCGCCTTGTCCAGGTCCCAGTCGGTGTCGGTGGTGCCGACGATCCAGTGCCTCCCCCACGGGATCACGAACAGCACGCTCTTCTCGGTCCGCAGGATCAGCCCGGTCGTCGAGTGGATCCGGTCCCTCGGCACGACCAGATGGATGCCCTTGGACGCCCTGACGTGGAACTGCCCCCTCTCCCCCACCAGCGCCTGCGTCTCGTCCGTCCACACCCCGGTGGCGTTCACCACCTGCCGGGCGTGGACCTCGTACTCCCCTCCCTGCTCCGTATCCTGCACCCTGGCACCGACAATGCGCTCGCCCTCGCGGAGGAATCCGGTCACCCGGGCCCGGTTGGCGGCGAGCGCCCCGTAACGGGCCGCGGTGCGCACCAGCGTCACGACGAAGCGGGCGTCGTCCACCTTGGCGTCGTAGTACTGCAGGGCGCCGGCGAGCGCGTCCTTGCGCAGGCACGGTGCGACCCGCAGCGCGTGGCGGCGGGTCAGGTGGCGGTGGTGCGGCAGGCCGCGGCCGTGGCCGGAGGAGAGCGCCATGACGTCGTACAGGGCCACGCCCGATCCGGCGTACAGCCGCTCCCAGCCGCGGTGGGCCAGCGGGTACAGGAACGGCACCGGCTTGACCAGGTGCGGGGCGAGCCACTGCAGCAGCAGGCCGCGCTCCTTCAGCGCCTCGCGGACCAGCGCGAAGTCCAGCATCTCCAGATAGCGCAGGCCGCCGTGGATGAGCTTGCTCGACCTGCTGGACGTGCCCGACGCCCAGTCGCGCCACTCGACCAGGCCCGTCGTCAGCCCCCGGGTGGCGGCGTCCAGCGCGGTGCCGGCGCCGACCACTCCGCCGCCGACCACCAGCACGTCCAGCTCTGTCTCCGCCATCCGGGCCAGCGCCTGCGCACGTTCCCTCGGCCCCAGCGTTGCTGTGCTCACCGACTCTGCCTCCGCCTGTGGACGTCCCTTCGATGGTGACCGGCATCCGGCCCGTCAGCCAGTCCACGGCGACCGCACGCGGGCGGCCGGGCCCGCGCCACACCCGGTACTCCCGGGCTCAATACTGAATAACAGTCATATTTCCGCTTAGCCTTAAATGACTTCATCCCGGGACGTCACGGAGGGGACTGATCTCCATGCCCGCAGACCTCGCCGTCATCGGACTCGGCCATGTGGGGCTCCCGCTCGCCCAGGCCGCCACCTCCGCCGGAATCTCGGTCATCGGCCACGACACCGACCCGGCCGTGGTCCACGGGCTCAACGCGGGCCGCTCCTGCGTCGAATGGCTGACGGCCGCCGAGATCCGCCGCATGCTCGGCGCCGGGTTCCGCGCCACCGGCGATCCGGCCGTGCTCGGGCGGGCCCGGACCGCCGTCATCTGCTCCCCCGCGCCGCTGGGCGAGGACCGGGCGCCGGACCTCACGGCCGTCGCCGAGGCCGCCCGCACCCTCGCCGCACACCTGCGCCCGCACACCACCGTCGTCCTGGAGACCGCCGTCCATCCGGGCACCACCGAGGAGTTCCTGCGCCCGATCCTGGAGAGCGGCTCGGGGCTGCGCGCCGGGCGCGACTTCCACCTCGCCTACTCCCCGCACCGCATCGACCCCGGGCGGCGCGACCGGCAGATCGCCCGCACCCCGAAGGTCATCGGCGGCCTCACGCCCGCCTGCACCGAGGCCGCCGCCGCGTTCTACGGCCGGCTCGCGGAACGCGTGGTGCGCGCCCGCGGGCCGCGCGAGGCCGAGACGGTGAAACTGCTGGAGACCAACTACCGGCACGTCAACATCGCCCTCGTCAACGAGATGGCGGTGTTCTGCCACGAGATGGGGATCGACATCTGGGACGTGATCCGCTGCGCCGAGACCAAGCCGTTCGGCTTCCAGGCGTTCCGCCCGGGCCCCGGCGTCGGCGGGCACGGCGTCGCCCTGCACTCCCTCGGCCGGCCGCTGCGCATGGTCGAGCTGGCCCAGGAGGTCAACGCCCGGATGCCGCACTACGTGGTGCAGCGCTGCGCGACGCTCCTCAACGAGCACGGCAAGTCGGTGCGCGGCGCCCGCGTGCTGCTGCTCGGCGTCACCTACAAGGCCGACCTCGGCGACCAGGAACGGGCCCCCGCCCGCGAGATCGGCACCCGGCTGCGCGAGCTGGGCGCGATCCTGAGCTACCACGACCCCTACGTACCCGAATGGCGGGTCATGGACCGCCCGGTGCCGCGCGCCGACTCGCTGTGGGAGGCGGCGGCCGACGCGGACCTGACCGTGCTCCTCCAGCACCACCGCACCTACGACCTCCAGGGGCTGGCGGTGAAGGCGCAGCTTCTGCTGGACACGCGCGGCGCGACCCCGGCGGGGGGTCGCTGGTGCTCCGCTGCCTGCTGGGGGGGTTCACGGAGGTCTGCGACGCGCTCGACTACGCCCACGCGCGGGGGGTGCTGCACGGGTATATAAAGCGGGGAAATATCATCCTGGGCC
>CAYNNX010000121.1:5183-18493 GCA_964398515.1 uncultured Streptantibioticus sp. | reverse complement strand
CCCGGCACGATCGTCCTCTTCTCCTTGACGTACCGCTTCTCCTGGTCCGGGTGGCCCCAGTCCTCCAGGATCGCGTCGACCCGGCCCTGGCTCAGCGCGTCCCACGCGGGCACCTCGTCCACCTGCACGGTGTCGACGTGGTAGCCGAGTTCGTGCTCCAGGAGGTACTGCGCGACGGCGACGTTGGCCTCGGAGCCCACCCACGACTGCACCGACAGCGTGACGCTCTTCGCGCCCTGGGCGTCGGCGAACGGGGATGCCTGCTTGGTCATGTCGGCCGGGCCGCACCCGGTGAGGGTGGTGAGGGCGGCAGCCGCGGCGGCGGCCGTCGCGGCGATCGCGGCGAGGGCTCTCCTGCCTGTCCTGCGTGCCATGGTCAGCGCTCCTTCGCCTCGGTCGTCGGCCGCGTCGCCGTCGGTTGCGTCACCCGGTCGAGCATCAGGCCGAGGCAGACGATCGCGGCGCCCGCCACCAGGCCGGTGGCCAGATCACCCTGGGCGAGGCCGAAGACGACGTTGTAGCCGAGGGCGCCGCCGCCGACCATGCCGCCGATGATGACCACGGCCAGGACCAGGACCACGCCCTGGTTGACGGCGAGCAGCAACGCGGGCCGGGCCAGCGGAAGTTGGACCTGCCTGAGCTGCTGGCCGCAGCTGGCGCCGAGCGAGCGGGCCGCTTCCAGCACGGCCGGGTCCACCTGCTTCACGCCCTCCGCTGTGATCCTGATGACGGCCGGCAGCGCGTACACGACCGCCGCGGCGGCGGCCGGGGCCCGGCCCGCGCCGAACAGCGCGACCACCGGGATCAGGTAGACGAACTGCGGCATCGTCTGGAAGACGTCGAGCACCGGGCGGAGCACCGCCTCCAGGCGCCGGCTGCGCGCCACCGCGATGCCCACGGCGACGCCGACGACGAGGGTGACCGCGACGGCGGCGAGCACCTGGGAGAGCGTGTCCATGGCTGGGCTCCACACGCCGAGCACGCCGATCGCGGCCATGGCGAGCACGGCGGTCGAGGCGGTACGCCACGTGCCGATGAGCCAGGCCAGGGCGGCCACGATCAGCAGCACTCCCCACCACGGCAGGCCCTGAAGGCCGCCGCGCAGCGGGTCGAGGACCCCGGTGGTGAAGTGCGCGGCCCAGTCGGCCGTGCCGCCGATCACCGGAATCCCTGTGTACAGATGGCTCGTCATCCAGCCGACGGCGGCGTTGACGGGCGCGGCGATGTGGACCGTCCAGCGGTCGGGCCAGGTGAGGGAGGCGGTGAGGCGGCCGAGGAGGGCGGCGAGGGCGATCAGCGCGGCGAGGGCGAACGCGGTGAGGGCGGCGGCGCTTCGGGTGGAGGCGCGTGGCGCGGTGCCGGGGGTTCGGCGGAGGCGCGTTCGGCGTTCGTTGCCCGCCCCGGCTGCCGCCGTCGTACGGTCGAGCACGATCGCCAGGAGCACGATCGGGATGCCGGCGGCGAGCGCGTTGCCCACGTCGACCGTGGAGAGCGCCTGGTAGACGCGGTCGCCCAGGCCCCCCGCGCCGATCACGGAGGCGATCACGGCCATCGAGAGGGCCATCATGATGGTCTGGTTGAGGCCGAGGAGGAGTTCCCGGCGGGCGAGCGGCAGGCGCGCGGTGAACAGGCGTTGCCGGGCCGTCGTTCCGAGGGAGGTGACCGCCTCCAGCACGCCGGCGTCCGCCTCACGCAGCCCGAGCGCGGTCAGGCGGGCCATCGGGGGCGCCGCGTAGACCACCGTCGCCAGAACGGCCGCGGGCACGCCGATGCCGAAGACCAGCACGACGGGGAGCAGGTAGGCGAAGGCGGGCAGCACCTGCATGGTGTCCAGGACCGGCCGCAGCGCACGGAACATACGGTCGGACAGGCCGCCCGCCAGGCCGAGGAGCGCGCCGACGAGCACGGACACGGCGACGGCGACGACCATCAGGGCGAGCGTCTGCATCGTGGGCACCCACATCCCCAGCAGCCCGCACACCGCGAACGACCCGAGCGCGGTGAGCCCGACCCGTACGCCGGCGACGCGCCAGGCCAGCAGCCCGGCCGCGGCCGTCACCCCGGTCCAGCCGAGGGTGAGCAGCAGCAGGTAGACGGCCCGGACGGAGAGCACGATCGCGTTGCTGACGTAGCCCAGGAAGTAGAGGAAGACCGGGTTGCTGTCGCGGTGGTCGATGATCCAGTTGCTGGCGCCGCCCAGCGGCTTCGTCAGATCGACGGTGAGCGCCGCGGGCCAGGAGCCGCTGCCCCAACGGGAGTCGAGCAGCGGGACGGCGACGGCGGCGACGACGCCGAGCAGCACGACCTTGCCCAGGCCGCGTTGCCACAGCGTGTGCAGCAGGGCCCGCGGGACCCGGAGCGCCGAGCCCTTGGCGGCGGTGGTGACCGCGGTCATGCCGTCACCCCCTCCCCGCCGCTCCCGTTCCCTGCATTCCTTGCAACTTCCTTGTCGGAGTCAACCTTCAGCCCCGCCACAACAGCGAGCAGGCGTTCATGGTCGACGACGCCAAGGCAGCGCCCGTTGTCGACCACCCGCGCGGGCTCCCCCGTGCGGGCGACCGCCTCGATGGCCTCGCAGACCAGCGTGCCGGGGGCCAGGGCCGCGCCGTTGTCGGCTTCCTCCCCCCGCGCCGGGCGCATCGCGCGTCGCACGGTCAGCACCTGCTCGCGCGGCACGTCACGGACGAAGTCGCGCACGTAGTCGTCGGCCGGGGCGCCGACGATCTCCTCCGGGGTGCCGCACTGCACGATGCGGCCTTCACGCATCAGCGCGATCCGGTCGCCGAGCCGTAGCGCCTCGGCCAGGTCGTGGGTGATGAACACCATCGTGCGCCCCTCCTCCCGGTGCAGGCGCACGACCTCTTCCTGCATGTCCCGGCGGATCAGCGGGTCCAGCGCGCTGAACGGTTCGTCGAACAGCATCACTTCGGGGTCCACGGCGAGCGCGCGGGCGAGGCCGACGCGCTGCTGCTGACCGCCGGAGAGCTGCCCCGGACGCCGCGACTCGAGACCGGCGAGCCCCACCTTCGCCACCATCTCCTCGGCCCTGCGGCGGCGTTCCGCCTTCGACGCGCCCTGGATCTGGAGCCCGTAGGCCACGTTGTCGAGGACCGTGCGGTGCGGAAGCAGGCCGAAGTGCTGGAACACCATGGAGGCGCGGTGCCGCCGCAGATCCCGCAGCCGGGCACGGTCCATGCCGCGCACGTCCTCACCGTCGATGGCGATCAAGCCGGTGGTGGGCTCGATGAGGCGGGTCAGGCAGCGCACGAGCGTGGACTTGCCGGAGCCGGACAGGCCCATGACGACGAAGACCTCGCCCTTGTGCACGTCGAACGACACGTCCCGGACCGCGACCGTGCAACCGGTGCGCTCCCGCAACTCCTCCGGTGGCAGTTCGGCGTCGGGCGAGCCCGGGATCCGTCCGGCCTTGGCCTTGTCGCCGAAGACCTTCCACAGGTTGCGAACGGAGAAGACGGTCTCGGCCGAAGCGGACTCGGTGGCCGCGGTGGCTGCAGTCGTTGCGGTCGTTTCCATCGTCGCGACGGCTCCGGTGGTCGAAGAAGCGGTTGCGGTGGCCGTGGTGGCCGCCTTCGGCTGCGAGGTCATGCGGCGTCACCGCCCCGCGTCGGGATGCGCGGATCCGCGGCGAGCAGGTCCACGGCCTTCTCACCCACCATCAGTACGCCGATCATCGGGTTCACGGCGGGCATCGTCGGGAAGACCGACGCGTCGGCGACCCGGATCCCGTCCAGCCCGCGGATGCGCAACTCCGGGTCCACGACGGCGAGTTCATCCTCGATCGCACCCATCCGGCACGTACCGGCGGGGTGGTAGACGGTGTGCGCGACCTTCCGCGCGTACTCGGAGATCTCCTCGTCGCTCGTGATCTGCGGCCCCGGGCAGACCTCGCGCTTGAGCCAGTTCGCCAGCGGCTCGGTCTTGGCGATCTCGCGCGCGATCCGGATGCCGTCCACCAGGGTGCAGGCGTCGTAGTCGTCCTCGTCCGTGAAGTAGCGGAAGTCGAGTGCGGGCTTGACCGAGGGGTCCGCGCTGGTGAGGTGGAGACGGCCCATGCTGTGCGGCTTGGGGATGTTGGGCGTCATCGACACGCCGTGCGGTGGCTTTTCGTAGCCGAGGCGCTCGGGGTTGTCGGTGAAGGGGATCTGGTAGAAGTGGAACATCAGGTCCGGGCCCTTGGCGGCCGGGTCGCGCCGGATGAACAGGCCCGCGTCGGAGTCCATCGCCGAGTTCTCCGGGATCGGTCCGTGGGTCTCCCAGACGATCACCGATTCGGGGTGGTCGAGCAGGTTGGCGCCGACGCCCGGCAGATCGTGCACGACCGGGATGCCCAGCGGCTCAAGGTCCTTCGCCGGTCCGATCCCGGAGAGCAGCAGCAGTCGCGGGCTGTCCACCGCTCCCGCGCAGAGCACGACTTCGCGCTCCGCCTCGATCAGTATCTCCTCGCCGTCCTTGGTGCGGACGTGGACGCCGGTGGCGCGCGTCCCCTCCAGTTCCAGCCGGTAGGCCCAGGTCTCCAGCATCAGGTGCAGGTTGGGCCGGTCGAGGAACGGGTGCAGGTAGGCGACGGAGGCCGACGACCGCTTGTTGGTCTCGGGGTGGTAGGCGAGGTCGAAGAAGCCGACCCCCTCGTGGAACGGCGCCGCGTTGAACCCCTCCACCCGCGGCACGCCGACCGCGTGCTGCGCCGCCTCGACGAAGTCGCGGGCGATGGCGTTACGGTCCTTCTCGTCCACGGGCACGATGTTGTTGCGCAGCCGGTGGAAGTACGGCTCCATCGCCGCCGCGTCCCAGCCCTTGGCACCCGCCTCGGCCCACTCGTCCCAGTCGGACGGCAGCGGCTTGAAGCTGATCAGGGTGTTGTGCGACGAGCAGCCGCCGAGCACCCGCGCCCGGCTGTGCCGGATGTGCGAGTTGCCGCGTGGTTGCTCCGTCGTCGGGTAGTCGTAGTCCAGCTCGCCGCCGAGCAGCCCCAGCCAGCGTCGGAGCGTGAGCACCTCGGGCCGGTCGACGTCCGAGGGACCGCCTTCGATCACGGCCACCTGGACGTCCGGGTCCTCGGTCAGCCGGGACGCGATCACCGACCCTGCGGTACCGCCGCCGATGACGACGTAGTCGTAACGAGGCATGGCTGCTGCTCCTTGCGTGTGATCCTGCCTGGCGCGCAAACGCCGGAAGAACTGTGTGTGTGGGGGGTGGGCGGATGGGGCCCGGAGGAGGGGAACCCGCGGGATGGGGAGCGGGGGGATGAGGGGGATGGGGGTCGGATGGGCCGGAGGTTGATCGGGCCCGGAGAACGGGATTCGAAGCGAGGGCGGGCGAGGGACGGGCGAAGGCCCCGCGAGGGCGGCGTCAGCCGGCGAACCAGCGGACCGGCTCGGGGTCGAGGTTCTGGTAGATGTGCTTGGCCTCGCGGTACTCGCCGAGGCCGGACGGTCCGAGTTCACGGCCGATACCGGACTTGCCGAAGCCACCCCACTCCGCCTGCGGCAGGTAGGGGTGGTAGTCGTTGATCCACACGGTGCCGTGCCGCATCCGGCCGGCGACCCGGCGGGCCCGGCCCGGGTCCGCCGTCCAGACCGCGCCGGCGAGCCCGTACTCGGTGTCGTTGGCGAGCGCGACGGCCTCGTCCTCCGTACGGAACGTCTCGACGGTCAGCAGCGGCCCGAACACCTCCTCCCGGACCACCCGCATCTCCCGGTGGCAGTGGTCCAGGACGGTCGGCGAGTAGAAGTAGCCCGACTCGGGCCGCGCGTCGCACGGCTTGGGCCGCGAGCCGCCGCTGCGCAGCCGGGCGCCTTCCGCCAGCGCCGAGGCGACGTACTCCTCGGTTTTCGCGAGCTGCTGCGCCGAGACCAGCGGCCCGCACTCGACGCCCTCCGCCGTGCCCCGGCCGAGCTTGATCTGCTCGGCCCGGCGGGCGAGTTCGGCGACGAAGCGGTCGCGGACCGACTCCTCGATGATCAGCCGCGATCCCGCGGAGCACACCTGACCGCTGTGGATGAACGCGGCGTTCAGCGCCTGGTCCACCGCCGTGTCGAAGCCCTTGTCGGTGGCGCAGGCGTCCGCGAAGACCACGTTCGGGTTCTTGCCGCCCAGTTCGAGGGCGACCTTCTTCACCGTCGGCGCCGCGGCCTGCATCACCCGGGTCCCGCTGGCCAGTCCCCCGGTGAACGACACCAGGTCCACGTCCGGGTGCTCCGCCAGCCTGGCGCCCACGGGGTCACCGGGGCCGGTGACCAGATTGGCGACCCCGGCGGGGAGTCCGGCCTCGGCGAGGAGCCTGACCAGGTGCACGGTGGACAGCGGCGTGATCTCGCTCGGCTTGATCACGAAGGTGTTGCCCGCGGCGAGAGCCGGAGCCACCTTCCAACTCGCCTGGAGCAGCGGGTAGTTCCACGGCGTGATCAGCGCGCACACCCCGACCGGCTCGTGGACGACCACGCTGTGCACGGACGCGCTGCCCGCGTCCACCACGCGTCCGCCGCTCTCGTTCACCACGAGGTCCGCGAAGTAGCGGAACGCGTTGGTCACGTCGTCTACGTCGACCCGGCCTTCCGCGAGCGTCTTGCCGGTGTCGCGGCTCTCCGTGAGCGCGATCGCCTCTCGGTCCCGTTGGAGCAGGTCCGCCACCCGGCGCAGCAGGGCCGCCCGCTCCGCCACCGGTGTCGCCGGCCACGGGCCGCGATCGAACGCCTCGCGGGCCGCGGCCACCGCGGCGTCGGCGTCAGCTGCGCCGCCTTCCGCCACGACCGCCAGCGTCGCCGCATCGGCGGGGTCGAGGACCTCCCGCCGGGCGCCGGATGCTGCCTCCTGCCACGCCCCGTTCACATGAATGGTCTCGACTGCCGACAAGTCCGCACTGCCCTTCTTGCATGGTCTTCCACCGCCGGTGACCGACGGCAACCGCAAGCCGTGCCCCGAAGGGTCGGGCCTATGCTTTTTCCTCCCGGAAAGTGGTCCGTATCACGTCGGGGAGGCACCGCACGCCCGGCGCTCCCCATCGCCACACGGTCCGGAGAGGCTCGGCGGCGCGAGGTCCTACACCACGGGCGCCTTGGGCATCTCGGATATCAGGCCACGTATACGGGCATATCCGGCTTGCACGATATAACCGACCTGCGGAACAGTCCCGGCTCCGCTCTCCGTTCCCGCGCTCGCGCTCCCGCCCGCGCCCGCGTCCGTGGCCGCACCGGGGGTCGTCGTACCGGGGGTCGTCGTCGTACCGGGATCCGCCGCCCCCGTCGGGGTCGAACCCGCGCAGTAGGCGGTCGCGCAGAACGAGGCGGTGATCGTCCGGTAGGTGGTCAGGGAGTTCGCCCACTCACTCTCCGGTCCGGCGACCAGGACCGCGTAGAACGTGCCGTCCGGTCCGTCGAAGCCGCGGTCGATCACGTGCCGGGGACCGTGGTCCGGGCTGTTGTAGGAGAACTCGATCTCCACCGGCCCGTTCGGATCACTGTCCAGCCGGTCGAGGCGGTGCAGCTGGTAGGCGTTACGGCTGGCCGCCAGCTCCTGCTCCATCTTCTGGAAGGTGTCGTACGGGGAGTGCGCCGGAGTCCGGACCACACCTATCTGGACCAAATGGTTCTCCCCGTCGGCGGTGAAGAACACCTGTCCGCCGTCGCTCGCGAGCTCGGCGCGCCGCGACCAGCCCTGCGGGATGTCGGCCGTGAAGCCCAACGGGTCCTGGGTCCTCGCGAACCCCTGCGCAGGCCCGCTCGGCGTGGGCGAGGCCTCGGACGGCTGCGAGCTCGACGCGCCGGTACCGGAGCCGTCGGCGGAGGCCGCCGCGGAGCCGGACGCGCCGCCGCCCGCGACGTTCTTGCCGGGACCGCCGTGGTCCTGCGTGATCAGCCAGGCGCCCGCCGCGAGCCCACAGGCCACCACGACCGCGATCGCGGCGAACACCGCCTGCCTCCGTCGCCGCCCCTGGTCGGGCTGCGGCGGCTCGGCACCGTACCCGTCGTAGCGCAACGGCTCCCCCGGCATCGGACCGCGGGCCTCCACGCCCTCGCGGGCAGCGCCGACCTCACCGGACTCGACCTCGCGAACCCCGCGGGCCTCGGCCGCGGACCACGCCTCGGGGCCCTTGGCGGGATCCGCGTACCCCGGCGGCAGGGGCGGGGGCGTCGGCGGCGCGGCGGGCGGCGCGGGCGGGGAGACGGGCGGAGTCGCGGGAGGGGTGGCCGCGGGCGGACCGGAGGGCTCGTTCGGGCGTCGGGGCGGCTTGCCCTTGACCCAGCGCTGCCGGTCGGCGTCCCAGTACGTCTCGTCTGCGCCGGCCATCTCAGCCGACCAGCCCTTGGATCGCCTGAGCCACAGTGGCGGCGGAGGCCAGCGCGGCCATCACCGAACCTACGGCCGTCAGCCGGCCCCGCAGTCGCCGCAACCGGTTCGGTTCCGCCCGGCCGGTACGGGTGATCTCGTCCTCCACAGCGGCCAGTTCCGCATCCACGCCGTCCACCTCCGCATTGCGGGCGAGCAGCGTGAGGTGTTCCCGCAACTGCGCTACAGCGGAAAGCAGTTCTCGGTGCGCCTCGTCCAACCCCTCGGCCTCGTAGACCGCTTCGCTGCCCTCCCCCGCCGCCACCGCGCCGCCGGTCACATGCCCGGCCACGTACACCTGGCCCGGCGCGACCCGCCCCGCCGGGGCGCTCGGCGCGGGCAGGTCGGCGGCCGGTGCGCCTGATCGCCGACTGGAGTCACGCGCCGAGGACTGCCTGCCCGTGGCGATGGCCCCGCCCGTCATGCTGCCGCCGATCACCAGGCCGCCCGTTCCCGCCCCGGCGTTCTGCCCTTCGGTGTCGCGGGCGACTGCGTCTCGGCCGCCGTCGCCCTGCGCGGCCTCCCGGCGACCGGCGCTCCGGCCGCCGATGCCGCCCGCCGCCTCCTGGCTATCGTCACTTTCGCGCGTCATATCCGTGTTCCCCTGTCCCCCTGGGGTCTGTGCCCTGACGTCCGTCTCCGGGTTCTGTTCCCCGGATCTGTCGCTCAGATCCGTTCCCCGGCAGCGCCGGATCGCCTGACGCCCGACGCCGCACGCTCACCGGTCGCCGCCCGCTCATCGGTCGCCGCCGGCCCGACTGCCGCTGTCATCGTGCTGGGCCTTGGCTCCCTGACCGGTTGCTATGGCCCCGCCGCTCATGGAGCCGCCGATGAAGACTCCGTTCCCGCTCACGTTGACGACCTGCTGCTCGAACTCGCCCGTGTCGTACCCCTGCGAACGCAGCGCCTCGCGAACCCCGTTGACGACACGGTCCTGGACCGTCTTCACATAGCGGCTGATGTCCATCTCCTGGAACAACCGAACATCGGGCACGCTGCCCAACTCCCTGACGGAGGCCGCCGGGCCGTCCGGGTACGCGTGCTGCGGGTTCGACAGCCACAGGCGGAACGCCGAAGCGATCGCCCGGGCGGCGGCGATCCCGGCGGCGACGTTGGCCGTCGGCGCGCCGAACAGGGCGCGCACACTCAGGCGGAGGAGCCCCGCACCATGGCCCGCCGCGATAGCGTCCGCCGCCCTGAAGTCCTGCCGCACCGGCGTCAGTACGTGCGGCGCGACCTCCAGAACGAGCATCCCGCCTTGGGTGTGAACGCGGACCAGGATCGTGGTGACCACCTGCTCGTCCCACGCCCCGACCCTGACCCGCAGGAAGAGCCTGCGCGCCTCGCCGCCCTCGTCCACCGACTCGGCCAGGTGGCGGCTGACGGAAGGCGGCGCGTACTCGGCGGCCAGCCTGTCGCGGCTGAGTCCGGCCGGCAGGAAGACGCACTCCTGGATCTCCATCTCCCTCAGCCGGTCCCGGCTGGTCGCGGAGGACTGCTTGAGGCGTTCGAGCTGAGGAATGATCAGGTCGAGAATCTGACGGCTCGTAACGTCGGCGGCGTCGGCGTCGGCGTTCTTCCGCTTGAGCTCCAGCGCGAACGACCACGGCTCGTACGCCTGACCCGCGCCGATGAAGGGCCGGAAGGGGTCGTAGATGGTCAGCGGCGAGTACTGCTCACGGTCGATCGCCGCGCTGATGCGCCGGTATCGGTCCGTTTCCGGGAGCGTGGCACGCGGGCGGTGCGCGAAGGTGTCGGGATTCAGCTCATCGCGGAAGGTGGTCGCCACCCAGTGCCTGGGCAACGCGGTCACCACGGCCACCAGCAGCGGGAAGAGCACCGGTTCAGGGGTACGTGCGAAACCGCCCAGAACGGCCACCAGGGCGGCGATCCAGTACAGCAAGACACCGGTCCGCGCCGAGTAGGCGAGATACAGCCCCAGCCACCGTCGCCACCGCGGCGGCCTGAGGCCGACCGACCGATCGGCCGCGTACACCGCCGCGTTGCGCCCGGCCGCGACGCGGGCGATCCACAGCCACAGGCACACCCAGGCATAGGACAGGGCCCAGGAGGGAGTGCTCCACGGGACGGAGTCGGACAGCGGCACAACGCCGGCGCCGGAGTAGTCCGCGGCACCGAAACCGATCCAGACGAGCAGGAGCAGCAACCCCGTGATGACCTCGTAGCGGCGGGCCCGCAACGCGTGCGCCAGCACCGGTACGGCGTCGATTCCGAGGGAGGGGGCAACCGGTCGCTCCTCGTGCTCGACCAGCTCCTCGATCACGCGGCGCCGGAACACAGGATCGAGGTACACACCGGCGCACAGCAGCCGGGTGGCCTCGCTGCCGGCAGGCCTCGGCCCGCCGGCCGGCACCGGACCTCCGCCCGCTCCCGGACCCCCGGCCGACACCGGTACGGCGGAGGCAGACTGCGGCGGCGCATAGGCCCGATACGCCGGTTCCCCGGTCTGCCACTGCGAATTCGCGTTCGCGTTCATGACTCCCCCGAGCAGCAACGAGCAAGGCGGCAACTACCGCGACAACTACCGCGAGCGACAGCGTAGTTGCCGCCCGTCGCGGAGAGCACAGTCTAGGGGAAAGCAACGGCCCGCCGCCGGGAGCTGTGGATAACTCCCGGAAACGGGCCGTGAACTGCGAATTGTGGATAACTCGGGGGGTGTTCCCGATCTGGTCTAGTCTGGCGGGCACCAGCGGGGAGGACCCGCCGGGGCGGTAAGCCGACCGGTGCCGACCGGACCGGGCTCTGCCGTCGTCCCGGCCGTCGTCGCCCTGGCCGGGGCGGGCCAGGACGACGACGGATACCGGGAGGACGCAGGATGCCCGGAAGGGCGTCAGATCAGGCCGAGCGAGCGGACCGCCTCGCGCTCCTCCTCGAGCTCCTTGACAGATACATCGATGCGCGTACGCGAGAACTCGTTGATCTCCAGGCCCTGGACGATCTCGAACTTGCCGTCCTTCGTGGTCACGGGGAAGGAGGAGATCAGGCCCTCCGGCACACCGTAGGAGCCGTCGGAGACGATGGCCATGGAGGTCCAGTCGCCGGCCGCGGTGCCGTTGACCCACGTGTACACGTGGTCGATGGCGGCGCTGGCGGCGGAAGCGGCGGAGGAGGCGCCACGGGCCTCGATGATCGCGGCACCGCGCTTGGCGACGGTCGGGATGAACTCCTCGGCCAGCCACTTCTCGTCGTTGACGGCCTCAGCGGCGTTCCGCCCGGCGACCTCCGCGTGGAAGATGTCCGGGTACTGCGTGGCGGAGTGGTTGCCCCAGATCGTCATCTTCTTGACGTCCGCGACCGACGCGCCCAGCTTCTTCGCCAGCTGGTTCACCGCACGGTTGTGGTCGAGGCGGGTCATCGCGGTGAAGCGCTCGGCGGGCACGTCAGGAGCGGCGGCCTGGGCGATCAGCGCGTTCGTGTTGGCCGGGTTGCCGACGACCAGGACCTTGATGTCGTCGGCGGCGTGGTCGTTGATCGCCTTGCCCTGCGGCTTGAAGATGCCGCCGTTGGCCTGGAGCAGGTCACCGCGCTCCATGCCCTTGGTGCGGGGGCGGGCGCCGACGAGCAGGGCCACGTTGGCGCCTTCGAAGGCCACGTTCGGGTCGTCGGAGATGTCGATGCCGCGCAGCAGCGGGAAGGCGCAGTCCTCCAGCTCCATGGCGGTGCCCTCGGCGGCCTTCACGGCCTGCGGGATCTCCAGCAGGCGCAGCTTGACCGGGACGTCGGCGCCGAGGAGCTGGCCGGAGGCGATGCGGAAGAGCAGTGCGTAGCCGATCTGGCCGGCCGCACCGGTGACGGTGACGTTGACGGGAGTGCGGGTCATTGCGATCTCCTGCGCTGTGGTTAACGGGGGGATACCCCGGTCCCCAGGACGGTGGGCGTCCCCGGCCCCTGATCCGGTTCTCTCGATCCCGAGAGAACCGCCGTCAGGCTATCGGACGAGGTGCGCCCGAAATCCCCGGGTCGGGTGTGGTCCGCCCCACTGCACGGCGAGGCATGCCCCGACGGAGTACCCGTACCGCAGCCGTCCGCGGGCGGCACCGCAGCCACGGCAGGGCACGAGGGTCCACGGGGCACCGAAGGAGGTGACATCCGGCTGACCGGGACCGTCCCGCCAGGTCGCCGCAGGATCCGCTTGCCGAAGCCTGATCGGTGTCGGCCGAGGCCGGGCGGGTGACCGCGGGAGCCGACGACGACGTGCCGACGCCGCTGTTCGTCGCGGCGGGCGGGGTGCGCGGTGCCGGGTTCGGCGGAGCGCCGGTCGTGGGTCCCAGGCCGAAGCAGACGACGACGCCGATCAGTACGACGAGCGCTGCCGCCAGTCCCGTCACGAAGAACACCGCGATCCGCTGCTGACCGATGGCCGACCACCGTTCGGTCATCGCGGGAACGGCCGCAGCCGGTACCGGCACGGTGCACTCACCCGGGGCCGCGGACCTGCGAGCGGCACCATCCGGATCGGTGGGCGCCGGCAAACCGAATCGGCCCGAGCCGGCGGGCGTTCGGTCCGACCCCTCGGGCGGACGACCCGGGGTGTCGAACACCGGCGGCTCGGGTGCGGCGAAGCCCGGGGATGCACGGTTCGACCGGCCGGTCGGGACCGAGTCGACGGCCCGGTCGTGCCGATCGTCCTCGGCGGCCTCCGGAGGGCGTGCCCCGGTCCGGTTCTCCGAGGGCCGCGCGGCGAGCGGAAGTGGCGTTCCGTCCGGGCCGCACCACCGCGACCGGGTGCCCGACCGGTTGCCCCGGTCATCGGCTGAACGGTCGGCCGGCCCGTCGGACGCGCGATCGCAGGAGCGCAGGGCCGAGGATCCATCCGGGTCGTCCCGGCCCGGAGGCTTACCGCCGGGTGACGGACGACGGGCCGACGCCGGGTCACGGAGGCCGGCGGAAGCGGCGGGACCTCCGGAAGAGGCAGGACCGCGAGGAGCAGCGGGACTCCCGGA
>CAYNNX010000121.1:1049-5083 GCA_964398515.1 uncultured Streptantibioticus sp. | reverse complement strand
CGCCGGAAAGGGCGGGACCACCGGAAAGGGCCGGACTCCCAGAAGACGCGGGACCGCGGGGACCAGACGCGGGACCGCGGGGACCAACGGGAGCGGCAGGCACGGCGGGTGCGGCGGGATTGCTGGAGGCAGCGGGACAGCCGGAAGAGGCGGGACCGCGGTGAGCGACGGGACCGCGGGGACCACCGGGACTGCCGGTAGCGGCAGGTGGGGCGTCGGGCCGCGCGAGGGGGCCGGGCGGCCCGCCGGTGCGACGGGTGAGCCGCCCGGCGAGCCGCCGCACGGCGTCCACGAACGCCCGCATAGGAGCACCGCGTTCCTCCGCAAACGCGCCTCTTCGGCTCATCTCCCCTCCCTGCCCCGATATGCCCTGTATCGGCAGATGCCTGGGGCATCTGCAGTGGTTCCGCGGTTCCACGGAACCGACACTCAAGGGCTACCGAGCCGAACGGCCGAGCCGTTCAGCGACGGAGCTGGAGCCAGGTGTCCTTGTCGACCACACCGCTGGGCTTCAGATGGCGAGCTCCCTGGAACACCTTCACAGCCGCCTGCGTGCCGGGGCCGAACCGCCCGACGGCATCACCGCTGTCCATGCGGCTGCGGAGCAACAGGCACTGCACCTCCGCCACCGCAGGGCCGGTCGAACCCAGGCCGACGCCGTCCGGCTCGTCCCGCGTGTAGCCCGCGTAGTGGCGGTCGGCCACAAGCGTGTCGCGGCAGTGGCGGGCCGCGGCCCCACCGGGCGCGGTGGCCGAGGCGGACACGGAAGCGTGGGGGCCGATCGCGGTCTGGCTCGGGCTCCGCGGGGCGAGCGCCAAGCCGCCGGCCAGTCCGGCGCCAAGGACCGAAGTGGCCACCAGCCCGGCCACCAGGGCCCTGCGATGACGGGACCGGCGATCCGCCCGCAAGGACTCGGCGAGGTCGTCGCGGACGGCGGAAGAGCGAGGTCCCAGGATCGAGAGCCGGTGCGGCGCCGGTAGGGAGGTCCGCTGCAGCCCGTCGCGCATCCGCGGCGGCGTCGGCCGCTCACCGCCGTACGGCTCCGGCCCGCCGAACTGCTTGCCGAGGCCACGCGGCCCCGGGGTCAGCCAGGCCCATTGGAGCTCGGGATGCTCCGACGACTGCGTCTGCAACGTGTCCTCGGCCGGCTGCGAATCGCACAACTGCGGTACCCCGCATACCGGGTGCGGCTGTGGTGCGCATAACGGCCGGCCGCAGGCGACAACTTCCCGCCCAGGCTCGTGCACCCGCTGCCCGCCTTGCCGCAACCGCGCCTCCGGCTCCGGCACCGGCTCGTATGAACGCGGTCCCAGCGTCGGCTCGTACGAGGGCGACCCCGGTGCGCGCGAGGACGGATTCGGCTCACCCGAACGGGATCCCGGTGCGCGTGAGGACGGCTCCGGTTCGCACGACGACGGTTCCGGAGACGGTTCCGGCTCGCGCACCCACCGGTAGTGCCCGGGTGGCTGCGGTGCCGGTCCGCCTAACTCAGGTTCGCTCCCGTCCGGCAGCGGCTGCCTGCGTGACATGTCCCTCCCCGTTTCTTCAGGTGCTCCGTCCTGGGCCCTTTCGGGCCGCGGTACGGCTCGGGCTGCCGATCCGCCATGGCGGCGTGATCCGTTGTCCCCGTACCCCCCAGTGCCTCGTGCGCCGTCGCACGGGCGCCGCGCAAGCCGTCGCGTCCCCATGGGTGACTACCCAATGCGGCGCCGTCGTAGGGGGGAAATCGCCGGATCGGCGGGGCGAGGGGACGTGATCCGGCCACGGCGGGACGCGCCCCGGGCATGGCGCACGGATGCGGCCGGCGCGGTTCTCGCAGGCCCGGACGCCCCCGTCCGACCTCTTCCGGACCGAGACGATCACCTCGTCGATCAGCAGGTGCTCGTACTCAGGCCTGCCTTGTCGAAGGCGGCCTCGAAGCCGGCCTCGAAGCCGCCTCGAACGTCACGTCGAAGACCTCCGGAAGATGTCCTTGAACCGACCGTCGCCCTTCGGCGCATCGCGGATCCCGGGACACGCCGCTCAGCGCACGGCGAAGTGCACGATCGCGTCGAGGAACGGTACGTGCAGGATCGGCTTCGGCGGTGCCATCAGGGCGAGGAGCACGATCGTGGCGCCCAGCACGCTGTAGGTGATCACGTCGGTGAAGCGGCTGCGGACCGCCAGCATGCCCACCGAGGGCAGCAGCCAGCGAAGGGCGCCACCGATGAGCAGGCACAGCCCGATCGTGATCAGCCCGGCCCGGAAGGCGCCCGCGGCGGTGATCAGCAGGCCCAGCGCCACGCCCGCGAGCACCGACAGCAACGGCCACTGCCGAGCCGGGGCGATGTGGTCGCCGCCCACCGCGCGGCCGCCGCCCTCGGGACGCGCGGTGTCCGTGGTCCTCTCCGGGAACCGGCCACTACGCCGCGCACCGGGCTTCCCACCCGTGTTCCCGCTGGTTCCGCCCTTGACGGGCCCGCCGCCCGTGCCGGTGCCGCCGGCGCCCCCGGAGGCGGCCCCCCTGCCGTTCCGGGCGCCGTCCTGGGCGCCGTCACGGCCGCTGCCGCCCCCGGCACCCGGGCCGCTGCGCGGGGGCATCCGCTCAGCCGACATGGTCCGCGGCGAGTTCGGCGGCCTCCACCACGTTCTGCAGCAGCATCGCGCGGGTCATCGGGCCCACGCCGCCGGGGTTGGGCGAGATCCAGCCGGCGACCTCGCGCACGCCCGGGTGGACGTCGCCGACGATCTTGCCGTTCTCGTCCCGGCTGACGCCCACGTCGAGCACGGCCGCACCCGGCTTGACGTCCTCCGGCTTGATCAGGTGCGGCACACCGGCCGCGGCCACCACGATGTCCGCCTGGCGCAGCAGCGAGGGCAGGTCCCGGGTACCGGTGTGGCACTGGGTCACCGTGGCGTTCTCGCTGCGCCGGGTCAGCAGCAGCGGCAGCGAGCGGCCGACGGTGATGCCCCGCCCGACCACGACGACGTTGGCGCCCTTGATCTCCACGTTGTGGCGGCGCAGCAGCTCGATGACGCCGTTGGGCGTGCAGGGCAGAGGGGCGCGCTGGTTGAGCACGAGACGGCCGAGGCTCATCGGGTGCAGGCCGTCGGCGTCCTTGGCCGGATCCATCAGTTCCAGGACGCGGTTGGTGTCGATGCCCTTGGGCAGCGGGAGTTGCACGATGTAGCCGGTGCAGGCGGGGTCCTCGTTGAGTTCCCGCACGACCGCCTCGATCTCCTCCTGGGTGGCGCTCTCCGGCAGTTCGCGCTGGATGGAGGCGATGCCGACCTGGGCGCAGTCGCGGTGCTTGCCGGCGACGTAGATGTGGCTCCCCGGGTCGTCGCCGACCAGGACGGTGCCGAGGCCGGGGGTGACCCCCCGGGCCTTGAGCGCCTCGACACGAACGGCGAGCTCGGACTTGATCGCGGCGGCGGTGGCCTTGCCATCGAGAATCTGGGCGGTCATGCTCCCATCCTCGCGGATGGAGCCCGCAAGGAACCAATCAGGACACCGGGCGCGGTGCCGTATGCCGCATTTCCCTTCAAACCGGTGGTGACCACCGGCTCTGTCTGGACATCGCCGGTAGGGTCCTAGGACGATATGGCGGTCTGACCGCGGGGGGTCACGGCGGTTGTGGCATGCCCGGATCCCATGCGGTCCGGTCCAGTCCCCGCATCTCCGCTCGAAGGACATCCACGTGAGCTACCCGCCTGGCCCCCAGGGGCCGTACGACCAGCAGCCCGGCTACGGTCAGCAGCCGCAGTACGGCTACCCGCAGCAGAGCCAGCCGCAGTACGGCTACCCCCAGCAGGGCCAGCCCCAGTACGGATACCCCCAGCAGCCGCAGCAGCCGGGCTACGGATACCCGCAGCAGGCCGGCTACGGCTACACCGGCGCTCCGGCCTACGCGGGCTGGTGGAACCGTTTCGGCGCCACGCTGCTCGACGGGCTCATCATCGGCGTGCCGTACGGGATCCTCGCCGGTGTGGGCGCCGGGATGCACAACGGCGCCTCGGTCGTCCTGATACTCCTCGGCGCGCTCTACGCGGCG
>CAYNNX010000121.1:0-1039 GCA_964398515.1 uncultured Streptantibioticus sp. | reverse complement strand
CTACGCGTTCGGCATGGGCCTCTACCAGCTCTACCAGGAGGGCACCACCGGCCAGACCATCGGCAAGGGAGCCGTCAACATCCGCCTGGTGCGCGAGGCCGACGGCCAGCCGATCGGCTTCGGCATGGCCTTCGTCCGCCGCCTCGCCCACATCCTCGACTGCCCGTGCTACCTGGGCTTCCTGTGGCCCGCCTGGGACGCCAAGAAGCAGACCTTCGCCGACAAGCTGTGCGGCACGATTGTCGTCAAGGCGCTCTGACCTGCACCGTCCGTGCATGGCACGGCCCGGTCGCACCACGATCGCGAACGCCGAAGGCCGCGCTCCCCGACAGCCGGGGAGCGCGGCCTTTCCGTCGTCTGCCACCGAAGATCGGTGGCTCTGCCGAAGATCAGTGGAAGAAGTGCCGGGTTCCCGTCATGTACATCGTCACGCCCGCCTTGCGCGCGGCTTCGATGACCGCCTCGTCGCGGACCGAACCGCCGGGCTGGGCCACGGCCTTGACGCCCGCCTCTGCCAGCACCTCCAGCCCGTCGGGGAACGGGAAGAACGCGTCGGAGGCCGCGTAGGAGCCCGCGGCGCGCTCGGCGCCGGCGCGCTGGACGGCGAGGCGGGCGGAGTCGACGCGGTTGACCTGGCCCATGCCGACGCCGACCGTGGCGCCGTCCTTGGCGAGCAGGATCGCGTTGGACTTCACCGCGCGGCACGAGCGCCAGGCGAAGGCGAGTTCGCGCAGGCCCGCCTCGTCGAGCGGGTCGCCGGTCGCAAGCCGCCAGTCGGCCGGGTCGTCGCCCTCGGCGTGCAGGCGGTCCTTGTCCTGGACCAGCAGGCCGCCCTCGATGCGCCGGAACTCCCGCCGCTCGCACGGCTCGTGGTCGCAGGCGAGCACGCGGATGTTCTTCTTGCGCTGAAGCACCTCGACGGCGCCGTCCTCGTACCCGGGGGCGATGATGACCTCGGTGAAGATCTCGGCGACCTGCTCGGCCATGGCCACGGTCACCGGACGGGTGACGGCGATCACGCCGCCGTACGCGGAGACCG
>CAYNNX010000120.1:0-18502 GCA_964398515.1 uncultured Streptantibioticus sp. | reverse complement strand
GGGCCGGGGGCGCGGCTGTGGGAGCGCGCGGCGGACCACCCGGACGCGCTCACCGTCCGCCTCGGCACCGCCGACCTCCCCTGCGGCCCGGCACTGCCCGGCGCGGAACCGGGCCACGGGCCGCACGCCGCGGCGGACGCGGTGCTGCCCGCGGTGCCGGTCACCGTGGATCTGCGGAAGGCGGGGTCGCTGGGGCTCGCCGGACCGCGCCCGCGGCTGAGCGGGCTGGCGCGCTCCGTCGTGGCCCAGCTGTGCGCCCTGCACTCCCCCGCCACCGTCGAGCTGGTGCTGATCAGCGCCGACCGGGACCGCCCTGCCGAGCAGCGCGCCGACGAATGGTCCTGGCTCTACTGGCTGCCGCACCTGCGCCCGGCGCACGGCCAGGACTGCCGCCTGCTGCTCGCCTTCGACCGCGAGCAGGCCCAGGCCCGTACCGCCGAGCTGGCCCGGCGGCTCGACGCCGGTCCGCTCGGCCCCGGCTGGGCGGGCGCAGAGCCGGCCGCCGTCACCGCCGCGGCCGCCGGACGCCAGGGCCCGTTCACGGTCGTGGTCGTCGACGGCGATCCCGGTTCGCCCGCGCTGCGCGAGACGGTGGCGAGGCTCGCGCACGCCGGGCCGTCGGCCGGGATCCATCTGCTCTGCCTGGCCGACTCCCCGGAGCGGCTGGCGGCGCGCTGCGGGACGGTCGCACGGCTGGAGGGCGAGGTGGCCACGATGCTCTCGGTGCTGCCGCACGGGCCCGCCCAGGTGACCGTGGACGCCGTCTCGGGCGCGTGGGCCGAGCGGTTCGGCCGGGCGCTGGCGCCGCTGCGGGAGGCGGACGGAGCGGGCCGTCGCAGGCGCAGCGCCCTGCCCGCCACGGCCCGGCTGCTGGACGAACTGGACCTCGCGCTGGCCACCCCGTCGAAGATCTCGGCGCGCTGGGAGGCGGGACCGCCCGTGCCGCTGGCCGTGCTCGGGGCCGGACCGGAGGGGCCGGTGACGGCTGACCTTGCGGCCGAGGGGCCCCACCTGCTGATCGGCGGGGCCTCGGGGTCGGGCAAGAGCGAGCTGCTGCGCTCGGTGACGGCCGCGCTGGCGGCGGCGGCGCGCCCCGACGAGCTCGCCTTCGCCCTGGTCGACGGTGCCCCGGAGCGCGGCGAGGGGCTGCGTGTCTGTACGGACCTCCCGCACGTGTCGACGTATCTGGCGGCCTCCGACCCGGCGCGCATGCGGGAGTTCGCGCAGGGGCTGAGCGCGGAGCTCAAGCGGCGTGAGGAGCTGCTGGCGGGCGCGTCGTTCGACACCTGGCAGGCGCGCCGGCACCTGGCGCAGGACCGCTCGGCGCCGCCGGCGGCCGCCACGGCCGAGGGGGCGCACCCGACGCGGGAAGGTCAGGCGCACGAGCCGCCCGCGCAGGGCGCGTTGAAGGTCGACAGCCGCGGCGCGCTGCCCCGGCTGGTCGTCGTCGTGGACGACTTCGACGCCCTCACCGCCCCCGCCCTGAGCAGCCCCGGCCGGCCGGCCGCGGGCTCGGTGGTACGGGCGGTGGAGGCCGTGGCACGGGCGGGGGCCCGGCTGGGGGTGCACCTGGTGGCGGCCACCGGCCGACCCGAGCGCACCGCGGGCACGGAGGCCGACGAACGGGCACGGCTGCGGATCGCGCTGCGCACCGAGGACCCGGAGTCGGCTGCCTTGCTGGTGCACGTCGAGGAGCCCGCCGCCCTGGACGAGCAGGTCCCCGGCCGCGGCTACCTGCGCCGCTCGGACGGCGCCGTGACGCCCTTCCAGGCCGGCCGGGTCAGCGGCCGTATCCCGCGTACGGCGACACTGCGCCCGACGGTGGTGACCCTGGAGTGGGAGCGCATGGGCGACCCCCCGACCCGCAGGCCGGTACGGGAGTTGGGCAACGGGCCGACCGATCTGGCGCTGCTGGCAAGCGCGTTGCACCGGGCGGCCGAGTCGGTGGGGGCGCAGGCCCCGGCGCCCCTGGCGTGACGCGTCGCCACCCGGTGCGAGACACCCCGGCCGAGGGGGCGCGCGACGGGGCCGGTCACCACGCATCACGCGCAGCGCCTCAAACGACCTTGGACGCAGGGGGTTTTGACTAAGCATCACGCCAAGGTAACGATGAGTCACGGGACCTCGCAGGCGGCCTTGCGGGGCACTCTCCGGCGGCGTAGGACTGTCGCGCACGGACACTGGCAGGCAGCGCGACATCACGGGACGGGACGCCCGGCGCGGTGCGTTTCGGCGCGAGGCGGCCCACCCGCACGGAGGGGATGGGACATGCGGAGAGCGCGCGGAGCCCGGACCGCTTGCGCAGTGGCGGCAGCGGCCGCCCTGGCGATCGGCGCGGCCGGTTGCGACAGCGGCGGCGGCAGCGGCGGCAATCCCGGATCGTCGCCCGGCGCGAGCGGCGGCCAGTCGTCCCTGAAGCTGCCGGACCTGCACGGCCAGCACCTGGAGCTGGCCGCCGTGTGGACCGGCGCGGAGCAGAAGAACATGGAGAAGGTGCTGGCCGAGTTCGACAAGCGGACCGGCGCCTCGGTCACCTTCACCCCGACCGGCGACAGCCAGTCCACCTTCCTCGGCACCAAGATCGAGGGCGGCAAGCCGCCGGACGT
Source organism: uncultured Streptantibioticus sp. (assembly GCA_964398515.1). Taxonomy (GTDB): domain Bacteria; phylum Actinomycetota; class Actinomycetes; order Streptomycetales; family Streptomycetaceae; genus CAYNNX01. The sequence continues at coordinate 15,896 of CAYNNX010000120.1, read as the reverse complement.
CGCCCTGCTCGCCCAGCCCGGCGTGCTTGCCCAGTTCGCCCGGAAGGGCTGGATCAAGCCGGTCGACGCCGACGTGCAGAAACAGCTCGACGCCGGCTACACCAGGGGTTGGCAGAACCTGGGCGCCTACGGCGGCAAACAGTACGGCGTGCCGTTCAAGGCCGCCAACAAGTCGCTGATCTGGTACAACGCCGCGGCCTTCCAGCAGGCGGGGGTGAGCGAGCCGAAGACCTGGGCGGACCTGCTGAAGACCGCGCAGACCATCTCGGACTCGGGGACGCCGCCGGTCTCGGTGGGCGGCGCGGACGGCTGGACGCTGACCGACTGGTTCGAGAACGTGTACCTGAGCCAGGCGGGGCCGCAGAAGTACGACCAGCTCACCCAGCACAAGATCAAGTGGACCGACCCCTCGGTCAAGGAGGCGCTCACCACCCTCGGCCAGCTGTTCGGCAAGGACCAGTTGCTGGCGGGCGGCCGCAAGGGCGCGCTCCAGACCGACTTCCCCAAGTCCGTCACGCAGACCTTCACCGGCAACCCCCCGGGTGCGGCCATGGTCTACGAGGGCGACTTCGTCGCCGGGTTCATCGGCTCCGGCACCAAGGCCAAGGTGGGCACCGACGCCAAGGTCTTCCCCTTCCCCGCGGTCGGCAGCGGCCGACCGCCCGTGGTGACCGCCGCCGACACCGCGGTGGCCCTGACCGGCGGCAAGGGCGCGCAGGCGCTGCTGGCCTTCCTCGCCTCGCCCGACGCCGCGCGGATCTGGGCCCAGGCGGGCGGCTTCGTCTCGCCGGACAAGGCGCTGGACCTCTCGGCCTACCCGGACGAGGTGACCCGCGGCATCGCCAAGGCGCTGATCGACGCGGGTGACGGCTTCCGCTTCGACATGTCCGACCAGGCCCCGGCCGCGTTCGGCGGCACCAAGGGCGAGGGCGAGTGGAAGGACCTGGAGGACTTCCTGGCCAACCCCGGTGACGTGGCGGGCGCCCAGGCGAAGCTGGAGGCCGACGCGGCCAAGGCGTACGGGAACGGCTGACCGGCGATGTCCACACCGGTGGCCGCGGGGGACACGGCCGGCCCTGTGACGCCCCCCGCCCGCGAACGCGGCGCCAAGCCCAGGCCCGTCGTGGGCACCCGGCCGTGGGCGGCGGCGCTCTTCCTGCTGCCCGCCCTCGTCCTGCTGGGGGCGCTGGTGGTGTACCCGATCGGGTACTCCGTCGTGCGCAGCCTGTACGACGCGGGCGGCTCGCACTTCGTCGGGTCGAAGAACTACGGGACGGTCTTCTCCGACCCCGGCACGCTGACCGCCGTGAGGAACAACGCCGTCTGGGTGGTGGTCGCCCCCTCGGTGACCACCGCGCTGGGCCTGATCTTCGCCGTGCTCACCGAACGGGTGCGCTGGGGAACGGCGTTCAAGATGGTCGTCTTCATGCCCATGGCGATCTCCATGCTCGCGTCCGGGATCATCTTCCGGCTGGTCTACGAACAGGACCCCGGCCGCGGGGTCGCCAACGCGGTGGTCACCAGCATCCACGACACGTTCACCGAGTCGTCGGCGTACCCCGGCGCGCGCCCGAGACCCGGCGGCGGTCTCTCCGCCTCCGGCGGCGGTTACACCACCACATCCGCCGCGCACGCCGGCACCCCGGTGCCGCTTCCGCTCGTCGGCATCCCGGAGGCCAAGCTCGCACCGGGCGCGCGGCAGGCCGCCAGGCCGACGGGCCCCGGGGTCACCGGTACGGTCTGGCTGGACTTCTCGCCGGGCGGCGGCGGGCGGGCCGGGGTGATCGACCCCGGCGAGAAGGGGCTGAAGGGCGTCACGGTCCAGGCCGTCCGGGACGGCAGGGTCGTCGCGAGCGCCAAGACCGCGGCCGACGGCACGTTCGCGCTGCCCGCCTCGGCCGACGGAGCGCGGCTGCGGCTGCCCGCCGCCGACTTCGCGGCCAGGTACGGCGGCGTGGACTGGCTCGGCCCGACGCTGATCACCCCGTCGATCATCGGGGCGTACGTGTGGATGTGGGCCGGGTTCGCGATGGTGCTGATCGCCGCGGGGCTCGCGGGCGTCCCCCGGGAGTTGCTGGAGGCGGCACGAGTGGACGGCGCGGGCGAGTGGCAGGTCTTCCGCAGGATCACCGTGCCGCTGCTGGCTCCGGTGCTCGTCGTGGTCCTCGTGACGCTGATGATCAACGTCCTGAAGATCTTCGACCTCGTCTACATCATCGCCCCGGGCGCCACCCAGAACGACGCGATGGTGCTGGCGCTCAAGCTGTATCTCACGTCCTTCGGCGGCGGGAACGACCAGGGCGTCGGCAGCGCCATCTCGGTCCTCCTGCTGCTGCTCGTACTGCCCGTGGTGGTCTTCAACATCCGCCGGATCAGAAGGGAGGGACGCCGGTGACGGCCCTCGACACGGCGGCCGCCGCGCCCGCACCCGCCCCCCGCCCCGCGCGGCGCCCCTCGCTCGCGTCGCGCCTGGCGAGCCGGGCGGGCGGCGGGGCGGTACAGGTCGCGCTGGTCCTCGTCGCCCTGTTCTGGCTGCTGCCGACGATCGGGCTGCTGCTGTCGTCGCTGCGCAGCAGCACCGACATCGCGGCGTCGGGGTGGTGGAAGGTGTTCACCGCACCCTCCCAGCTGACCTTCGCCAACTTCCGCGCGCTGCTGGGTAATCAGCAGATCACGCACTCGCTGCTCAACACCCTCTACATCACCGTGCCGGCCACCGTGCTGGTCGTGGTGGTCGGGGCGCTGGCCGGATACGCCTTCGCCTGGATGGACTTCGCCGGCCGGGACTGGTGGTTCCTGGGCGTGGTCGGGCTGCTCGTCGTCCCCGTCCAGATCGCGCTGATCCCGGTGGCGCGGCTCTTCGGCTCCCTGGGGATCTTCGGCTCGATCACCGGCGTCGTGCTCTTCCACACGGCCTTCGGGCTGCCGTTCGCCATCTACCTGCTGCGCAACTTCTTCGCGGAGATCCCCCGCGAACTGCTGGAGGCCGCGCGGCTGGACGGCGCCGGCGAGATCCGGATCTTCACCACCGTGGTGATGCCGCTGGGCGGCCCGGCGATCGCCTCGCTCGCCATCTTCCAGTTCCTGTGGGTGTGGAACGACATGCTGGTCGCCCTGATCTTCGCCAACAGCGACGCGGCGCCGATCACCGTGGCGCTGCAGCAGCAGGTCAGGCAGTTCGGCAACAACATCGACGTCCTCGCGCCGGGCGCGTTCGTGTCCATGGTGATCCCGCTGGTCGTCTTCTTCGCCTTCCAGCGGCAGTTCGTCTCCGGCGTGATGGCGGGCGCCGTCAAGTAGCCGGAGGCGGACGGGAGTCGGCCCCGGCGCCGGGATCGCGCGTGCGGCACGCCCGTACCGGGATGGTGGGAGCCCGTCGGGGGGCGGCCGGATCGAAGGCCGTCCCCCGTGCGTGGCACGGCGCCGTAACCCCTGGGCGCCGGCGGCCGTTTGCCTGCTGAGGACGGGCCACGCCGCCGCGCGCCGCCCACGCGGGGTTCCGGGTCCGCCGCCGTCGATCCCTGGATGGTTGCCGTGCCCCGGTTCAGCGTCATCGTCCCCGCCTACAACGTGCAGGCGTATCTGTCCGAATGCCTGGGGTCCGTCCTCTCGCAGTCCTTCGGCGACCTCGAGGTGATCGCCGTCGACGACGCCTCGCCGGACGCCTGCGGGGAGATCATCGACGAGACCGCGGCCCGCGACCGGCGCGTCGTGCCCGTCCACCTGCCGCACAACGCCGGGCTCGGCGGTGCCCGCAACGCGGGGATCGCCCAGGCCACCGGCGACTATCTGCTCTTCCTCGACGGCGACGACACCTTCACACCCGGCGCGCTGCGGGCCGTCGCCGACCGCCTCGCCGCCACCGGCGACCCCGAGGTGCTGATCTTCGACTACGCCCGCACCTACTGGCACGGCGAGATCAAGCGCAACTCGCTCGCCGCGCTGCTCTCCGAAGACGACCCGCAGGTCTTCACCCTGGCGCACCGGCCCCAGCTGCTGCGGCTGCTGATGATCGCCTGCAACAAGGCGTACCGCCGGGACTTCATCGCCCGCCTCGGCCTGACGTTCCCGCCCGGGTACTACGAGGACACGCCGTGGACCTATCCGGCGCTGCTGGCCGCCGGGTCGGTCGCCGTGCTGGACGCGGTCTGCCTCCACTACCGGCAGCGCCGCCGCGGCAACATCCTGGGCACCACCAGCCGCCGCCACTTCGACGTCTTCGACCAGTACGACCGGGTCTTCGACTTCATCGGCAGCCGCCCGGAGCTGACGGTGTGGCAGCCGCCGCTCTTCCGGCGCATGCTCGACCACCTCACCACGATCTACCACACCCCCGGCAGGCTGCCGCGCTCCAGCCGTGCGGAGTTCTTCCGCCGGTGCCGGGCGCAGTACCGCAGGTACCAGCCGCTCGCCGAGCGGTCATGGCCCGAGGTGCGGGCCGCGGTGGCCTCGGGGGCGATGGCGGCCGAGGCGTGCCCCGCGCTGGGGCGGCGCACCGCGCTGCGGTATCTGCTGGTGCGGCTCGGCGCCCGGCGCACCTTCCGGCTGCTGTGGAAGGGCGACCGGCTGCGCGCCCGGGGCCGCAGGGCCGCACGCCACTGGCTCGGCAGGCTGCGCACCGCGCTCCTGCTCGTCCACTACCGGGTGCAGACCCGCCGGCCCCTCGATCCGGGGCTGGCCGTCTTCTCCGCGTACTGGGAGCGCGGCTACAGCTGCAACCCGGCCGCGATCGAGGCCGCCGTACGACGGCACGCCCCGCACATCCGCACCGCGTGGATCACCGGCCCGGAGCACGCGCACACGCTGCCCCCCGGCGTACGCCGCCTGGACCCCGGCTCGGCCGCGTACTGGACGGCGCTCGCCCGCGCGACCTACCTGGTCAACAACGTCAACTTCACCCGCCGGCTGGTCAAACGCCCCGGACAGGTCCATCTGCACACCCATCACGGCACCCCCCTCAAGCTGATGGGCCTCGACCTTCAGGAGTACCCGGCCGCCGCGGCCGGAGTGGACTTCGCCCGGCTGCTGCGCCACGCCGACCGCTGGGACTACTCCCTGTCCGCCAACCGCCACTCCACCCTGGTCTGGGAGCGGGTCTACCCCGCCCGCTTCACCACGCTGGAGCTCGGCTACCCCCGCAACGACGTCTTCCAGCGCGCCACCGCCGAGGACGTGCTGCGCATCCGCGCCGGCCTCGGCGTGCCGCCCGGCAGCATCGCCGTGCTCTACGCCCCCACCCATCGCGACTACCGGCGCGGCCCCCTCCCCCTGCTGGACCTCGAACGCCTCGCACGCGCCCTCGGCCCCGACTACACCCTGCTGGTCCGTGCCCACTACTTCTACCAGGCGCCACTGACAACGGGCGGCGACGGCGAGGCGGCCAGGGTGAGCGACGTCTCCGGGCACCGGAGCATCGAGGAGCTGTGCCTGGCCGCCGACGCGTTGCTCACCGACTACTCCTCGGTGATGTTCGACTACGCCAACCTGGACCGCCCGATCGTCATCGCCGCCTGCGACTGGGAGGCCTACCGGGCGTCCCGCGGCGCCTACTTCGACATCACGGCCGAACCGCCCGGCCCGGTCGCCCGCAGCGAGGACGAGGTGATCGCCGCCTTCACCTCCGGCGAGTGGCGGGGTGAGCGCTCCGCGCGGCTGCGGGCCGCCTTCCGCGAGCGGTTCTGCCGCTACGACGACGGGCACGCCGCCGAGCGGGTGGTGCGCCGCGTCTTCCTCGGCGATCAGCGCATGCCCGGCGAACTGACGCCCCCGCTCGTGCCGTTGGCCGACCGCACCCCGGCCCCGGCGCCCTCCGCCGCGGTCAGCGCCCGAGCAGCGGAAGCCGCCCGCCCCGCGGACGTGGGATGCGCGGCTCCACCGCCCACCCCGCGGCCTTGCGCACCGGAGGCGTCGTGAGCACCAGCGCCAGCGCCACCGCTCCGGCGGTGAGCGCGACGACCGCCAGCGGCCCGCGGCCCGCCACGAAGTCGTACACTCCGCCCGCCTGGGCCGACTTCACGACCAGCCCGTGCAGCAGATACGGGTACATCGTGACCGCGCCCAGCGCCGTGAGCCACAGCCGGCGGCCCGGCACGAGGGCGAGCACCGCGGTCACCAGCACGGCCGACGCCGCCAACAGGGCGAGCCGGATCGCGAGGTACTCAGCGGCTCCCACCCCCAGATCGCTCGCGCCGAGCTCCATCGACAGCCAGTCGGCGTCCGTGTAGGGGGCCAGTACGTAGGCGACCGGCAAGGCGGTGAGGACCACCGCCGCCGCCCACAGCCGCACCGCGCGGCGGCGCAGCAGCCGGAAGTGCTCGGGCCGCAGGAACAGCCCCGCCACGAACCAGGGCAGGAACTGCAGCACCCTGGAGAGCGCCAGGTCGGTGCTGACGGTGGTCAGCCCCGACACCAGCGAGACCAGCACCGCCAGCGGCACCGGCTGCGGCACCGCCCGCCACACCGGGGTCGTCAGCCGCCACACGAACAAGGCGATGAGGAACCAGCACAGGTAGCTGGGGTACGTCACGTCGAACTTCAGCGGGTGGCCGTCGGCGGCGGCGACCACCGCCAGATAGACCGTCTCGAAGATCAGATAGGGCAGCAGGACGGTCTTGATGAGTTTGCGCACCTGCGCCGGCCGGGCCTCGAAATTGCGCGAGAAGTAGCCGCTCAGCAGGATGAACGCCGGCATGTGGAAGGCGTAGACGACCAGGTAGGCGGCCTTGACCGCATGCGACTGGCCGATCAGCGGAAACCAGTTGTGACCGACGACGACGAAGACGACCAGGAGGAACTTCGCGTTGTCGAAGAACGGGTCGCGGGGGGTGCGGGGTCTGCCCTCGGCCGACGACTCCACCTGGCGCTGCTCGGACGCGGTCCCCTCGGTCTGCGTTCCGTTCGTCTGCAAGGTGTCGGCGTTGGTCACCGGATCGAAACTAGTGAGGACCCACCCCCCGTCCGCAAGGGGGCAGGCCCGGATAACCCCCACGGGTGACATGACTCATATGACGAACCGGTGCGTCCAGCCGGTATCGGACGGAGCCGACGACGCGCGGTAGCCGACCGGCGACCCGAAACCGTCCAGCCCCCGTCGCCTCACGGCGGTCCCTTCGCCTCCTGCGCTTAACCCCGGCGCGGTCTATGTCTTGGGGCGTCGTCCGCAGTGCCGAAGACGCCCGGACCGGACGTGGGAGGGTTCATGGCGGGTGTGCTGACGACGACGCGGGACGCTGGAGGCGGCCCCCGGAACGGGGAGAGCGCGCTCGGCGTCGGCCGCCGGCTGCGCGCCTGGCGCCCGGGCCCCTACGCGGTCATCGCCGCCCTCTTCTTCGTCCTGGTCAACGTGCTGGCCTGGCGCAACAACATCATCTCGGACTTCGGGCAGCACGCCTCCGCGATCGAACGCGTCAAGGCCGATCCCCTGCACCCGGCCAACCCGCTGGTCGATCTGCCGGGTGACAACAGCCCGTACTACTCGCCGCTGATCGTCGCCCTCGGCCTGGTGGCGCGTCTTACGGGCCTGCCGGGCTGGGTGGTGCTCCGCCTCTGGGGCGCCTTCAACATGGCCTTCCTGCTCGCCGGGGTCTGGGCGTTCGCACGCGTGCTGAGCAGGAACCGCTGGGTTCCGGTGTTCGCGCTCGGCGGGATGATGCTGCTGTGGGGGATCCGCCCGGCGGCCTGGAGCGGCTTCCTCAACGTGGGCGCGCTCACCCGCAACGTGACGTTCCCGTCGACCTTCGCGATCGCCCTGACGCTGCTGACCTGGGCGCTCACCGCGCGCGCGGCGCGTGAGCGGGCGAGCCTGCGCACGCACACGGGCATCGGCGTGCTCACCGCGCTGATCCTGCTGGTCCACCCGATCACCTCGGTCGGCGCCGCCGCCGGGATCGCCGCGATCGTGCTCGGATGGCAGCGCGGGTGGGACCGCGCGGTGGCCGCGCGCTGGGCGCTGACCGTGGGCGTCGCCTCGGCGATCGTCCTGCTGTGGCCCTACTACAACGTCTTCGACCTCGCCGGGGACACCACGGTCGACAAGTTCCACCGGCAGCTCTACGGGCGGCGGCTGTTCACCTGGTACGGGCTGAGCCTGGTCGGCGTCCCCGCGCTGATGGCCCGCGTGCGCAGGCACCGGCTCGACCCGCTGGCCCTGCTGTGGCTCGCCGACATCGCCATCGCCACCTACGGCTGGTTCAGCGGCCGCTACACCTACGGGCGCATCTTCGGCCTGCTGCTGATGCCGCCGCAGTTCGCCCTCGCCGTCGAACTGGCGGCCCCGCGGCCGTGGCGGGCGGCGCGCAGGGCCATGGCGTGGGTGGCCGGGGCCGCCGCCTGCGTGGGGCTGGCGGTGCAGACCGGTGCGATCGTCGAGATCCCGTTCTCACCGGTGCCGCTGCAGCACCTGGCGACCTGGTCCAGCTACCGCTGGGCCGCCGACCGCATCCGCGTCGGCGACGTCGTCCTCACCGACGACTACCGGGCCACCCACGTCCTGCCCGCCTACGGCGCCTTCACGGTCGCCGGAGCCTGGCCCGACCCCTCCCTGCCCGTCGAGGTCCGCAACCGCCGCTCCCACGACCTCCGCGCCTACTTCTCCCCGCACGCCTCCCCCGCCCTCCAGCACTTCATCGCCCACCGCTACCACGCCCGCTGGGCCCTCCTCGACGGCGGCCAGCCGGTCCCCGCGGGCGGCCGCGTCGTCGCCGCCGCACCGAAGTCGGGCGAGCGGCTGGTGAGCCTGGAGTAAGCGCGAGGGCCCACCCCGGCGGCCCGGCATGGATCCGCCCGGGTGGGCCCCGGACAGGGGTGAGGGGGATCGCCCCCTCACCCCTTGCGGGTCACCGCGGTCAGCTGTGCGAGCGCAGCAGCGTCCGCATCGTGCGCATCGCGACCGACAGGTTGGCCAGATCGAACGACTCCGAGCCCTGGATCTCCTCCAGCGTCGTACGGGCCCGGGCCAGCAGTGCCGCGTTCTTCTCCTCCCACGCCTCGAAGCGCTGCTCCGGCGTGGCCGAGCCGTTCCCGGCGGACAGGACGTCCTGGGTGAGCGCGGCGTGCGCGGCGAACAGGTCCTCGCGGATCGCGGCGCGGGCCATCGACTGCCAGCGGTCGGCGCGCGGCAACTCGATGATCCGGTCGAGGAGTTGGGTGATCCGCAGGCGGTCGGCCAGGTCGTAGTAGACCTCGGCGACCTCCAGCGGGTCCTTGTGCACCCGGTCGGCGACCGCGACGATGTCGAGCGCCGGGAACGCGGAGGAGAAGCCCGCGACGCGGGTGGCCAGCTCCTCCGGCACGCCCGCGCCGGTCAGCTCGTCGTAGATCTCCTGGTACCACTCCAGGTCCGCGCCGCGCAGCAGCTTGGGCAGCTGGGCCCATACCGCGGCCACGCCGTCGCCGAAGAACTCGATGGTCTCGGCGATCGCCAGCGGCTGCGGCCGGTTGTTGAGCAGCCAGCGGGTGCCGCGCTCGACCAGGCGGCGCGAGTGCAGCCGGATGCGGGTCTGCACGTCGGCGGCGACCTTGTTGTCGAGCGCCTCCACCTCGTCCCAGATCCGGGCCTGCTCGAAGATCGCGCGGGCCGCGGTGTGCGCCCGGACGATCTCCTCGGTGGAGGCCCCGGTCTCCTCCTTCAGGCGGTGCAGGAACGTCGTGCCGCCGGTGTTGACCGTGTCGTTGACGAGCAGCGTGGTGACGATCTCGCGCCGCAGCGCGTGGCCGTCGATCTGCGAGGGGAACCGGTCGCGCAGCGCGTGCGGGAAGTACGCGTGCAGCAGCCCGCGCAGGTACAGGTCGTCGGGGAGCTCGGTGGCGAGGAGCTCCTCGGCCGTGGTGATCTTGGTGTAGGCGAGCAGGACCGAGGTCTCCGGCTGGGTCAGCCCCTGGCCCGCGGCGATCCGCTCGCGGATCTGGCGGTCGGTGGGCAGGAACTCCAGCGCCCGGTCGAGCTTGCCCTCGCGCACCAGGCGGCGGATGTAGCGCTGCTGGGCGGGGAGCAGGCTGGCGGCCTGCGCCATGGAGTTGGCGAGCGCCACGTTCTGCGCGTAGTTGTTGCGCAGCACCAGCGCGCCGACCTCGTCGGTCATCTCGGCGAGCAGCGCGTTGCGCTGCTTGACGGTCATGTCGCCGTCGGAGACCACCGAGTTGAGCAGGATCTTGATGTTGACCTCGTGGTCGGAGGCGTCGACACCGGCGCTGTTGTCGATGGCGTCGGTGTTGATGCGGCCGCCGCCGCGGGCGAACTCGATGCGGCCGAGCTGGGTCAGGCCCAGGTTGCCGCCCTCGCCGACGACCTTGACCCGCAGCTCGGCGCCGTCGACCCGGATCGCGTCGTTGGCCTTGTCGCCGACGTCGGCGTGCGACTCCGTCGAGGCCTTGACGTAGGTGCCGATGCCGCCGTTCCACAGCAGGTCCACGGGGGCCTGGAGGATCGCCTTCATCAGCTCGGCCGGGGTCAGCTTGGCCACGTGGCCCTCGATGCCCAGCGCCTTGCGCACCTGTCGGGTGATCGTGATCGACTTGGCGGTGCGCGGGTAGACGCCGCCTCCCTGCGAGATCAGCTTGGTGTCGTAGTCGGCCCAGCTGCTGCGCGGCAGTTCGAACAGGCGGCGCCGCTCGGCGTACGAGACGGTCGCGTCCGGGTCCGGGTCGAGGAAGATGTGGCGGTGGTCGAAGGCGGCCACCAGGCGGATGTGCTCCGACAGCAGCATGCCGTTGCCGAAGACGTCACCGGACATGTCGCCGACGCCGACGACGGTGAAGTCCTGCTCCTGGGTGTTGTGGCCCATCTCGCGGAAGTGCCGCTTGACCGACTCCCACGCGCCCTTGGCGGTGATGCCCATCTTCTTGTGGTCGTAGCCGACCGACCCGCCGGAGGCGAACGCGTCGCCGAGCCAGAACCCGTAGGAGTTCGCCACCTCGTTGGCGATGTCGGAGAAGGACGCGGTGCCCTTGTCGGCGGCGACCACCAGGTAGGTGTCGTCGCCGTCGTGGCGGACCACGTCCTTGGGCGGCACGACCTCGCCGCCGACCAGGTTGTCGGTGATGTCGAGCAGGCCGGAGATGAACGTCTTGTACGAGGCGATGCCCTCGGCCAGCCACGCGTCGCGGTCGACCGCCGGGTCCGGCAGCCGCTTGCCGACGAACCCGCCCTTCGCGCCGACCGGCACGATGACGGTGTTCTTGACCATCTGCGCCTTGACCAGGCCCAGGATCTCGGTGCGGAAGTCCTCACGCCGGTCGGACCAGCGCAGACCGCCGCGCGCGACCTTGCCGAAGCGCAGGTGCACGCCCTCGACGCGCGGCGAGTACACCCAGATCTCGTAGGCCGGGCGGGGCGCCGGCAGATCGGGAATGGCCTGCGGGTCGAACTTCATCGACAGGTAGGCGTGCGGGCGGCCCTGGGCGTCACGCTGGAAGTAGTTGGTGCGCAGCGTGGCCTTGATCAGGGTGAGGAAGGCCCGCAGGATGCGGTCCTCGTCCAGCGAGGCGACCTGGTCCAAGGCCGCGTCCACCTCTTCCAGCAGGGCGTCGGTCAGCTCGCTGCCGGCCCGCTGGTGGTCCGGCGACATGCGCGCCTCGAAGAGGTTGACCAGCAACCGGGTGGTGTGGACGTTGGTGCAGAGGGTGTCCTCCATGTAGTCCTGGCTGAAGGTGGCGCCCGCCTGCCGCAGGTACTTGGCGTAGGCGCGCAGCACCATCGCCTGACGCCATGTCAGACCGGCGCGCAGCACCAGGGAGTTGAACTTGTCGTTCTCCGCCTGCCCGGTCCACACCGCGGCGAAGGTCTCCTGGAACCTCTCGCGCGCGTCGTCGCCCAGGTCGCCGAGGGAGCGGTCGACGCGTAGCCCGAAGTCGTAGATCCACGCCTTGCTGTGGTCACCGCGCTTGAGCTCGTACGGCCGCTCGTCGACGACCTCCACACCGAGCCGCTGCAGCACCGGAAGCACGGCGGAGAGCGAGACCGGCGCGCCCGTGCGGTAGATCTTGAAGCGGCGCTCCCCCGGGGAGGCGGCCACCGGCTCGTAGAGGCTGAGGGTGAAGTCGCCCTGGGGGTCGAGCCGCTCGATGTGCTGCAGGTCGGCGACGGCGGTCCGCGGGGAGAAGTCGGCCTTGTACCCCTCGGGGAAGGCGTGCGCGTAGCGGCGCGAGAGCTCGGCGGCGCGCTCCTCGCCGCACTCGGCGCCCAGCGCCTCGGCGAATCCGTCGTCCCACGAGCGCGCGGCCTCGACCAGCCGGTTCTCGATCCGGTCGATCTCGGCGTCGGTCAGGTCGGGGGTGGTCCGGCCGGGCGCGACCCGGACCACGAAGTGCAGCCGGGACAGCACGGATTCGGTGTTCCACGCGGTGAAGTCGACGCTGCTGCCGCCGAGTTCCTCCATCAGGATCTCGGTGATCCGCAGCCGCACGGCCGTGGTGTAGCGGTCCCGCGGCAGGTAGATCAGGGCCGAGTAGTAGCGGCGGTACTCGTCCTGGCGCAGGAACAGCCGCAGCCGGCGGCGCTCCTGCAGGTACAGCACGCTCGTCACGATCGGGCGCAGCTCGTCCGCGCTGGTCTGGAAGAGCTCGTCGCGCGGGTAGGTCTCCAGGATCTGCAGCAGGTCCCGCCCGTCGTGGCTGTCCGGGGAGAAGCCCGCGCCGAGCAGCACCTCCTGGACCTTGCGGCGGATCACCGGCACGCGGGTGACCGACTCGGTGTACGCGGCCGAGGAGAACAGGCCCAGGAAGCGGCGCTCACCGGTGACGTTGCCCTCGGCGTCGAACGTCTTGACGCCGATGTAGTCCAGGTAAGAGGGCCGGTGGACGGTGGCCCGGCTGTTGGCCTTGGTGAGGATGAGCAGCTTGTGCTCACGGGCCTTGGCGCGGGCGTCGTGCGGCAGGCGGTGGAAGGCGCCGGAGACCGGGTGGGTGCCGTCGGCGTCGCGGTGCTTGGGGTCGGCGCGCAGAATGCCCAGGCCGGTGCCGGGGACGGCGACGAGCACGTCCTCCTCCGTGCCGTCCGGGCCGGGCTCGGTGGCCAGCTTGTACTCGCGGTAGCCGAGGAAGGTGAAGTGGTCGTCGGCGAGCCAGCGCAGCAGCTCCCACGCCTCGCCGACCTCCTGCTCGGGCAGCGGCGGCGGGGTGGCGGCGAGCTCGTCGGCGATGCGCAGGGCCGAGTCGCGCATCTTGGTCCAGTCCTCGACGGCCTCGCGCACGTCGGAGAGCACGCGGCGCAGATCGGCGGTGATCTGCTTGAGGTCGCCGCGGTCGGTCTCCCGGTCGATCTCCACGTGGATCCACGACTCGATGACGGCGTCGTGCGGCAGCTCCGCGCCGGGCAGCCCCGCGCCGGCCGCCTCGACCAGGTTGCCGGTGCCCAGGATCTCCAGGAGCCTGCCGGTGACGTCGCGGCGGACGACGACCTGCGGGTGGATCACGACGTGGATCGCCCGGTCCTGGCGGGACAGCTCGTTGGTGACCGAGTCGACGAGGAACGGCATGTCGTCGGTGACCACCTCGACGACCGTGTGGCTGCACGTCCAGCCGTTCTCCTCGACGGTCGGGGTGTGCACGCGGACGTTGGCGGTGCCCTGCGGGCGCGCCTCCGCGAGGCGGTAGTGCGACAGCGCGGCGCCGTAGACGTCGACCGGGTCGCGGTCTAGGAGGTCCTCGGCGGCGGTGTGCAGGTAATAGCGCTGGAGGAACGTCTGGACGGCCTCGTCGGTGTCGAGGCCCTGGCCAGGTTCTCCCCCTGCCGGGCTGTTCTCAGCTACCCGGGCTGCCCGTGCCAGCAGCTCGGCCTTTGCTTCGTCCAGCTTGGTCTGCATGTCCTCTGACTCCTGTCGCGCGCCGTTGCGTGACGTCAATGGGTGTGGTGATGGCACGTCGCCCCGGCGCGGGATCGCCGTTCGGAGTCGACGTTAGGCCTGGATGGGAGAGCTCCGGGCGGATGAACCGCTTGTTGACCCGGATGTAACGATCAGCGTGGGCCCGGGCGTCACAACGCTCCGGGCGCGGGGTTCCCGTGCCCAGGGGCCGGGGACCGCAGGCTCCGTCGCCTCCGGTCGCTATCGCGCTGATCACGGAGCCAAGGCTATCGCTCCGCGCCCTAAACCTGTCAGCGGCCTTTTGTGTACAAAGACACACGTCGATGCTTCCACTTTGGACAGTGACGCAGTGGCTACCCGCGATGTGCCGCACGCCCGTGGGTACGAACGCCGCACGCGGCGGGTTCACCGCGGGGCTACACCGCCAGGGTCCCGGCGAGCTCCACCGCCTCGGCCAGGCTGTCCACCACCGGTACCCCGGCCATCGACAGCGCGGCCCTGCTGTGCGAACCGCCGGTGTACAGCACCGCGTGCGCCCCCACGTGCGCCGCCGCGGCGGCGTCGTCCAGCGCGTCGCCTATCACCACCGTACGACGTGCCTCGACCCCGTCGAGGTCCGCGAGATGGCGCGCCATGTGCTCGGTCTTGCTGCCTCCGGACGGGCCGGTGCGCCCCTGCACGCGCACGAAGTGCGGCTCTATCCCGAACTCGCGGACCAGCGGCACCAGGTGCTCGTGGCCGTACATCGACAACAGGGACTGGCTGCGGCCCGTCTCCTGCCAGGAGCGCAGCAGTGCCGCGGCTCCGTCGGTGAGACCGCAGCCGACCCGGTGCAGGGCGTAGTGCTCATGGAACGCCTCGTCCATCCGCTCCCACTCCGCGTCCGACGGCATGCGCCCGATCAGCCGCTCGTAGAACCGCTGGATGGGTATGCAGTACGTCTCCTGGTACCGCTCGACGGTCAGCGGCTCCACGCCGAGCTGGGCGAAGGCGGCGTTGGTCGCGGCCACCACGGCGTCGATGTCGTGGTAGAGCGTGCCGTTCCAGTCCCACACGATGTGCGTCGCGTACGTCCCCATGCCCAAGACGGTAGCCGAGGGGTCCGACAATCCGCTCGGTCCAGCGGCTTTCACCCGATCAGCGTGGGGATCTCCTGGGTCGCGTACCACAGCAGCTCGTGGTCCTCGGCGCCGTCCACGGTGAAGCGGGCGTCCTCGTCACCGGCGTCCGCGGCGCCCAGCGCCTCGGCCGCGGCCGCCACGTCCGCCTCCGCCTCGCCCGCGTCCACGTGCACCGCGGCGGCCTTGGCCAGCGGCACCACGCCCGACAGCCGCACCGCGCCCAGCGACCCCGGGTCCAGACCGCGGTCCGGGTCGTAGGTGACCGCGCGGTCGGGAACGTCCACGGCGACCACGACCCGGCGCCGCGCCGCGTCACGGTCCCCGGCGAGCAGCCGCAGGCTGGCCTGCGCGGCCCGGGTGAGCGCCGCGTACTCCAGCTCCTCGATGTCGTCGGAGACGTACCACTCGCGCAGCGCCGGCGTGACCGCGTAGGCGTCCAGCGGGGCGGGCCCCAGCTCGCCCGCCTTGTGGGCCTCGGCGAGTCCGGGCAGGGTGGTGGGGATGTAGACGCGCATCGCTGCCGCTCCGTGAAGGGCCGGTGGAAGTCGCTGTTCGCAGACAGCAGGGTCAGCATACGGTCGCACCGGCCCGCGCGGTCATGCCGGTGGCCGACGGCGTCCCCCTTCGGGCGGACCCTCGGCGGCCCGATCGCCCGCCCGAGAACCGACGGCGACGGCTCCGACCTGCGTGCCCAGGCCCCCGCTCGCCCCCGCTCACCCTGATAGGTGAATTCGTCGGCGCCCTGCACAGCGGCCGGGCGGCCCTTGTCGCTCACCTTCCGCGATCGCTAGAAGTCTCCTCGACTACGCACAGCCACCGCCCGGTTCACCACCGACCGGCCGGCGAAGGGGGAGACCACGAATGACCACCAGCGCGCTCACGCCGACAGCGGACCCGGCCGGCCCTCGTCGCCGCACGCCCCTGCTCGTGGCGCCGCCCGGGCGCGGCGACACCCGCCGCCACGGCGGCCGCGGTC
>CAYNNX010000119.1:0-18518 GCA_964398515.1 uncultured Streptantibioticus sp. | reverse complement strand
TGGCGAAGCCGCGCACGTCCCGCACGGTGTCAGCCGAGCCGCGCGGCCCCTGCACCGTGGAGAAGCGCACGAAGACGGGTGTGCGGCGCGCCGGATCCTGGAGGAAGTCGGCGCAGGTGTACTCGGCGAGCGACTCGTAGGGCTCGAAGAAGCCGTAGGCCCCCGCCCCGCGTGCGTGGACCACGCGCTCCGGGATGCGCTCGTGGTCGAAGTGGGTGATCTTCTCGCGGTTGTGGAAGTCCTCCAGCAGTGTCGGACCGCGTTCCCCGGCACGCAGCGCGTTGTCGGTGTCGTCCACCCGCACGCCTTGGTCCGTGGTGAGCGCGTCGTGCGCGGGCGCCGCCCGGAAGCGGTCCAGCTGCTCGTCCTTGGCGTCACGGGCGCCACCGCGCTCGCTACGCCGGTTGCCGGGGTTCACGGCCATGACGTGCACTCCTGTCGAATCGGATGTCGAATCGGAGTCGATTCGGAAAGCCTGTTTCATCGAAGAGACGGGATGGGCGGGAAGGGGATCCGGAAAGACACCGGGTCGTGGCACGTGCTACCGGGCGCGGAGCGGACGGCGGGCCGTCGCGTCCCGTCCCGCAGGCGCACCACGGCTACCCGGGCGCGTGGCGGCCAAACACGCTCCAAGCCTCCGCGGCCGGTCACACCTCCATCGTCCGTCGGGCGCTGCGATCGCGCCGCGCCGCGCACGGCCGTCCGGGTGCCGGGCGGGCGCCCTCGGGGCGTGCGTTGCGCCGTCCGGGCCACGTCGGTGACGCCGCCCGGGGACGCATCCGCCCCGGTGCCGCGACCGCCGTCCGGGGCGCCGATCGGAGCACGCGACGCCGATGCGCCGCGCCCGGTCCAGGGCCGTGTCCGCCGCCCTGGCCGCGCTCGGTACGGCCCTCCACCGCGGCAACCTGGCCGGGACCGCGGCGGGGCCCGAGGGCGAGCGCAACGGCGGCAGCGACTGCGTACGCGGCACCGGCGGGGTCCTCGTGCGCGACGAGCGCAGGCTCGACGGGGACGTGCGGGCGCGCCGTCGGCCCGGTCGGCGATCCCCTTGCCCGGCCCTCCCCACCGGCCGGGACCGCCGGATGGAGTCGGTCCGCGCCAAGGCGGGTACGCCGGTGCACGACGGCACCCGGCTCGGTTTTCGGACGGCCGGACACGAGGCCGTCCTCGGGCTCGTCGACGCCGAGATCGCCGCCGGCCGGCACGACGCGGTGCCGTCGCCCGCGCCGCCCGCCCGCTCGTCGCCTCACACCCGGCGGCGGTAAGCGATCGCCAGGTCCGCGCGTTCGGCGCGGTCAAGGCCGACGCCGACGCGGTGGTCAGCGACGGTACCTGGACCCGGGCCACGGTGGTCCCCGCCGCGGCCGTCCGGCCTGGCCGAACCGCGGGGACGCGGACCGCGGGCCCGGCGCGGAACGGTCCCCGAGCCAGGCGCACCCGTGGCTGGGGGGAGCCGCCGAGCGCCCGGGTCCGCGCTAGGCGGCGGTCAGCACGGCCGTCATCGCCCGCAGGTCCTCCACCGCGAAGCTGGGGGCGGTCAGCGCCGTGGGGTAGTGCGAGCGTCCCCGGCGTACCCAGGCCGCGTGCAGGCCGGCCCGGCGGGCGCCGTCCACGTCCCAGGGGTGGACGCTGACGAGCAGGGCCCGGTCGTGGGCCACGCCGAGCCGCTCGGTGGCGTAGTGGTAGGCGGCGGCAGCCGGTTTCCACCGCAGGGGGCCGCTGACGTCGAGCAGCGCCTCGAAGCGGTCGCGCACACCGGCCGCCGCGAGCAGCCGCTCGCTGGTGGCGGCCGCGCCGTTGGTGAGCGTCGCCAGCCGGAAGCCCGCGTCGTGCAGGGACCCGACGGCACCGGCCACGTCCGGGTGGGTCCGCAGCGCCGCGAAGCCGTCCAGGACCTCCCGCGCGGCGGCCTCCACGTCGGCGGGCGGCGTGGGAAGTCCCGCGAAGAGCGCGTGCAGTTCGTCGTGGGCTAGCTGCTGGAAGTCGGCGTAGCCGCCGGCCGCGGTCACGGCGAAGCCGTCCCGCAGCACGGAGGCGAACCAGATGCCGGCCAGGTCGGCCGGGGCGCCGGCCTCCGTGAAGCGGGCGCGCAGCGGCGCGAAGTCGCTGAGCGTCTCGTTGACGTCGAAGATCACGGCCAGTGGTGCGACGGGCATGGCGCCTCCCGGTTCGTCCGTTCTGCCGCCGGGCGGGCGGGTACCCGTTTCAGCGGGGGATCGCGCCGCCCCGCTGTGGTCCGTTTCCGCCGACGGGCACACGATGGAAGTGGGACGGGCGCGGCGCCCCACGTGACACGAGGGAGCGTGCCGATGAGAGCAGTCGTCTACGAGGGCACCCGGCGCGTCGGCGTGCACGAAGTGGAGGACGCGGTCCTCGAGGAGCCCACGGACGTGGTCGTGCGGATCACCTCCAGCGCGATCTGCGGCACCGACCTGCACATGTACGACGGCCGGACCGGCGCCCGGCCCGGGCTGGTCCTCGGCCACGAGCCGCTCGGCGTGGTGGAGAAGGCGGGCTCCGCCGTCACGATGGTGGCCCCGGGCGACCGCGTCGTGGTACCCGCCCATCTGTACTGCGGGGTCTGCCCCAGCTGCGCCCGCGGCCTGACCGCGGCCTGCACCCGCGTCCGCGACGAGGGCCTCGGTGCCGCCTACGGCTACGCGGGCAGGGGCACCTACCGCGGCGCCCAGGCGGAGCTGCTGCGGGTGCCGTTCGCCGACGCCAACTGCATCCCGCTGCCCGGCTCACCGGGCGACGCCTTCGAGGACGCCTTCGTGCTCCTCGCCGACACGTTCGTCACCGGCTGGCACGCCTGCGAGCTGGCCGGGGTGCGCCCGGGGGACACGGTCGCCGTCTTCGGCGCAGGAGCCGTCGGCCTGCTGGCCGCGCACTCCGCCGTGCTGCGCGGCGCGGCGGAGGTCTACGTCGTGGACTACCTGCCCGAACGGCTCGCCGTGGCCGCCGACTTCGCGGCGCTGCCCGTGGACATCCACGAGGGGCCGCCCGGCGACCAGATCCGGGCGCTGCGGGCGTCGGGGGGCCTGCCACCGGGGGAGGAGCGGCTGGAAGGCGTGATGCGCGGGATCGACGCCGTCGGCTTCCAGGCGCGCAGCCGCGCAAACCTCGACGTCGAGGATCCGCGGCAGGTCGTCGCCGACCTCGCCGACATCGTCAACACCACCGGAAGGATCGGCGTCGTGGGCGTGTTCGCGACCAAGGACGAGCACCCCGCGCCGCACGGCCACGCCGACGGCAGCCTGCTCGTCCCCTGGGCCGTCTTCTTCGACGAGGGCGTCCAGGTCGGCTTCGGCCGAACGCACGACCGCCGCTACACGCGCCTGCTGCGCGATCTGATCCTCACCGGCCGGGCCGATCCGCAGCGCGTGATCACCCATCACGGCTCGCTGGAGGACGCGCCGGAGTTCTACGAGGCCTTCGACCGGCGCGAGGACGGGCTGATCAAGGCGGTGCTGCGACCGTGAACGCGCGATCGGCACAGGGGCCCGAGGGCCGCGGCGGCGCGGTGCGCGCGGTGCTGTTCGACGTCGACGGCACGCTCATGGACACCAACTACCTGCACACCGTCACCTGGTGGGAGGCGTTCCGGCAGGCCGGGCACACCGTCCCGATGGTGGCCATCCACCACAGCATCGGCATGGGCGCGGACAAGCTCGTCGCCCACCTGCTCGGCGACGGCCGCGCCCCGGGGCGACACGCCGAGATCTCCGCGGCGCACAAGACGCTCTACGCGACCTACTTCGACCGGCTGCCCGCCCTGGACAAGGCCGCCGACCTGCTGCGGGCGATCGCCGACCGCGGCTGGCGCGTCGTGCTGGCCAGCTCCGCCGGGGCCGATGAGCTCGCCGCGATGCGCGCGGCGCTCGGTGCCGACGACGCCGTTTACGACGCGACCAGCGCCGAGGACGTGGAGACGAGCAAACCCGAACCCGATCTCGTCCTACGGGCCCTGGACCGCGCGGACGTCCCGCCGGAGCAGGCGGTCTTCGTCGGAGACACCGTGTGGGACGTGCGGGCCGCGGGACGGGCGGACGTGCCCTGTATCGCGCTGCTCTCCGGCGGCATCCCCCGCGCGGACCTGGAAGGCGCGGGCGCGATCGGCGTCTACCGGGATCCCGCCCACCTGCTCGCCGAACTCGACGACAGCCCGCTGGCCCGCTGAAGCGCCTCCCGGTCGTGCTTCCCGTCGAGGGGTAGATCCATTATGGCCCGCGCACGGTGCCCCGCGCCTCCCCCGCGCAGACGATCTTCCGGCTCCCGCGGCCGCCTACGGTGGTGACGTCCCCTCAAGCACGCCTGATGCGTGCGCTCATTCACCCTGCGACGAAACGGAGACGACCCGTGATGCCCGCCCGCACCGCACCGCCCGCCCCTTGCGACCTGTGGATCGAGCACGACGGTCTGGAACTGGCGGTGCGGGACCACGGCGGCGACGGCCCGCCGCTGCTGCTCCTGCACGGGGCCGGCCGCACCCTGGCCGACTGGGCCGCCGTCGTGCCGTTCCTGACCCCGCGCCACCGGGTCGTGGCGATGGACCTGCGCGCCCACGGCCGGTCCGGCGCCGGGGAGTGGACCTTTCCCGCGGTCCTCGGCGACGTCGAGGCGGTGCTGACGGCGTGCGGTGTCCCGCACGCACTGCCGGTCGGGCACTCCCTCGGCGGGATGATCGCCGCGCTCTGCGCCCGCCACCACCCCGGCACCCCGGCCGCCGTCAACCTCGACGGCCACGGCATGGGCACCCCCGCCCAGTACCCGGGGCTCGACCCGGCCCGCGTGGCGCAACGGCTCGACCAGGCACGGGAGTTCGCCGCGAACGCCATCGGGCGGACCTTCCCGGCCGAGGCGCTGGAGGAGGTGCGAGGCGGGCAGCTCGCCATGGGACGCGCGTTGGGGATCCCCGAGCACCTGCTGGACGCCGGAGTGCGCCGCGCCCTGGCCGAGGACGCCGGCGGCCGGCTGTACCTGCGCCCGGAACGGGAGGCGGGCAGGCGGATGCTGGCGGAGATGGACGCGCTCGACCTGTTCGCCCTCTACCGCGCGGTGCGTCGGCCGCTGCTGATCTGCCGTGCCCGCCGCCGCAACCCCGTCGTGCCCGGACTCGAGTGGTTCGACGAGCTGATGGCCGCCTACGGCAAGGGGCTCGGGCGCGACCTGGCGGAACTGGCCCGCACCCGGCCGGAGATCACCGTCGAGGAGGTGGACGCCACCCACGCCATGCTGCTGGAGGCGCCCCGGCAGGTCGCCGAGCGCATTCTGGCCTTCGCCGCCCGGCACGGACGCTGACCGGCCACCGCCTACCGCCGTCCGGAGGAACCTCGGCCCACCTGGAGGTGGCCGAGGGCGCATCCCGGTACCCCCGCCCGGTGAAAGGGGTACAAACAGGTCTGGCCACAGGTCGTGGAGGTCGGGATGGCGTCAGACAACGCGGAGCGCGTGCGCCGGGTGCGGCCGACCCCCTCCTGGTTCGTCGCCGGGTTCAGCCTGGGGCTGGGGCTGACCATCGCCTATCTGGGCGTGCAGGCGGTGCTGCGGGTCAGCAGCATTCTCACGCTGCTGCTGCTCGCCCTGTTCGTGGCGATCAGCCTGGAGCCCGTGGTGGCGTGGCTCGCCCGGCGCCGGCTCGGGCGGGGATGGGCTGTCACCGTGGTGCTCGTCGCCCTGCTGGCGGCGCTCGCAGGGTTCCTCTCGCTGGTCATTCCGCCGGTGTCGGCGGAGATCACGGCGTTCGTGCACGCCGTGCCGAAGTGGCTGAAGCAGCTGCACGACCACCACTCCTTCCTCGGCCGGCTGGAGGACCGCTACCACCTGATCTCCAAGGCCCGCCAGCAGCTCACCTCCGGCGCCGGCACCGCCCTGCTCGGCGGGGTGCTCGGCACCGGGCGCATCGTGCTCAGCGCGGTGACCGGGGTGGTCCTGGCGGTCGTGCTCACCGTGTACTTCATGGTCGGCATGCCGCAGTTGAAGCGGTTCGCCTATCGCTTCGTCCCGTTCAGCCGCCGCGCGCAGGTGGTCGGGCTCACCGAGGAGATCCTCACGCGCGTCGGCCGCTTCATGCTGGGCAACGTGCTCACCTCGGGCATCGCCGGGCTGGGCACTTTCGCGTGGTGCGTGGTCACCGGGGTGCCGTACGCGGCGGCGCTGGGCATCTTCGTGGCGCTGATGGACATGGTCCCGGTGGTCGGGTCCACCATCGGCGGCGTGGTGGTCAGCTTGGTGGCGCTCGTCGTCTCCCTGCCCATCGCGCTGGCGACCGCCGGCTACTACATCGTCTTCCGGCTCGCCGAGGACTACCTGATCATGCCCAAGACGATGCGGTACGCGGTCGACGTGCACCCGATGGTCACGGTGGTCGCCGTCGTGCTCGGCGGCGCGCTGCTCGGCATCGTCGGGGCGCTCATCGCGATCCCCGTCGCCGTCGCGATCGGCCTCGTCCTCGACCAGGCCGTCTTCCCCCGTATCGACGCCGCCTGAGCCTCCTCCCTCACCCCTCCATCGGCTCGAACCGGGCGAGCAGCACGGCCACGTCGTCGTGGTGCCCGGGGTCCGGCAGCTTCTCCAGCAGCAGGGCGCAGGTCGCCTCGGGGGAGCGGGGCTCGCCCAGCAGGGCCAGCAGGGCGTCGATGCGCGCGTCGATGGGTTCGTCGCGCTTCTCGACGAGCCCGTCGGTGTAGAGCAGCAACTGGTCGTCGGGGCGGACGGTCACCCGCGAGGTGTGGAACCGCACTCCCCCGACGCCCAGCGGGGGGCCGGGGGACAGGTCGAGCAGTTCGGGGCCGCGGCCCGGGCGGATGAGGACCGGGGGCAGATGGCCGGCCACCGCGATGCGGCACTCGGCGCGGCGCGGGTCGTAGACCGCGTAGACGCAGGTGGCGATCTCGTGCTCCAGGCCGGTGGCGGTGGCGTCGATGCAGTGCAGCACCTGCGCGGGGTCCAGGTCGAGCGCGGCGAGCGCACGGCCCGCGGTGCGCAGCTGGCCCATGGTTGCGGCGGCCTGGATGCCGCTGCCCATCACGTCCCCGATGACCAGCGCGGTCTTGTCGTCCTCGAGCGCGATGACGTCGAACCAGTCGCCGCCCACCTCGTTGTCGGCCCGGGCCGGCTGGTAGCGGTAGGCGATCTCCAGCCCGAGCCGGGCCGGGGGCCGCCCGGGCAGCAGGGTCCGCTGCAGACTCAAGGCGGCGTGCCGCTGGCTCTGGAACCAGCGGGCGTTGTCGATGCACACCGCGGCGCGTGCCGCCAGCTCCCGGGCGAGCACGGCGTCGTCGTGGTCGAAGGGCGCCGGGTTGCGGGTGCGTTTGAGGTCGAGGGCGCCGAGCACCTCGCCGCGGGCGATCAGCGGCACGGCCAGGTAGGAGTGGAGCCCGGCCTGGCGCAGCAGTCCGGCGGCGTCCGGACCGGAGGCGATGTACGGCAGGTCCTCGTCCCGCACGTGCGCGACGAGGATGGGACGGCCGTCGTCGACGCACCGGGTCACCAGGCGGTCGGTCTCGTACCGGGCGACCTCGCCGACCGGGTCGGCGGCCCGTACCGCCTCCTCGGCGTCGTCGGCGGCGACCGCCAGCGCGCGGAAGGCGGCCGGTCCCGCGGCGCGCCCGGTGCCGCGGCCGCCCATGTCCAGCACCGAGTCGAGCACGTCGACCGCCGCCACGTCGGCCAGTCCCGGCACGCATATCTCGGCCAGCTCGCGGGCCGTCTGGTCCAGGTCCAGAGTGCTGCCGATGCGTATGGAGGCCTCGGCTATCAGGGCGAGCCGGTTGCGCACTTCGGCGGCCTCGGCCGCGGCCCGGTGCCGCTCGGTCACGTCCACCACCGAGGTGGCCACCCCCAGCACCCGGCCCGCGGCGTCCTCCAGGCGGTAGTACGAGACGGACCAGGCGCGGTCGTGGTGCGGGTCGGTGGGGGTGCGCCCGATCGCGAACTGGTCCAGCACCGGGATCCCCGTCTCCAGCACCTCCCGCATCGCCGCCTCGACGGGATCGCGGTCCAGGAAGGGCAGCGCCTCCCGGACGTGGCGGCCTATGTGCTCGGCGGCGGGGAGCCCGTTGATCCGTTCCAGCGCGGGGTTGACGGAGACGTACCGCAACTCGGTGTCGAGGACGCCCAGTCCGATCGGGGACTGCGAGATCAGCTGCACCGACAGGGCGAGATCGGTCTCCACCCGGCGCAGCGTCGAGCCGTCGGTGGCGATGCCGAGGGCGTAGAGCGAGCCGCGCTCGTCCTGCAGCCGCATGTTGCGGAACTCCACCAGGCGCGGGCTGCCGTCCTTGTGGCGCACCGGGAAGACGCCCGCCCACTGGCCGTCGCCCTCGCCCGCCATCACCCGTTCGAACAGCCCGATCACCAGGTCGAGATGGTGTTCCTCGACCATCAGCTGGGCGGCGTACCGGCCGAGGGCCTCCTGTGCGCTCCAGCCGAAGAGCCGTTCCGCCTGCGGGCTCCACAGGGCGATCCGGCCCCGGTCGTCGAGGACGACGGCGGCCACGCTGAGGACGTCCATCAGCCCGCCGGGGGCGGACGCGACCGGTGCCTCCTGGTCCGTGCCGGACCCGAACAGGTCGCTCGCACTCATCCTCGGTACCCCTTTCGCCTTCACGCCCGGGCGGACTCCGTGCCGCCGGCCGCAGTGCCCTCCCTTCCGCGCCGGTCGCGGGCCTACTCCATGCTCCCTCGCCTCCGCCCTCCCGGCAGCCCCGCTTGATCCCTATGCGAGGACGGCGCACCGGCGCAACCCCTGTGCCGTGCCCGGCTGACGCCCCCGCAGGTCGAGGCACATTCTCCGGGCATATGCCCAACTGAATGCGCATCTCAATCCCCGTTACTCCGGACGAGGGGCGCGGTCGCACGCCACACCGACCCCGTGCGTTCCATCTGATTTACGTCCTTGTTTGTTAGCTTCCGTAGCGGATCGCCCTATCTTCGGCCCATTCAAGGGCTCCAGGCCCGCGGGGACGCACCGTGACGATTTCGCAGAGCAGTGCCCGGGAAGCCACCGACCGGCGGCACAACGTCCCGACCCCCCGGCACGACGAGCACACCCGCACGGACCGGCGGCCTTACGACTACGAGCGCTTCAGCCGGCTTGCGGGCCCGCTCACCGAACCCGCCGCGCGACCGAGCGGCACCTGCCGTGTGACCTACCGAGGCCTGACGGCCCGTGGGCGCCACCGGGTGCGCACCGCGCTGCTGACGGCCGCGGCACCGCTGCTCTCCGTGGTCCTGCTGGTCTGGCTGGTCCAGCCCGGCCACTGGGTGCACCGCCAGCACGTGCCCTGGTGGCAGACGGCCGCGGACGCGGTGATGCTGGTGTCCATCGCGCTGATCGAGACGTTCCGGGTGGTCAACGTCGTCTCCAACGCCCACGCCACACTCGTCGCCCGCGACCCCGTCCCCGTCGTCCCCGAGCCCGGCACCCGGGTCGCCTTCCTCACCACCTTCGTCCCCGGCAAGGAACCGCTGGAGATGCTGCGCGCCACCCTCGAAGGCGCGACCCGGGTCCACCACGACGGCGCGCTCGACGTCTGGCTGCTCGACGAGGGGGACAGCGCACAGGCCCGCGAGATCTGCTCCGAACTGGGCGTCAGACACTTCACCCGCAAGGGCGTCGAGAGGTGGAACCAGGCCTCGGGCGCCTTCCGGGCCCGCACCAAGCACGGCAACTACAACTCCTGGCTCGACGCCCACGGCAGCGACTACCAGTTCATGGCCTGTGTCGACACCGACCACGTGCCGCTGCCGGACTTCCTCCAGCGGATGCTCGGCTACTTCCGCGACCCCGACGTGGCCTTCGTCGTCGGCCCCCAGGTGTACGGCAACTACGGCGGCAGCCTTGTCGCCAGGGCCTCCGAAAGCCAGCAGTTCCTCTTCCACGCCCTCATCCAGCGCGCCGGAAACGCCTACGGCTCGCCGATGTTCGTCGGCACCAACAACTGCGTGCGCGTGACCGCCCTGAAGCAGATCGGCGGACTCTACGACTCCATCACCGAGGACATGGCCACCGGCCTGGAGATCCACACCTCCCGCAACCCCACCACGGGCAACCGCTGGCGCTCGGTCTACACCCCGGACGTCCTCGCCGTCGGCGAAGGGCCGTCCACCTGGACCGACTTCTTCAACCAGCAGCTGCGGTGGAGCCGCGGAACCTACGAGACGCTGCTGCGCCAGTTCTGGAAGGCCGCCTTCCGGCTGTCGCCGGGGCAGGCGCTCAACTACGGGCTGATGGTCGCCTACTACCCGATGACCGCCGCCGGCTGGATGCTCGGCGGCCTGTCGTGCGCGCTCTTCCTGCTGCTCGGCGCCTCCGGGGTGCACGTGGACCCGGCGGCGTGGATGATGCTCTACGGCGACGCGGCCGCCCTGCAGACCGCGCTGTACCTGTGGAACCGGCGGCACAACGTCAGCCCCCACGAACCGCAGGGGTCCACGGGCGCGGTGGGCATGGCCATGTCCGCGGTGTCGGCGCCGCTGTACGCGCGGTCGCTCGTCGGGGCGCTGCTGCGCCGCAAGGCCGGCTTCGTGGTGACCTCCAAGGGCCACCGGGCCAGCCCCGACCGGCTGCGGACCTTCGCCACCCATCTGCTGTGGGCCGCGCTGTTCGCCGGCTCGCTGCTCGCCTCCGCCGTCCTGGGCCACACGCACGCCGCGATGCGCGCCTGGGCCGTCATCGCACTGCTCATCGCACTGGGACCGGTGGCGGTCTGGCGGTTCTCCCCGAGGAGGGTTCCGTGAAGCACCGTCTCGGAGTTCGCGGCCCGCGCCTGCGCAAGACGGCGTCCGCGGCGGCGGCCTGCGCCGTCCTCGCCGGTATCAACGGCCCGGCCGTCTACGGCTACGCCCGGCGGGCCTACCACGAGTACGAGATCGACCTGCCGGCGTACAAGGCCCGTTACGGCCACTGGGACCTGGTGGACGTCCCCGCCCGCTACCGCGTCAACGCCATCCACGCCGCCCTGCTCCACACCGGCAAGGTCCTGCTGATCGCCGGATCCGGCAACGAGGAGCGGAACTTCAAGGCGGGCACGTTCCAGAGCGTGCTGTGGGACCCGGTGAAGAACACGTTCAAGGAGGTCGACACCCCCAAGGACATGTTCTGCGGCGGCCACGCCCAACTGCCCGACGGCAGTCTGCTGGTGGCCGGCGGTACCGCCCGCTACGAGAAGCTCGCCGGGGACGTCAAGCGGGCCGGCGGCGCGATGCTGGTGAAGAACGAGGACCCGGACAAGCCGCGCTTCCTGCCCCGGGGCACGCTCTTCCGCGGCACCACCGGCAAGGAGTACCGCTCCCAGTTCGACGTCCTGGTCCCGCGGGCGGTCAAGCGGACCGAGGGCGCCGGACGCGCCGCGCAGGCCACGGTGACCGCCAGCGCGGCCCGCGTCTACGTCGAGGCGGTACGCGACGGGGAGCAGGGCGTCACCGACACCGCCGACCAGTACCGGATCGCCGGGCTGAGCGGCGAGGACGCCCGCAACCAGTACGGGCTGGCGGCCAGACTGGGCCTGGACAAGAAGGACTTCCAAGGGCTCAAGGCCGCCTACGAGTTCGACCCGGTGGCCGAACGGTACGTCCCGGTGGACCCGATGGCCGACGCCCGCTGGTACCCCACTCTCGTCACACTCCCCGACGACCGGGTCATGGCCGTCTCCGGGCTGGACGACATGGGCGAGATCATCCCCGGCCGCAACGAGATCTTCGACCCGCGCACCCGCACCTGGTCACCCGGCCCGAACCACTACTTCCCCACCTACCCCGCGCTCTTCCTCACCAAGGGCGGCAACCTGTTCTACTCCGGCTCCAACGCGGGATACGGCCCCGCCGCCCAAGGCCGTGCACCCGGCGTGTGGAACCCGCGGACGAACACCTTCACCCCGGTGCCCGGACTGCGCGACGCCGACCAGACCGAGACCTCCGCCTCCGTGCTGCTGCCACCGGCGCAGCGCCAGACCGTGATGGTGCTCGGCGGCGGAGGCGTCGGCGAGTCGCACCGCTCCACCGCCCGCACCGCGATCGTCGACCTCACCCGGGCCGAACCGCGCTTCCGGCCCGGCCCCGACCTCGCCGAGGGCACCCGTTACCTCAACGCCGTGCTCACCCCCGACGACACCGTCTTCACCACCGGCGGATCCCGCGACTACCGCGGCAAGGAGGCCAGCGACATCCTTCGGGCCCAGATCTACGACCCCGCGCGCCGCTCCTTCCGCCCGGCCGCCGACCCGGGCGTGGGCCGCGACTACCACTCCGAGGCGCTGCTGCTGCCCGACGGCCGCATCGCCGTCTTCGGCTCCAACCCGCTCTTCGCCGACAAGGCCGACTCCGAACCCGCCGCGTTCGAGAAGCGGATCGAGGTCTACAGCCCGCCCTACCTCTTCCGGCGCACCCGGCCCGGCCTGGATGACGGACCGCTGGAGGTGCGCCGGGGCCGAAGCGCCGCCTTCCGGGTGCGGGGGGCGGACCGGATCGCGACCGTGCGGCTGATGCGCCCGAGCGCGGTCACCCACGTGACCGACGTCGAGCAGCGCTCCATCGCGCTCACCCCGGTCCGCCACGCCGGATCGCTGACCGTGTCGATCCCGCGGGACCCGTCACTGGTCCCGCGCGGCTGGTACATGCTCTTCGTCACGGGCGCCGACGGAACCCCGTCCCGAGCCCGCTGGGTGCACGTGACGTGACCCGCCGCGGGCGGGGCCGAGAGCGTACCCGGACCACCACCGGCCCGCCGGGGCCCGCCGCGGCAGGCCCCGGCGGACTCACCGGGGACCTTGACCGGCATCGGCGCGCTGCTGCTCGGCGCCGTCCTGATGCTCGTCTACCGCCTGCTGCGTCCGGAGTTCTTCCGGGACCGGGTCATCGCCGTGACGGCCGCCGCCCCGCCCGGCGGGTGAGCCGCGGGCCGCTGCGGCACACTGGGGGCATGCCGGAACTGCCGGAGATCGAGGCCCTCACCCACTCCCTCGCCGAACGCCTCGGCGGCCGCCGGATCGCGCGCGTCTTCCCGGTCGCGGTCAGCGCCCTCAAGACGTACGACCCGCCGGTCACCGCACTGGAAGGCGAGACGGTCGGCGGAGTGCGGCGGCACGGCAAGTTCCTCGACATCGCCGGGGCCGGCGGGCTCCACCTCGTCGTCCATCTCGGCCGGGCCGGCTGGGTGCGCTGGCGCGAGGAGCTTCCGCAGGAACCGCCGCGCCCGGGCAAGGGGCCGCTGGCGCTGCGGCTGCTGCTGGCCGACCCGCAGGGCGCGGGCGTCGACCTGACGGAGGCGGGAACGCAGAAGCGCCTGGCCGCCTACTGCGTGCGCGACCCCGCGGACGTCCCCGGCATCGCCCGCCTGGGCATCGACCCCTTCGACGCCGCGTTCACCCTGGAGGCCTTCGCCGCGCTGCTCGCCGGCGACCGGCGGCAGATCAAGGGAGTGCTGCGGGACCAGAGCGCGATCGCCGGCATCGGCAACGCCTACTCGGACGAGATCCTGCACGCCGCCCGCATGTCACCGTTCAAACTCGCCGCGAACCTCGACGCGGAGGAGACGGCCCGCCTCCACGAGGCGGTCGGCACCACGCTGCGCGACGCGGTGGAAAGGTCGCGCGGGCTGGCGGCCGGCGAGCTGAAGTCGGAGAAGAAGCGGGCCCTGCGCGTCCACGGCCGCACCGGTGAGCCCTGCCCGGTCTGCGGCGACACCGTCCGCGAGGTCTCCTTCGCCGACTCCTCCCTCCAGTACTGCCCCACATGCCAGACCGGCGGCAAGCCCCTGGCCGACCGCCGGCTGTCGCGCCTGCTGAAGTGAGGGCGCCACCTGGAGGAGGCGCCGGCCGCTCAGCGGCCGCGCATGTGCACGAAGTAGAACGTCGACAGGCCCAGTGAGGCCCCGATCGCCAGACCCACCAGAGACGACCAGAGCCAGTCGCGTCCGGCGAGGCTGAGCAGGTAGCCCATCGAGACCGAGCAGACCACCCCGTACGCCGTCCCCACCGCCTCGGCCGGCCAGGTGCGCTGCCACCGGCCGATGAGGTAGCACACCGCGGCCAGGACCACGGCGGCCGACATGCCGCGTACGGCGGCCCAGCCGGCGCCGGCGCCGTTGCCGTGCTCGACGACGAGCGCGTAGACGCCGTACACGAGGCCCAGCCCGATCGGCCACGCCCACGAGGAGACCGTCCGGCCCTCGGACGTGACGCCGCGTTCGCGGCGGCGCATGACGGGAGGGGTGATGGTATGCGAACGCATGACCGACTCCTTCCTGCCTCCTCCCAGGCGACACCCGGCCGGCGGTCCCGGCAAGTCGAGCGCCGGCGCGTCGGCCGGTACCACCCGGGATATGGCTACGATGTGTGATAGAAGTACCGCGTGGTGTGATCGAGCTGCGCGTCGCACCCCGCTCCGGTGGCCTGGCGGTCCCACCCAGGCCCCGGTGCGACCGGCCCGGGCCGCGGTCAGCGCGCCATGGCCTTCAGCAGTGCGTACGAGGTCTCCACGAACCTGGCGTCGAGCCGCGGCCCGGTGTTCGTCAAGGTGGCCAGGCCCGTCCCCGATCGCGGGGCGAAGCCGATGAACGCGGTGAACCCCCGGGTCGCACCGGAGTGGAACACCAGTGTTCCGGCCGCGGTCTCCCGCACGTTCCACACCAGGGCCAGCCGGTCGCCCGAGCGCGGCCGGACCAGACGCGGCCGGGCCGCGTCCCGCAATGCCGCGGCCAACGGCGGCGCACCGTCCTCGGGGTCCGCGGCAGCGGCGAGGTGCGCCGCCAGATAGCGCGTCAGGTCCGCGCCGGTGGAGCGCAACGCTCCGGCGGCCGGCATCCCGGGGATCCGCCAGTCCGGCAGGGCCCTGCCGTGCAGATGGCCCACGGCCCGCGGTGCGCCCGGCGGCGTGGCGCAGCCGGTCGCGGTGAGCCCCAGCGGCCGGCACACCACCTCGGCCAGCAACTCGGGATAGCGGCTGGCCGCCCGGTCGGCCAGGAGCCGGCCCAGCAGCGCGACGCCGAAGTTGGAGTAGCGCACCCGGCTGCCGGGGCGCCCGTGCACCCGCGTGCGGCCCAGCGCGCGCAGCAGGTCGGCTCCGCTGAACGCCGCGTAGGGGTTGGTGAACCAGGTCGGCAGCGCACGCCGCACCAGCCCCGGCGGCAGCCCCGGCAGCCCCGAGGTGTGCGTGGCCAGGTGCAGCAGGGTGATCGGCCGTCCGCCGGCGACCCGGGGACGGTACACCCGGGGAAGGAAGGCGTCGATGGGCTCCTCGTGGTGCACGGTGCCGACCCGGGCCAGCTCCGCCAGCAGCAACGCGGTGAACGTCTTGCTCAACGAGCCGATCTCGAACGGGGTGGCGGCCGTCACCGGCGTACCGCCGTCGAACGCGGTACGCCCGCGGCAGCGCACGTCGGCGCGGCCGTCGCGCACCGTGGCCAGCACCACGGCGGCGGAGGGCGGAAGGGTCCTAGCGAGCGCTGTGACGCCGTCCGCCGCCGGGCCGCGGGCGACGCTCACGCCGGAGCCGGGGCGGCGCCCGCGTCGAGGGACCGGGAGAGCGCCACCGTGCCCGCGATGACGGCCACGATCGCCGGGTGCTGGTGGTCCTTGTAGACCCGCTCGGCGTCGCCCTCGACCGGATCGGCGTCCCGCGGGGTCAGCCCGTCCGCACGCTGGACCGCGGCCAGTTGCTCCCACGCCGAGGAGCCGCAGACCGGAGCGCCGGTGGCGCTGTCCACGATGAGCAGCTCGGCCATCAGGTCCCACTGGCCGACCTCCTGCCACGCGTCCACCCACACCGGCAGCCAGGTGCGCACGTAGTCGCGCATCCGGGCCGGGAGCCCCTCCGGACGGCCGCCCCAGTCGGTGAGGTGGAAGACGGTGTGCGTGACGTCGTACCCCGTCATCCAGTCGATCGCCCACGGTTCCGGGGTGGCGCCGAGCCAGGTGCGATCGGCCAGGTCCGCCCAGTCCGACTCGTGGTCGAGCCCCACCACCCGGCGCGCGTTGGCCACGGCCAGCTTGCGGTTGGGCACCGACTCCACCGCCTGCACGGCCCGCAGCTTCACGATCTCCGCGAGCAGCCGGTCCATCCGCGCATGGCGGTACCCGGCTCGCGTGAAGTGCGCGTAAGTCTCCAGCGGGTCGGTCAGCAGGCAGTGCCGCAGCTGGCGTTCGTAGAGCAGATCGCCCTCGCGCAGCTGTTCCCAGGCGAACTCCATGAGCTCGCGGGCGAGTTGGGTCTCGCGGGGGCCGGCGACGTTCTCCCGCAGCACCAGCGAGGCGGCGAGGGCGGCCTCCCCGAGCGGCTTGTAGGCGTTGTCGGGGTCGGCGAGATCGATGGTCACATCGGGCGGCAGACTGCCGAGTTCGCGGTTGGCGTGCAGCCACGACAGGGCGCGGGAGGCGACCTGGTGGGCGAGCCGGGGTACCTTGGGGTCGATCATGACGGTCACTCCCTGGTCGCCAGAAGCCGTTGGCCGACGGCGACATCGAGCGCGGTGCGCGCGCTGCCGCCTTCGGTGAGGTCGATGTGGCGCAGGACGGGCCCGGCCTCGAGCGCGGTGGGCCGCCCGGTGTACGCGAGCCAGGCGAGCCAGCGCGCGAGCCGGGCCGCCGACCGCAGGTCACGGCGCATCATGGCGCGCGCCGCGCCGCGGGACAGCGCCGACTCGTGGCGGACGGCGTCCTGGTGGACCGCGCTGTCCAGTCCCGGCAGTGCCAGGCACGACAGTTGGGCCATCCGCGCCGACCACGCCTGCCACTCGTCGGCGTCGGCGACCGGGGACTCGCCGGGCTGCGGTGCGCGACTGCCGTAGCCGTGGCGCGCCAGCAGTTCGGCGGTGGCCCAGTCGCGCCAGGCCACGGTGAGGGCCTGCTCCGCGGTGGCGGTGTCGGTGGCGGTGGCGGTCGCGCCCTCCCCGGGGAAGATGCGCAGGGCCTGCCCGGCCAGGTCCGCGGTGGCCACGTCGACCGGGGCGTCGGTCAGCGCGTGCGCCGCCAGCAGATCCGGTCCCACGACGCGCACGGCCGCCAGCAGCGTCTTCGGCGGGTACCGGTCGGACCAGGCGTCGCCCGTGAGGCCCGGATTTCCCGCGCCGTTGACGGCGTCGAGGGTGCGTGCAGCCACCCACTCGACGGCCCCGGCGTATTCCTCGTGCAACGAGGTGTCAGTGAACGGCATCATTCCGACCTTTCCGGCCGATGACCGGCCCCGAAGGGCCGGTCACCGTCGTGTGTCGTGGTGCGTGTTACCGGAGGGCCCGGTTACCGCCGGTCCCGCTCCTTGGGCTCCTTCGGGGAAAGAGCCAGGAAGAGGCCGAGCAGCAGGGCCCCGGCCGCTTCGGGCCGGTGCAGCGGCGCGTCGCTGATAGCCGATTCGCCCTCAGTCATCAGGGCGGTCACCGTGGACCGTTCCTTGGGAGTCGCCAGCGTCGTGCCGGTGATGTGAGCCGTTCCCTGAGTAAGCATCATCTGCCTCCTCAATCGACATGCCGTCGTCCGGCAAACGACGGCCCTGGTATCCGACCATAGCGCCCACTCGGCGATGGTTCATCCGGAGGACGAATTCCATCGAAGTGCCGAACCTTAAAACCCATGGGCGGCCGCACAGGGAAACACCTGATTCCGGAGAACCTGCTTCGCGTTTTCGTCCCGGAAAAACATGAAGAACCCGGCGGCAGCCGAATCGCTGCCGCCGGGCCCAACTCCTTTGGGTTTGCTGTCGGTTGACTTGGACTCGCCGACCGCCCGTACCCCGCCGGCCGTCAGGCCGGGACGGGTGCGAAGAGGCGGGCGGCGCTGCGGGTGCGGAGGGTCTCGAGGAGTTCCGCCTGGCGGGTGGCGCGTTCGAGGAGGGTGTCGAACCGCGCCGCGTCCAGGCGCGCGTCGACGTCGGCCAGGGCGCGCAGGGTGCGCCACCCCGAGGCCTTGCCCTCGACGCCGAGGCGCATCGCCTCCAGCTCCAGGACATCGCTGAGCGGCGACCGATCGGCCAGGTGCGCGTTGGGCTTCAGATGTACGGCCTTTTCCGCCAGCCGGCCGATTGCGACCTTCGCGCGGCTCACCTGGATGCCCAGCCTGGCCATGGTCTCCATCAGCGCTTCGCGGTCCTCCTCCACCTCCTTGGCGAACGCCGCCAGCTGCGGTCCCGCGGGGTGGTCGCGATGCTCGTGCGCCACCCGCCGGGCGAGCTCCACACCGGCGCTGGCACCCGCCAGATGGTCGTTGAGGTAGATCCCCAGCAGACGGGAGCTGTCGTGACCGTTCGTGTGCTCCATCGCCGACGTCCTTCCACGATCGGCTCTTGCGGCGGACGCCCCCGTCGTGCCGCCGCCGGTATGAGGGTGCGGCTACCCGCGATCCCGGCCCGCACGCGCGATCGGCTGCGGGCGCGGTCGCTCACCTGCGGCGGGGGGAGGCGAGCAGGTAGCCGGGGCCGGGCGGGCGGGCCGCGTGGGCGGTCACCTGCCAGCCCGCGCGCTCCAGGGCGGCCGTGCACTCCCGCAGCAGGGCCGCGGCCCGTGCGGTGTGGCCGGGCGGGCCGCCGTC
>CAYNNX010000118.1:0-18611 GCA_964398515.1 uncultured Streptantibioticus sp. | reverse complement strand
GACGGCACCCTTGCTCGCCGAGTACAGCGCCCGCTGCGGCAAGCCGGCGGTGGCGGCGATGGAGCAGGTGTTGACCACCGAGGCGAAGGCCGAGCGGCGAAGATATGTCAGGGCCGCGCGCGTGGTGCGGACGATGCCGAGCACGTTGACGTCGAGAACGCGGTGCCACTGCTCGTCCGGGTTGTCCTCCACCGTTCCCGTGGCGCCGATGCCTGCGTTGTTGACCAGGATGTCGATTCCGCCGAGGGCCTCGGCCGCCCCCTGAACCGCCGCGCGCACGGATCGGTCATCGGCGACATCGGCCGTGAAGCCGCGCAGGGGGGCAAGGGTGCCGCTCGGGTCGAGGTCCAGGACGGCGACGTCCGCTCCGCGTTCGCTGAGCAGTTGGGCGGTGACGAGGCCGATGCCGGAGGCGCCTCCGGTGACCAGGGCGGTGAGCCCGTCAAGGTCGGTCGTCATTCGCTGGCCTCCGCATGCGTGTCGGGCGCGCCGGAGGCCAGGTCGGCCGCCCAGAACGCGCCATGGGGGTAGCTGTAGGTGTCAATACTGTCCTGGTGCATGGCGGCGGAGAAGCCGGGCGCGGTGGGCGCCCGGTAGTGGCCGCCGTTGATCATCACCGGGTCCAGGAAGTGCTGGTGGAGGTGGTCGACGTACTCGATGGCGCGGTCCTCGGTGGTGCCCGAGAGTGCGACGTAGTCGAACATCGACAGGTGCTGGACGAGTTCGCACAAGCCCACGCCGCCGCCATGCGGGCAGACGGGGACGCCGAACTTGGCGGCGAGCAGCAGGATGGCGAGGTTCTCGTTGACCCCGCCCACGCGGGCGGAGTCCAGTTGGAGGACATCGATGGCGCCGGCCTGGAGCAGCTGTTTGAAGACGATCCGGTTCTGCACGTGCTCGCCGGTGGCGACCTTGACGGGGTGGACACCGCGGCGGATGGCGGCGTGGCCGAGGACGTCGTCCGGGCTGGTGGGCTCCTCGATCCAGTACGGGTCGAACTCCGCGAGCGCCCGGGTCCATTCGATCGCCTCGGCGACGCTCCAGCGCTGGTTGGCGTCGATCGCCATCCGGATGTCGGGGCCGATGGCCTCGCGTGCGGCGTGGCAGCGCCGGATGTCGTCCGCCAGGTCGGTGCCGACCTTCAGCTTGATCTGGGTGAAGCCGTCGGCAACAGCCTGCTTCGCGAGGCGGGTGAGCTTCTCGTCGGAGTAGCCGAGCCAGCCGGGCGAGGTGGTGTAGGCGGGGTAACCGCCTCCCAGGAGTTCGCAGGCCCGGTCGGCGGCACCCTGCTTGCCCTTGCGCAGCAGTTCCAGGGCCTCGTCGGGGGTCAGCGCGTCGCTGATGTAACGGAAGTCGATCTGGGAGACCAGCCATTCGGGGGCGGCGTCGGCGAGGAACTGCCACAGCGGCTTGCCCTCGCACTTGGCAGCCATGTCCCAGACGGCGTTGACCACGGCGCCTATCGCCATGTGCATCACCCCCTTCTCGGGGCCGAGCCAGCGCAGTTGGCTGTCGCCGATCAGGTCGCGGTACAGGGAACCTGGGTTGTCGCACAGCTCGGCGACCGGCCGGCCGACGATGTGTCCGCGCAGCGCGTTGACGGCGGCGACCTGGACGTCGTTGCCGCGTCCGATGGTGAAGGTGAAGCCGTGGCCCTCGTGGCCTCCCGCGGAGGTGCGCAGGATGACGTAGGCGGCGGAGTAGTCGGGGTCCGGGTTCATCGCGTCGGACCCGTCCCGCTCCCGTGAGGTGGGAAAGCGGATGTCGTAGGTGTCGAGGGCGGTGATCCGCGCGGTGATTGCGGACAACTCGGTGCCTTTCACGCGTTGACGAAGGTCTGGCGCCGGGTGCCGAGACCGTCGATGGACAGCTCGACGGTGTCTCCTTCGCACAGGTGCGGGTGTGTCCGGCAGGCTAGGGCCACGCCGGCCGGGGCGTCGGTGTTGATGACGTCCCCGGGCCGGAGCACCCTGTATCGGTCGGCATGCGTGGCACCTCCGACAGTCGATACATCGGATGAATCTGCGGTGCGCGTGACGATACGACAGATACGTTGCAGGCGCAAGAAGTCCTCGGATGTTTGATCCAGGGTTGATCGACGGGTACGCACAAATCCCCAACCCACGTGCCAATTCGGCGCCCTCGACCTCGCCCGACATCCAGTCAGGTACCTGAATGTCACGGTTTGGATTCGTCCGAGGTCTCCTCTTGATGGGCACGTTTCCGGATCGTAGGGTCCTCGTTACCGCAAGCCATCCGATGACTGAGCAGGCGTGAGTCGCTGACATCCCACACGGCGGACCGCCCTCAGATCCGTACCGGCCGAGCTCCTGGATCGAGGGCTGGGCGTGCGGCCGGTATCGAGCCCACGGGTCACCTCACTGGGACGGGCGCCACCGGCCTCTCCCGCCACGCCTGACTGCACCGGTCCCCACCCGCCCCGGCAGGGGCGTCGGCCATCCCAGCCAAGGAGATCAGCACCATGAAGCCTCGCTCCTCCAGAATCGCGGTCATCGCCGCCACCGTGGTCGTCCTGGCGGGGTTCGCCACGGCCTGCAACCGCGGTAGCACATCGACATACTCCGCCTCCGGCGGCAAGTCGGCGATCGGCGTCGATCTGCCCCGTTCCGACTCCGACTTCTGGAACTCCTACGCCCAGTACATCAAGCGGGACGCCTCCTCCCAGGGCCTGAACACCCTGCCGGTGAGCAACTCGCAGAACGACGTGACCAAGCTGGTCTCCGACGTCCAGGTCTTCGAGAACACCGGGGCCAAGGCGATCGTCATGGCCCCGCAGGACACCGGCGCGATCGCCTCCACCCTGGACGCGCTGTCGGCGAAGAAGATCCCGGTGGTCAGCGTCGACACCCGCCCCGACAAAGGCAAGGTCTACATGGTGGTCCGCGCCGACAACAAGGCCTACGGCACCAAGGCATGCGAGTTCCTGGGCAAGCAACTGCACGGCAAGGGCAAGGTCGCCGAACTCCAGGGGGCCCTCGACTCCATCAACGGGCGAGACCGCTCGCAGGCCTTCGCCGCCTGCATGAAGAGCGAGTTCCCCGGCATCCGGGTGATCGAGCTCGCCACCGACTGGAAGGGCGACGTGGCCTCCGCCAAGCTCCAGTCTACCCTGGCGGCCAACCCGGACCTGAACGGCATCTACATGCAGGCCGGCGGCGTCTTCCTCCAGCCCACCCTCGCCGTGCTCCAGCAGAAGGGCCTGATCAAGCCGGCTGGACAGCCCGGCCACATCACCATCATCTCCAACGACGGCATCCCGCAGGAGCTCGACGCCATCCTCCAGGGTCAGATCGACGCCACCGTCTCCCAGCCCGCCGACCTCTACGCCAAGTACGCCCTCTACTACGCCCAGGCCGCAGCCGAGGGCAAGACCTTCCACCCGGGCCCCACCGACCACCAGTCCACCATCATCTCCCTGCCCAATGGCCTGGAGGACCAGCTCCCCGCCCCCCTGGTCACCAAGGCCAACGTCAACGACAAGTCCCTCTGGGGCAACAACGTAAGCAAGTAACCGCAAACGACCACCCGTTGAGCGGCGGACCCACAGCAGTGCCGCCGAGGCCGCCGCTCACCGAACCCCGTGGAAAGGACAACCCGCCCATGGTGGACTCCAGCCCCATCCGGGGCCCCGTCGTCGAGGCCGACGGGATCAGCAAGCGCTTCGGCGCCACCATCGCGCTCAGCGATGCCCACATCGCGGTCGCGCCCGGCGAGTCGCACGCCCTGGTCGGCCGTAACGGCGCGGGCAAGTCCACGCTCGTGTCGATCCTCACCGGCCTGCAGAACCCCGACGCCGGCACCCTGCGCTTCGATGGCGAGCCGGCTCCGGCCCCGGGCGACACCGACGCCTGGCGCTCCAGGGTCGCCTGCGTGTACCAGCACTCCACCGTCATCCCCGCGCTGACCGTCGCCGAGAATCTCTTCCTGGACCGTCAGAACGTCGGCGCACTGCGCCCGATCAGCTGGAAGCGGCTGCGGCGCCGCGCATCCGAGCTGCTCGCCGAGTTCGGTGTGGACGTCGACCCGACCGCGCGCGCGGAGGACCTGAGCGTCGAGCAGCGCCAGTTCGTGGAGATCGCGCGGGCGCTGTCCTTCGGTGCTCGATTCATCATCCTCGACGAACCCACCGCGAAGCTCGACGCGCGCGGCATCGAGCGGCTCTTCGACAAGCTGCGCGAACTCCAGCGGCAGGGCGTCGCCTTCCTGTTCATCTCGCACCATCTGCAAGAGGTCTACGACCTGTGCACCACAGTCACGGTCTACCGCGACGCCCGGCACATCATCACCGCGCCCGTCGCCGACACGGACCAGCACGCCCTGGTGGAGGCGATGACCGGCGAGAGCTCCCAGGGTACGCAGCCCAACCGGCCGGCCCGCGACGGGGCGCGCTCGGACTGTGCCCCGCTGCTCGACATCGCAGACCTGAGCCTTGCCGGCTTCTACCAGGACTTCTCCCTCACCGCACGGGCCGGCGAGGTCGTCGGACTCGCCGGTGCGACCGCCAGCGGCAACATCCAGCTCGGCGAGACCGTCGCCGGCCTGCACCGGCCCGATACCGGAGCCATCAGCGTCGCGGGCCGTCAGGTGCGCACCGGCGAGGTCCCCGCCGCCCTCGCGGCCGGCATCGGATTCGTGCCCGAGGACCGGCACATTCAGGGCCTGGTCCCACAGCGCAGCGTCGCCGAGAACGCCACCCTCACCGTCACCGACCAACTCGGCCCGTACGGCACGGTGCTGCCCTCGCGTACCCGGGCCTTCGCCCAGCGCATGATCGGCGACCTCGACATCAAAACGCCTGGGCCCCTCGCCCCCGTCTCCGCGCTGTCCGGCGGCAACCAGCAGAAGGTCGTCATCGCCCGGGCGCTCGCCACCGAGCCGCACGTCCTGGTCGCCATCCGCCCGACCAACGGCGTCGACGTCAAGTCCAAGGAATCGCTGCTCGGCACCATCCGCCAGGTCGCCGAGGACGGGAGAACCGCCCTGATCGTGTCCGACGAACTCGACGACCTGCGAATCTGCGAT
Organism: uncultured Streptantibioticus sp.; assembly: GCA_964398515.1. GTDB lineage: Bacteria > Actinomycetota > Actinomycetes > Streptomycetales > Streptomycetaceae > CAYNNX01. The sequence goes on along the minus strand of CAYNNX010000118.1, from coordinate 13,568 downwards.
CGCGTCGTGGCCATGTTCCACGGCCGGGCCGTCGCCGAGTTCAAGCACGGCTGGAGCGACGAACAGCTGGTCGCAGCCATGGAGGGCATGGCCGGCCCGACCGAGACGAAGGAAAGCCATGTCTCCCACCACTGAGCTGAGCGAGCGCCCCGCGACCGCCATCCCCGCACCCGCCGCCCGCCGCTTCGGCTTCTCCCGCTACCGCGACCTGTCGCTCGTACCCGTTCTGCTCGTCCTGGGCGTCATCGGCTTCATCGTCTCGCCCGCCTTCCTCACCACCGACAACCTGCTCGGCGTCGGCCAGCAAGCCACCGAGCTGAGCCTGCTGGTCCTGGCCGAGGCCCTGATCCTGATCACCGGCCGGATGGACCTCTCCCTGGAGTCCACCATCGGCGTCGCCCCGGTCATCGCCGTCTGGCTGGTCCTGCCCGACCACGGCGCGCGCTTCAACGGCCTTGGGGTCTTCCCCTCCTGGACCGCCATCCCGCTGTGCCTGATGGTCGGCGCACTCATCGGAGCCATCAACGGGTTTCTCATCCTCAAACTACGCCTCAACGGCTTCATCGTCACCCTCGGCGGGCTGACCCTGCTGCGCGGCCTGCAGGTCGCCATCTCCCAAGGCCAGTCCATCGTCAACGTGCCCGGCTCCTTCCGCTACCTCGGCAGCAGCAGCTGGCTCGGTATCCCCGCCGCCATCTGGATGTGCGCCGTCCTCTTCCTGGTCGGCGGCTGCGCCCTCGCCTGGCTGCGGCACGGCCGGGCACTGTACGCGATCGGCGGCAACGCCGAGGCCGCCCGCGCCGCGGGCATCCGGGTCGACCGGATCGTCTGGACCGTCCTCATCCTCGGCAGCCTGCTCGCGGCCTTCGCCGGCGTCCTCTACACCGGCCACTACGGCTCCATCTCCGCCGACCAGGGCAACGGCTGGATCTTTCAAGTCTTCGCCGCCACAGTCATCGGCGGCGTCAGCCTCAACGGCGGGCGCGGCACGCTGTTCGGCGCACTCACCGGTGTGCTCACCCTCCAGCTCGTGGTCAACGTCATGACCCTCGCAGGCGTGCCACCGCTGTGGAACCAGTTCCTCAACGGCGCGATCATCATCGTCGCACTGATCATCTCCCGCTTCGCCTCCGGCGAGAAGCAGGAGTAGCAGCCTCCACCGGGAACCGGTCCGACTCTCGCAGTCACACGGCGCGGCCGTCCAGTGCACCCGCACCTGGCGTCGCGCCGCCGCCGTTTCAGCCCCGATCCTCGTTCGATTTCCTCGCCGGCCAGAAGGCAACGGGCCATACCCCAACACAGGCCAGACACGGGGGCACGGCCGAGGAGCCCGCCGCCTTCCTCCCACCACAGCGAAGACGTCGAGGCCGTCACCCGCGCCATCGAGCTTCTCGAACACCGCTGGCAGGCCATGCTCGGCAAGCACTGACCCTCTTGCGGTCCGGCCGGGCCAGCGAGGCGGACAGCACGGGCTCGCCTGCGACACGGCGGGCCTTTCGCATTCCCCTCGCAGCGTCGGCCGCCCGGCCATCTATCACCCGCTCTCGTGATGCGACGGCCGCGCCCCGGTCATAGCGTCTGACGCTCATGACTCTGGAAGCCAGCAGGCCGGCGGCGTGCCCTTCCTTCGGACACCGAGGAGCGATCATGTTCACCATCAAGGCCGAGGCCCGGGTCAATGGCGATCCCGACGAGCCATGGCTGAGCGCCGAGCAGCTCTATGCGGCCCTGGTCCAGCGCGCGCGGGCCGACAGCTCCAAGAGCCCCGAACTCGTCCCGCCGGGACACGTCTTCGAGATCATCGAGGACCAGGGAGATCGGTTGACCCGGCGTGCTGTTCGTGAGGACGGCAAGGAGTCCATCGCTCGCGTCACCTTCCACGGCGGCCGACTTGTGGTGGTGGATTTCATCGATGGCTGGCAGCGCGGACTCATTGCGCAGATGGTGACCACGGCCGAGGACGGTGAGCTGATGCTCGGCTTCACCGCGCTGTCCGAGATCCCTGGCGTCGAGCACAACAGCCCCGAGGAAGTGGCCATCGCCAACTCACGGCGCAAGGTCATGGGGTCCGCTCCGAACCAGACGATCGCCTATGCACGGCAGCTCGCACGTTCCGGGGACATCTGACCCGGCGCCGGGCGGACACACACCCCGGTTCCGAGATCTGCCGCACCGCCGAACCGAGCGGCCCCTGTTCCGGCCGGCGCCCCGGTGTTGAATGCCAACTGCCTACGCCGGCCCGGCCAGGCCAGCTCCACCATCACTGAGGTGAGGACCATGTACGACGAGAGTGTTCGCCACGGCAGCGCGCGACCGGCCCGCACGGCTCGGTATCTGCTGTCGCGTCCACGGCTGACCCGGCGCCTGAATGCGGCCCTGTCCGCGAGGATCACCGCAATCGTCGCACCTGCCGGGTATGGCAAGACCTCACTCGTCTCACAGTGGTTGGACACGCCCCTGCTACGGGAGCGCTCCGTCGCGGTGGTCAGCCTGTGCGAGCGCGATGACGACCCGTCGCGCTTCGCCCGGCACCTGATCGATGCCGTCGAACGCCTCGGTGTCGATGAGGACCGGGTCGCGTCGCTGGAGTCGGCGCTGCGCGAGGAGGGGCGCGATCCGGCCCGGGAGCTCCCGGACGCCTTCCTGCGCAGACTGCGCGACACGCTCGACGAGGTGCCGAGGCGGGCGGTTCTGATCCTTGAGGACGTCCACGTTCTGCATCGGGAGAACGTGCTCCTCGTGCTCGACTTCCTGGCCGACGTGCTACCGCCACCGGTGCACCTGATGCTGACCAGCCGGACATCGACGCCTCTGCGCCGGGCGCACACGCTGCGCCTGCGGGGTGAACTCGATGAACTGAACGTCATGGACCTGGCGTTCACCGCGGAGGAAGCGCACACCTATCTCAGCGAAGCGGCCGACTTCCTGACCGAGCCGCAGGCGAGCCTGCTCGCCACACGGTGCGAGGGCTGGATCGCAGGCCTCCAACTGGCCAGCCGCGCTCTGCTTTCCCACCGCGACCCGGACGCATTCTTGCGGGACTTCACCGGGCACAGCCGCGACATCGCGGACTTTCTTCTGCACGAGGTCCTGCGCCATCAGCCCGACGGCGTCCGCGACTTCCTGCTCGACGCGTCCGTCCTTGAGGTGCTCTCCGCCGACGTGTGCCAGGCGGTGACAACACGACGCGACAGCGGCACGCTGCTGCGGACGCTCGAGGGCGAAGGGGGCTTCCTGCTCGGCCTGGACGACGGGGAGCGCTACCGCTTCCATCCGCTGTTCGCGGAGTTCCTGCAGGGCGAGCTGGCGCGCACCGATCCCGACCGGGCCGGCGCGTGCCGGCTGCGGGCCGCCCACTGGTTCGCCCACCACGACCAGCTCACCGTGGCCTTCGACCACGCGGTCGCCGCCCCAGACTTCCCCCTAGCCGGCAGTCTGCTCAACCGGATCGTCACGCACGACACCACCCACCAGCTCGACGACCAGCTGGAGCCGCTGTTCGCCCGGCTTCCCCGCTACATCATCGAGCAGCACCCCGCGCTGTCCGTGCGCATGGCCTACCTCGCGTTGTGGGCCGATCAGCCCGCCGACGCGCTGCTGTGGTGCGAGCACACCGAGAAGCTGCCCGACAACGACGACGCCGTCGCCGAGGCGAGCTGCATGCGGGTGTTCGCGTACTGGATGCTGGGGGATCTGCGCGAGGCCATTGCCTGCGGCGAACGTGCCCGCGCGCTCCTCGACCGCCGCGAGCCGCTCCATCGCCACCACGACACCTATCCGCGCCTGGCCATGCTGGAGGCCCTGGCGGAGGCCTACGAGTGCACAGGACGGTTCGATGCGGCGATGGACGTGATCCGTGAGGGTCTGAATCGGGCCCGCGAGGGAGTCCACCCGCTGGTCGCAGTGTCTTTCCCCGGCAAGCGGGCGGCCCTGCTCAGCCACCTTGGACGTCTCGAGGACGTACGGGAGTTCGCCGAGCTGTCCTTGGCGACCGCGGAGCAGGTGGGCCAGGCTGACCAGCCGCCGACCATCGAGGCCCGTGTGGCCCTTGGTGAACTGCTGTGGGAACACGATGACTTGGCCGGAGCTGAGCGGGAGTTCCGTACGGCCGAGCGCCTGTGCACCATCGCCGACCGGGTGTGGATGCGCTCGCGCAGCCTGACCGGACTGGCCCGTACCCTCTTCCACCAGCGCCGGACCAGCGAAGCGTTCAACGTGCTGCGCGACGCGATGGGCATCGATCCGCGCGGTGCCCTGCCGCACTTCGTGCGTGTCCGCATCATCGAGCAGCAGTTCCGGCTGCGGTTGGCCCACCACGATCCCACCGGCGCGCGCGGCTGGCTGTCGGAACTCAAACGGCACGGCGCCGATGTCGAGTTGTGCGCCGAACTGCAGGCCTGGCTTGATCTGGAGCATGACGCGAACCCACGCGCAGCCCTCAGCGCGGTCGAGGACCTGATACGCCGGCGCCCCCGCCGCGCGGCCCAGACCTTGGTCAGGCTGCGTGTCCTGGCCGCCCGCGCGGCCCGCGCCTGCGGCGAGACCAGGATGAGCGAACAGCACGCCGTCGCCGCCCTGGCACTCGCGGCACCCCAGATGATGGTGCGCACCCTGGCCGAGGCCGCCGGGGCCGACAGCGCCTGGCTGGTGCACGTCGGGAGCCGTGGTGGCCCGCACCCGGTCGCGGAGTTCACTGATGCGGTCACCCAACTCCTGGCGCGGGACGCGGCATTCACGAGAGGGATGCGATCCGGGCCCGAGCGTGCGACGGAGCAGCTGCTCGACCCCCTCACCCCGGCCGAGCTCGACCTGATCCCCTTCCTGGCCATGGAGCTGACCTACGCGGAGATCGCCGCGCATCGCTTCGTATCGGTCAACACCGTGAAATCACAGATGCAGGCCATCTACCGCAAGCTCGGCGTCACCTCGCGCATCGCCGCGATCGAACGCAGCCGGGCCCTGGGGATGCACCCGTCACCCTGAACCACACCGCACCCTTACGAACCGCCAGATATCGCGAAAGAGGGTGATGACCCTCCCCGGTGGGCGAAGCGAAGGTGGTGTCCGTAAGCGAAGTACGGGGCGGTGCGGCGACGCACACGCCCCGGGCAATCCTGACAAGGAACGGACACATGACAACACCCACCCAGACCACAACCGCCTCCACGAACGAGTCGCCCGCCTGGCGTTCCCCCGAACGCGAACAGCTGCTGGCCAGCGTCGAGCGCATCGCAGAGGTCATCCAGGCGGACGCGCCGAACGCCGAACGTGAGCGCACGCTGCCCCAGGACACCCTCACCGCGTTCCGCGCGGAAGGCCTGTTCAAGATGGGCGCCCCCCGGGAACTCGGCGGACTCGAGACCGACCCGGTCACGCAGGTGGAGGTCTTCGAGGCAGTCGCCCGCCTAGACGGCTCCGCCGCCTGGTCCCTCATGATCGGCGCCCAGGGCGTGGGAACCCTCGGCAGCACGGCGTCCGACGAAGCATGCCAGGAGATCTTCGGCGCTGACTGGCCGCACACGGCCGGGCAGATCCACGGCAGGTCCAAGGTCGAGCGGGTCACCGGCGGCTACGTGTTCACCGGCAACTGGTCGTTTGCATCCGGCATACGCCACGCGACCTGGGTCAGCTTCGACGCCCGCTGCCCCAGCGAGGACGCCCCGGGCGGAGAGGTGGTCGTCATCGGTGTCGCCCCCGCCTGCGAGGTCACCGTCATCGACGACTGGCACGTCTCCGGGCTCTCCGGCTCCGGCAGTTGTTCGTTCTCCGTCGACGGCCTCCTCGTGCCCGAGCACCGCACCTACACCTTCCCGCCGCGCCAGCGCCGCGGCGGCGCGAAGTACACGCTCCCGGAGTTCAACTTCTCCGGAATGATCGGCCTCATGGCCGGCATCGCCCGCCGATCACTCGACGAGATCAGCGCACTGGCCCGCTCCAAGCGGCGACCGTTCTCCACCGGCACAGTCGCCGACCGACCCTACTTCCAGCACACCATCGGCGAGCTGGAGACCGAGCTGCGCGCGGCCCGCGCCTACAGCCTCCAACTGCTCGAAGAGCTCTGGGTGACCGCCTCGCGCGGCGAGACCCCTTCCGTGGAGCTGCGCGGCGCCTTCTCGGCCGCGATGACCCACATGATGGAGGTCGGCGTCAAGGTGACCAGCACCGCTCTGCGCTTCGGCGGCTCCGGTGCGGTCTACCTGACCAACGCGCTGCAGCGCAACGCCCGCGACGCCGCCGTGGCCGCCCAGCACATCACCGTGAGCGAGATGCACTACGAGACCTACGGCCGCGTCCTGCTCGGCTTCAAGGACGAAGGGCACCCCGGCCGATGACGGCGGCCGCCTGCACCTCATGGGGACCTGCCACGCCTTGCGAATTTCGACCTTTCCGCCGAGAGGGGCTGACGTGACCGAACACGAGGTCCTCGCCGCGGTACGCGCCCTGGCACCGGCCGTGCGCGAACGCGCGACCGAAGCCGAGCATCTGTGCCGCATACCCGAGGCCACCATCAACGACCTGGCCGCCGCCGGCGTCTTCCGACTCCTGCAACCACGCAGGCACGGCGGGCTCGCCGCCGACCCCGCCGTCTTCTACGAGGTACTGCGCGAACTGGGGCGGGCCTGCGGGTCGACCGGCTGGGTCGCCGGCGTCCTCGGTGTCAACAGCTGGATCGTCGCCCAGCTCGATCCGCGTGCCCAGGACGACGTCTGGGACAGCGACCCCAGTGCGCGGATCGCCTCCTCACAAGCCCCCATGGGGGCTGTTACCCCAACCACGGGCGGCTTCAGGATCTCCGGGCGCTGGAGCTTCGCCTCCGGCTGCGACCACGCGCAGTGGACACTGCTCGGCGGATTCCTGCGCGACGGCGACGGCACACCCCGCGAGCTGCGCCTGTTCCTGCTGCCACGGGCCGACTACACCATCGACCCGGTCTGGGACACGGTCGGACTGCGCGGCACCGGCAGCAACGACATCATCGTGGACGACGTCTTCGTCCCCGACCACCACGCCATCGCAGCCGACCAGTTGGGCTCCGCCACCCGCAACGAGCAGAGCGCCACGGAGCCGGTCTTCCGGCTGCCGATGGGACCCGTGCTGACCACGTCGATCGCCGCGCCGATCGTCGGCATGGCCGAAGCGGCGTACACCAGATACCTGGACGCGACCCGCGAACGGATCCGCGTCACCGGAGGCAAGGTGGCCGACGACCCCTTCGCCCAGGTCCGCATCGGCCGCGCGGGCAGCGAGATCGACGCGGCCTGGCTTCAACTGACCCACAACATCCATGAGTTGTACGACTCCACCCGGCGCGGCGAAGAGCCGTCCCTGGCGCTGCGCACCCGGCTGCGCCGCGACCAGGTCCGCGCCACCGAGCGCGCCGTCTACGCGGTCGACCTGCTGATGGAGAACGCGGGCGGCAGCGCCCTGCGCAACAGCAGCGACGACAACACCCTCCAACGCGCCTGGCGCGACGTACACGCCGGCCGCGGCCATGTCACCAACGACCCCGAGCGGTCCCTGGCGCTCTTCGGACGCCACGCGCTCGGGCTCGACGTCCACGACCTCATGCTGTGAGGACCTCCGCCATGATTCACCCCGCTCCCCGTTCAACCGACTGCGCCGGCCGTACCATCGAGGCCGCCGAATTCCGTTCCGCCATGAGTCTGTTCGCCTCCGGCCTGACCGTGGTCGCCTCCCTCGACGCGTACGGCCAGCCGGCCGGGCTCGCCTGTCAGTCCTTCTCCTCCCTATCCCTCGACCCGCAGCTGATCCTCGTGTGCATCGGCAAGGGCTCATCGAGCTGGCCCCGCATCGCCCCCACCGGCCACTTCAGCGTCAGCATCCTCGCCGCCGACCAGCAGGAGGTGTGCGCCACACTCGGCAGGCACAGCCAGAACAAGTTCCAGTCCATCTCCTGGCACCCCACCGCGCACGGCACGGTCCGCATCGACGGCTCCCTGGCCGCCCTGGACTGCCGCATCCGCGACATCCACGAGGCCGGGGACCATCTCGTCGTCATCGGTGAGGTCCTTGACCTGGCCACCCGTGAGGACGGTGCGCCGCTGCTGTTCTTCCGCAGCGCCTTCGCCAAGGGCCTGGCGGCGTGAACGACATCCTCGCCGGGCCGTTCGCCCTCGGAACGTTCTCCCTGGACGACGGCCCCCGCTTCCCGGGCCTGCTGGCCGACGAGAAGGTCCTGGACCTCAGCGCCGAGCCCGAGCTGTGGCAGGTGCAGGAGGCGCCGTCGATCCGCGCGCTCCTGGAGCGCTGGGACATCTCACTGCGCATGCTGACAAGCATTGCCGCCGAGCCCACCGCGTGCCACTTCCCCCTGGCCCGGCTGCAGGTCCACCCTCCGGTGGAGCCCCGCCAGATCTTCCAGGCGGGCGCTAACTACCGCACGCACGTGGTCGAGTTGACAGTGGCGCACCGGCCTGCAGACGATCCGCGCAGCGAGGAGCAGGCTCTTGCCGACGCGGCGGCGGAGACCGACCGCCGGGCCGCCAAGGGCGCCCCCTACCTGTTCACCGGTCTGCCCTCGGCCCTGACCGGCGCCTACGACGACGTGGTGCTGCCTACGTGGACGGCCAAGCCCGACTGGGAGCTGGAACTGTGCGCGGTGATCGGCCGCCCGGCCTTCCGCGTCACCCCGGAACACGCCCTGGAACACGTCGCCGGGTACACCATCGCCAACGACCTGACAGCCCGGGATGCGATCTTCCGCACAGACATCGACGCCCTCGGTAGCGACTGGCTGCGCAGCAAAAACGCCCCCGGTTTCACACCGCTGGGACCCTTTCTGGTGCCCGCCGACTTCGTCGGCGACCCGGCCGAGCTGCAGCTCACTCTGCGTCTGAACGGCAAGGTCATGCAGAGCGCCACCACCGACGGCATGCTCTTCGACACCGCCAGGCTCATCTCCTATGCCTCCCAGACCACCCGGCTGCTGCCCGGCGACCTGCTGCTGACCGGCAGCCCGCCCGGCAACGGCATGTCCTGGGGCCGTCTGCTCGCCCCCGGCGACGAGATCGAGGCGGAGATCACCGGTCTCGGCCGCCAGCACACCCGCTTCCGCTCCGAAACGGAAGGAACCACCTCACCATGACCACACGACTGTTGACCCACCTGCGCCATGTCGACCTTGCCGTGCCCGACTACGCCAAGCAGCTCGACTTCTACGCCGGTGTGTGGGGCCTGACCCGGGTGTCCGAGGACAACGGCATCGCGTTCCTGGCTGCCGAGGGCTCACCCGAGCAGTACGTCATCCGGCTGCGCCAAGCCGACGACAAACGCCTCGACCTCATCTCCTACGGAGCCGCCACCCCCGCCGACGTGGACACCCTCGCCGAGCAGCTCCTGGCCTCCGGCGTCCCGCTGATCACCCGCCCGGATACGCTGCAGACCCCCGGCGGCGGCTACGGCTTCCGGTTCTTCGACGTCGACGGCCGCACCGTGGAAATCTCATCCGACGTGGCGGTGCGCGCCCACCGCCGCATCGAGGAGCGGGAATCCGTCCCGGTCCGCCTCTCCCACGTCGTGGTCAACTCCCCCGACATCACCAAGACCCGCCAGTGGTACGAGCAGCACCTCGGCTTCGCCCTGTCGGACGCCATCGGCGCCCCACACACCGGCGACGTCATGAACTTCATGCGGATCAGCTCCCAGCACCACAGTCTGGGCATCGCCGCCGCACCGCACGCCTCGATCCACCACGTCTCCTTCGAACTGCGCGGCCTGGAGGAGTTCATGCGCGGCACCGGCCGGCTGCTGCGCTCCGGAGCGCGCCTGGTCTGGGGGCCCGGCCGCCATCTGGCGGGCGACAACACGTTCTCGTACTTCTTCGACCCGCACGGCAACACCGTCGAGTACACCACGCAGATGGAGGAGCTGGACGAGGACACCTGGCATCCGCACCACTACACGTTCCTCGACGAGGACGTGAGCGATCAGTGGGGCACGGCGAACGCGATGAACGAACCGCTCGCCAAGGAACTCCACAACGACGTCGACCGGGGGCTGTTCATCGCCCCGCCGGTGTGACCGCAACGCTCCAGCAACACACCGCAGCGGCAAGGGCGTAGTTGCACGCCTCACACCCCGCTGCCCCTCAACCCCGCACGGGCCGGAGACCTCATCGCGGCGGCCCGTGCGGCCAGCCGTGTCCCAGGAGCCCAGGAGGCCTGTTCCCGTGAAACTCATCGCCCTGGAAGAAGCGTTCGCCATCCCCGGACTCCTCGCCCGCCAGCCCCTGCCCGAGAAGACCCTCACCGCCGACAAGTGGATGCAGGAGTGGAACCGGAAGCTGGTGGACTTCACTGAGGAACGGCTGCCCGACATGGACACTTACGGCATCGACATCCAGGTCCTGTCGCTGACCGTGCCCGGCATCCAGGGCATCGCCGACACCACGCGGGCGATCGCTGACGCCCGCCAGGCCAACGACTTCCTCGCCTCCGTCATCGCCCGCCACCCCGACCGCTTCCGCGGCTTCGCCGCCCTGCCCCTGCAGGATCCCGAGGCCGCCGCCGAGGAACTCGATCGCGCGGTCACCGAGTTGGGATTCTGCGGCGCCTTGGTGAACGACCACACCGGCGGCCACTACTACGACGAGCCGCAGTTCGACGTGCTATGGAGCACGCTGGAAGACCTCAACGTCCCGCTGTACCTGCACCCTGGAGCGCCACCCGCCGACTCCTGGCATGTCCTTCAGGGCCGGCCGGAGCTGATTGGCCCGCTGTGGACGTGGGGGGCCGAAACCGGTGCGCACGCTCTGCGGCTTGTCCTCGGCGGGGTCTTCGACCGTCATCCAAAGGCCCGGCTCATTCTTGGCCACATGGGCGAGGGCCTTCCCTTCCAGCTGGCCCGCCTCGACTCCCGCTACCAGTGTCAGCGTGATCGCGCGCTGCGCCGTAACCCCTCCGCGTACTTCGGCGACAACATCCACATCACCGTTAGCGGCGTCTGGTCGCACGCCACGCTCACCGGCGCCATCGAGGCGATCGGCGCCGACTCCATCATGTTCGCCATCGACTACCCCTACGAATCGACCTCCCAGGCCATCGACTTCCTCACCACGGCACCGCTCGCCTACGACGAACTGGCCAAGATCAGCCACCGCAACGCCGAACGCCTGCTGCGCCTCGCTTCCTGACCTCACAGCACGACGTCACCGACCGGCGCCCGCAGATCGGAGGACGGCATGCGACTGCACGGAGTCGATCTCAATCGCCGCGATCGGTGACTTCTTCGTCATCGCCGGGCCGCCCGAGAAGCACGCCCGGTACGCGCACGCCACCGCCACCGCCACCGTGATCGTCAGTAATCTCGACGAGGCGACCGCCGCACTCAACGAGGCCCGGCGACGGATCACGGCCCGAGGCGACCAACGCCACCGGCCGATACCTCTACGCCGCCACCCTGGCGGCTCCGACCTGGGCTTCTCTGCCCGCCTCCGGCCATCTATCGCGCGAAGTCACAACGTCGCGGGTCGCGGAATTCTCCGGACAGGTAGCTGGCTGCCTCCCAGCCGGAGAACGAGAAAAACAGCAGGGTTGCCGCGTCCCCCACGGCGAACCACCCGTGCGGTGTGAACGGCGTGAGGTTGGCGGTGTGGCCGTCGGGGAGTGCGATAGCGATGCCTTCGACCATCAACAGGGCGAGCAGTGCCACGAGTGCGAGTTGGAGGCCGCCGGAGAGTTTGAGCCGGCGAAGTTGCTGGCGAAGGCGCGATGAGGAGGCCTGCGGCGATGGCCAGGGCAAGGCCGTGTCCGCCGCCGAGGGCGTCGGCGATGTACTGGCCGCCCACGATGGCGGCGCTGAACACGCCAGCTGGCACGGGAAGCTCAGGAGTATCTCGGCGTCGGGGTGGTCGCGAAAGGTGGCCTCTACCGCCTCGGCGAGGTCGTCGCTGGCCTGACTGGCCGCATCCAACTGTTTGAGTAGGGCGAGGAGTTGCTGGCCGAAGGCGTCCTCGACGGCCGGGGGTTGATGGGCGTACTCAGCGCGGAAGATGTCGCGCAGGCGTTCGGCCTCGGCGTCGATTCCGCGCTTGCGGCCGGCACGCTTGAGCGTGGACCGCAGCTGGGCCAGGCTCAGGTGGGCAGCCTTATGCGGGGTCGGCGCCAGCGCCAGTACGGCACGTGCGTCGGGGCGGGCCAGCCCGCCGGGTCTGCCTTGGAAGGCGAGGAGGGCTGCGGGGTAGAACTCGCGCAGCAGCGAGCGGACCTGGTTGCCAATCTGCTGCCGGTTCCAGACGGCGTCCTGTTGGGCCCGGGCGAGCACGGTGATGGCCTTGGCCTGGTCGGAGCCGGCGGGCAGCGGCCGGTGCATGGGCATGTCGGTGCGCAGGATATTCGCCAGGACCAGGGCATCGCCGGGGTCGGACTTCTTGCGGGATACACCATGACGGTCGCGGTAGCGGGCGGCGGCGAGCGGGTTGATCGGGAAGACCTGGCGGCTGCCGGTGCGCAGGGCGGCCACGAGGAGGCCGTGGCTGGTCTCGATCGCTACCGGGATCGGGGCGCTGGGACTGTCGCCGTGTTCAGCGAGCAGGTCCAACAGCAGCTTGTATCCGGTGAGGTTGTCGCCGATCCGGCGCTTGGCCAGCAGCTGTCCGCTGTCGTCTACGAGGGCGATGTCGTGATGCCCTTCAGCCCAGTCGATACCGCAAAACACCGTCACACCGTTCTCCTAACTTTGCGCGTTTGTGCAGGTCACGAGCAGATGCGGGTCACGCGGCGTCCTAATCCCAGGACTCTGACGGTCCGCCATCTCAGTAGCCGTTCGCGACACCAGCGCACCCCAGAGGCCTCTGTCTGTGCCAGGGCTCAAGGCTCGTGGAGATCAACAAGAGGTCACCCTGCGGCGGGCTCGCACCACGACGGCAACGAACGACAGCCGCCGGTGAGTTTCGCGGCGGCCCGACGGCGCCGGACCGCGCCACTCTCTCTGAAGACCTCGCGGGTCCGGGGGAACCACAGGCATCGGCCCGGCGCCCACGCGACCACCGCGAAACCCACCGCGGCAATGACGGCGCCGCTCTTTGAGAAGACCTCACAGGGCCCGGGTGTACACAGGCGTCCGTCCCGCCGAGACGGCCCGAACGCTCCACTCCGAGACCGCTGTGGAGCCGCCTTCACAACGGATTAGGGGGCCCAGCCCAACCCCACCAGCCCCAACAGCCTTGCTGGCCCAGGGCATTACGCGCCATCCGCTCCTGGCTCACCCCCGCCATCACCCTCACCCGATGGTGGCGAGCCTGGACGGACAGGGACCCACCATCCGAGCTCCAGGCCCTGATCGACGCGGTCACCACAGGACACGGCATTGACCTCTACCGCCGGATTTAACGAACTACCGGTAGCGGCCGCGGGGGTCTGTGCGTGGGTGGAATCGAGGTACTGCCCGCGCTTTGGCAGCGCTGGCGTCGCCAGGCTTCTAGGGAGTGGTGGTTGCGGTGCGGTAGAACTCGGCTGCGGTGACGGTGGCGGGGACGCCGAGTTCGGCGGCGACCGTGGTGATCGCGGTGGCGCCGACGGCGAGGTCGGCTTGGCCGTCGGTGGTGAAAT
>CAYNNX010000117.1:18357-18639 GCA_964398515.1 uncultured Streptantibioticus sp. | reverse complement strand
GCCCTCGCCCGGTCGGCGCCGAGCATGGGCTTCCCCGCCGGGATCGCCGTCCACCCGGCCGCCCGGGGCCGGGGACTGGGCCGCGCGGTCTGCGCCCTGCCGGCCGCGGAGGCCGTCACCCGGCACGGCACGGCCGCCCTGATGGTGGGCGACGACAACTCGGCGGCGATCCGCGCCTACCGGGCCGTCGGGCTGCGCTACCGCCCGCTTGCGGCGGCGAGCGACGCCGGACCCTGCGGATGAGCATGAAAAACGGGCCGATCCGCGGGGTGGGATGCGGAT
>CAYNNX010000117.1:0-18347 GCA_964398515.1 uncultured Streptantibioticus sp. | reverse complement strand
CGCGCCTTCGGCCTGGCGGACCCGTTCCGACACCGGCCGTACGCGACCAGGAGGGTGAAAGACGGGAGTGATGTTGACGTAGCGGGTGCCGGTGGTAGAGGTGTGGCAGACCGGAAGAGGCCGGGAGGCCGGGAAGATTCGGCAGAGACCGGGGGCGGCGATGACACGGCGATGGAGCGACGGGCGCGGGACGCTGAGGGTCCGGCCCGGCGGCCGGGCCGAGGGCGGGCACGGGAGCCGGGGCGGGGGCGGGGCGGCGATCCCGGTGGAGATCGCCTCCTCCTACCGCGCCCGTACCCGCGGCCTGCTGGGCCGGACCGGCATCGAAGGAGCCCTGCTGCTCACCCCGGCGAGCGGCGTCCACACCTTTCGGATGGCCTTCCCCATCGACGTGGCCTACCTCGACCGCCGTCTGCGCGTGCTCGCCGTGCGCACGATGCCGCCGGGTCGGCTGGGCCTGCCGCGGCTTCGCGCACGCCACGTTGTCGAGGCGCGCGCCGGCGCCATGGCGGAGTGGGGGCTGCGGCCCGGGGCCGTGGTCGAGGTCGCGTTCGGCGATGGGGCGGCACCCGTCGCGGGCACATGAATTCGATCGGACGAATATTCGGCAATCGAATGCATCAGCGCATTCGCGCCGGAGTCGGCATCCGCGTCTGTCGATCTTCCGCCCTCGGATTACCGGAACCGGATACACCGGTCCACACCGTGCGCCACGATGGCGGGCATGAGCGATGAGGAATTCCTGGCGCGCACCGAGCAGTTCGCCCGGCATCTCGGAGAGCTCGGCCGCCGCTGGGACGAACAGCCATTCGCTTTGCTGCTGCGTATTCTGGGTGGCGTCAACGACGCCCTGAGCCGGCGCTCCCAGACCGTCGACGTCCCGTTCGGGCCGGGGGACAAGGAGTTGTTCACGGCTGAGTTCGGCCGCGAGTTGGAGACGCTGATGGGGCTGCTCGGTCCGCACGGTATGCCGGTGGTGGTGCAGCGCGAGCAGTTCCCGGCGGATCAGGCCGAGCGCGGGCCCGGCGGGCCGCCGGAGGGAATCCTGGGCGCCGCCCGTTCTCCGCTGGCCCGCTTCACCCGCTCTCGCTCTTCGGGAATGTGATCTCGACTCGCCTGTTCTTACGGCGGCCGTCCTCCGTGGAGTTGTCGGCGACCGGGTACTCCTCGGCGTATCCGCGGACGTCGAACTGGATGCCGCCGTCCGCGGTCAGATCCTTCGCCAGCACGGCATAGACGGCGTCGGCCCGGCGCTTGGACAGGTCCATGCCGTGATCGTGGGTGCCGAGGTTGTCCGTGAACCCGAAGACGCGTACCGATTTCGCGTTCTGCTTGGCGATCTCGTCGGCGATGGCCTGGATCCGGGCTGCGGCCTGCGGGCTGACGTCCGCGCTGTCCATGCCGAAGAGGACTTCCGCCTGGAGGGAGAAGGTGACGTCGGCAGGGGTGTCGGACCGCCGTTCGTCGCCGTTGGAGTCCTCCACCACGGTCTGGATGTCGAGCACCTTGGGCTGGGCCAGAGTCGCGCCCTGGAGGAGCTTGAGCCCGGCGGCGTGCGGGTCGACGCGGACCGGCGGGGAGGAGGAGTCGGACGGCATGGGACTCGGGTCCGCGGCGGCGGGGGTCGCGGTGAGCCCGACGGCGAGGAGCAGCGTGACGGCGGCGGCGCCGGCGGTGCGGAGAGGGCTCATGCCGGGCCTCACTGGGAGATGACGATGGAGGCGGTGGGGAAGGTCGGCAGGTCGAAGTCGACTTGCGTCGTCGTGGGTGGCGGAGCGGGGAACTGCGCGAAGACCGGCATGGTCTGACCGGCCGGGATGATGTCCAGCCCGGTCACGCACAGGCATCGGCCCTCGGTGTCGCGCAGCACGTAGTAGCGCTTCCTCCCGGCGCGATCGGTGAGGGTCGCACCGGCGAACGACCCGCCGTTCTTGAGCAGTGCCTGCTCGTTGCCACGCCACAGGGCCGCCTGCGTGTACGGCTGGTCTCCCGTGTTCTTCACCGTGCCGCTGACCGTGACGAACCCGCCGGTCTCGCGTTTGGCGGAGTTGATCGTGATCACGATTCCGCCCTGGCCCTTGATGGTGGCCAGGACCTCGTTCTGCTGGGGGGTGGAGCCCGCGTCATGTTGCGCGGCGGGGGCGCCCTTCGGGGATTCGGCAGTCCGCGCCGGCGACCTGCCGCCCGCGCAGCCCGCCAGCGCGAAGGCCAGGGAAGCGGCGATGGCGACGGGCGCCGCCCCCTTGGCGAGGTGGTTCGTCTGCCGGATCCTCATGAGCCGTTCCTTCGGTCGTCCGTCGAGTCGATCGCTGATCAGTCGGTCAGGTGCACGGAGAACAGATCCGACACGGGCGGGAGTGACGCGGGGTTCTTCGGATCGACAGCCCACTGGGTGCCGCCGCAGACGAGCGTTCCCGTCGTCGGCCGAGGGCTCGGAGCAGCCGGTGGAGCGGGGGCCGCGGAGGAGCCGGCCGGCGGGGCGGGAGTGGAGGTGGGAGCGGGGGTGGGGGTCGCAGTGGGGGCCGGGGGGCCCGCCTGGAACGTGCACCGCGGCGTGAGCACCGCGGTGGCGGTGGCGTGGCCGGTCTTCGTCTCCGTGCCGGGAACGACCGATGTCCCCACGGTGTAGTCCGTCTCGACCGTCACCTTGTAGCCGGGACCGGGCACCGGTTCGCAGTGCGCGTGGGCCTTGTTGGCCTGCGCGAACCGACCGGCCGTCGCGCAGGATCCCCGCAGCCCGGGCCAGTGGCCGTTCAGCAACTGCCCGACATCGCCCTGGAGGGCTCCGGAGATCACATCGCCGAGTGCGGTGTGGAGTTGGTCGCGGGTGTCGTCGGCGGCGGCCAGGGCTGCCGCGTCGGCCGCCGTCTGCGCGCCGTTCCTGGTCGCGGCGGCCTGGCCGACCGCGAAGTACGCGAACGCGAGAAAGAGCAGGGCCCCTATCACGGTGATGTAGACGGGGAGCGCCTGCCCTCGGTCGTCGCGGTGCCGGACGTGCATCCCTACTTGGCGACCTTGGCGATCTGAGCCGTGATCGCGTTGTAGATCGTCGTACCGATGTTCGTCCCCAGGATCGCCGCCACGATCAGGACCACCACCGCGATGATCCCCAGGTACTCCACCGAGGTCTGCCCCTTGTCCGAGCGGGGGGCGATGCGGTTGAGCGCGGTGTTCCGCCAGTTCGTGACGCGGGTGCGGGCGGCGGTGGCGGCCTTGAGAGTGAGGTGCTTCGACACGTGGGACCCCTCCTGGTGTGTACGCCGTGGCCCCGGCCGGGTGGCCGGGGCTGGGGGCGGGACCGGGCGCCCCCGTGCCGGTGCCGCCGCCGACGCGGGGAGGGTAGGGGCGAAGGCGGCCCCGGCACGAGGGCCCGCAGGCCCAAAAGCCGGCCCAAAGAGCGCGGCCGGGCATCGCGGTCACCGGTCGCCCGGGCGGGGATGGCGGGCGGTGCCGAGCCAGCGGGCGATCGCCTGGCCGCGGGTGTCGGCGTGGAGCTTGGCGAAGATCCGGTTGATGTGGTTCTTGACGGTCTTCTCGCTGATGAAGCAGGCCGCCGCGATCTCGTGGTTGCTGAGGCCGACCGCGATCAACTCCATCACCTCCCGCTCCCGTGGGCTCAGTCCGAAGTCCCGCGGCACCGACTCTCCCACAGGCGGTTGCACTCGCGAAGGCTTTCGTTGCGATTGCAAAGCACATTCTTCCCGCCGCCCCGGTCCGCCACGTGCGCCGGCCGCACGGACCTGGGCCAGCAGCGCGGTCGCCGCCGTCGTGGTGAACGAGGCGCGGCCTGCGGTGATGTCCCGTACTGCGGCGGCCAGTTGGTCGGCGGTGAACTCGCCGTGGACGAGGTAGCCGCACGCACCGCGGCGGACGGCCTCCTGGACGGTCTCCTCCTCCCCGCTGTACGTCAGCATCAGTACCGGAGCGAGCCGGACGAGGTACGGCAGCGCCGTCAGGCCGTCCATGCCGGGCATGCGGACGTCGAGGAGGACCGCGTCGGGGCGGTGCGCGGCGGCGGCCTCGCACGCCTGGCGGCCGTCGGCGGCCTCGGCGACGACCTCGATGCCGTCGCGGGCGGCGAGCAGCGCGGTGAGCCCGGCGCGTACGACCGGGTTGTCGTCGACCACCACGACGCGCAGCGGGGACCCGCTCACCGCGCCTCCTGCGCCGGTGACGTCCGCAGGGCCGCCACCGGCAGGTCGAGGCGGACCTCGGTGCCGCCGCGGGAGCGGCCCGTGCCGATGCGGATGCGGGCGCCGATCGCGGCGGCACGCTCGACCATGCCGACGACGCCGAAGTGACCGGCCTCGCGCAGGCCTTGGAGCGTGGTGCCGGGCGGCAGCCCGCGGCCGTCGTCCACCACGCTGATCAGCAGCATCCCGCGCTCGGCCCCGACGGCGACCTCGGCGCGGGTGGCCCCGGCGTGCCGATGGGCGTTCTCCAGGGCTTCGAGCACGATCGACACGAGCTGACGGGCGACCGGGCGCGGCACCCCCGGCAGTTGTGCGGCGCCGACGCGTTCGAACGTGGCGGGCAGACCCGTGCGGGCGGCGGACTCGGCGGTGCGCGCGGCCAGTTCGTCGGCGAACCCCGGGCCGGTCAGGTCGCCGCGGTCGTCGCCCGCTGCGACGCCGCCGGAACGCAGTTCGCCCAGGAGTTCCCGGGACTCGGCCGCGGCGCGGCGGGCGGCGCGGGCGACGACCGCGGCCTGGTCGCGCAACGCGGGCGGGTCGAGGCGGTCGGCCCCGGCGGCCAGCGCCTCCGCCGCCATCGTCACGCCGTGGAGCGTCTTGGCGACCGAGTCGTGCATCTCCCGGGCGAGCCGGGCCCGTTCGGCGTCCACGGCCTCCGTCGCAGCCAGGCGCGCGCGGGCCCGCGTGAGGGCCTGCGTGGCGAGCTCGAACCGCAGGATCAGCCGGCGCAGGCTGACGCCGGCGGCCCCGGCGACGACGCAGAAGCCGGGCAGCAGAAGGGAGTTGCCGACGGAGGCGTGCTGCCGGACGTCCACGGAGACGGCCCCGGCGACGACGAGTATCTGGATCGCGGTGAACAGGGCGGCGCCGCAGCGGCCGTAGACGAGCCCGGCGAGCAGCGGTGTGCACACGGTGACGTACGCCAGCGGGCTGCGGGCGGTCGCGAAGGCCAGCAGGACCGCGGCGAAGAGGGTGTCCACGGCCAGGAGCGCGGGATGCCGCAGCAGCAGCGGGCCGAACCGCTCCCAGTCGCGGAAGAGCACGTACGAGCCCATGAACGTGATGACGACGGCGGAACCGACGATCCACGAGGACGGGCCGGGGGCGACCCGGACCAGCGCCATCGGCGAGGCGAGGGCGAGTACGGCCAGCCGGAAGCCGAAGACCTGGCGGCACAGCGCCTGCAGCGCGGAGACCTGGACCGGTACCGGGACCGCCGGATCGGGGACCTGGCGTAAGGCCCCCGCGCGCTCCGGGACCGCCTGGCCCCGGGCCGGCACACTCCCCCGGTCCCGGTCCCGGTCACGGATGCGGCTTCGGCCCGACGGCGGCTCGGCGCCCGGCGCCCCGGTCCCGGGCGTCGACCCGGGCGGCACCGCTGCGAAAACCCTGCGTCCCACCATGAACCCCTACTTGCCGACGACCTGGCCCAAACTGATGTCGTTCCCCAGGAAGAAGCCCGCGATGAGCAGGATCATCGTGGCCGGGACCATGAACGTGGTGATCACGAGCGTGGACTTGGGCACGGCACGGGCGGCGCGGCGCCGGGCGTTCTGGGCGTCGGTGCGCCGCATGTCCTTGGCGATCTGGATCAGGGTGTCGGCGATCGGGGCGCCGAGTTCCTCGCCCTGCTGCAGTGCGGTGGTGAACTGGGCGACCTGTTCGGAGTCGTTGCGGCGGCGCAGGTCGTCGAAGGCCTGGCGGCGGCTGACGCCCATGTCCATCTGGCGCAGGGTGATGCGGATCTCGTCGGCCCACGGCCCCTGGTGGCTGTCGGCGACCCGTTCGAGCGCCTGCCGGAAGCCGAGTCCGGCGCTGACGACGACCGCGAGGACGTCGAGGAAGTCGGCGAGGGTGCGCTCGATCTCCTCCTTGCGCTGCCGGACCGCGAGCCAGATGCCCACGTCCGTCCACCACACCCCGAACGCCACCAGCACGACGGCCGCAAGCCATCCGCCGCGCAGGAGGAGAACCGCCGCGCCGCCGAACCCCAGGGCGCCGTAGACCGCGCGGCGGGCGGCGTAGCGGTCGACGGTCAGGCCGCCGGGGTTGCCCGCGTGGTCGAGCCGGCGCCGCAGCCCGGCCACCCGGGCCGGGCCCATCAGCCGCAGCACCAGCGGCGCGTACCGCATGCCGAGCCGGTCCACGGCGGAGCCGACGGGCGTGGTGCGGGTGGCACCGACCTCCAGGGCGACGGCCAGGTCGTCGGGGAGCCGGGCCTCCCGCCGGTACAGGGCGATCCCGTAGGCGGCGCCGGCGACGGACAGGGCCGCGGCGAGCGCGAGCAGCACACCCATCAGCCGCCCCCCGCCCCGCACGACCCGATCGGGTCCATCCGCCCAGACATCGGTTCGGACATCGGTTCAGACATCGATCCTCGCCATCCTCCGGATCAGCAGGAAGCCCACCGCGTACAGGCAGAAGGCGACGACGACCGCGACCTGGCCCGGGAACGTGCCGGTCATCCTGGTCAGGGAGCCGGGGGCCATGCGGCCCAGCATCAGCAGGGCGCCGACGCCGATGGCGGGGACCGCGTAGCCGGTGATGGTGACCTGGGAGAGCGTGGTGCGCACCTCGCGCCGGGTCTCCTTGCGCTCCTCGAGGGTCTCGGTGAGGTTGCGCAGGGACTCCACCAGGGTGCCGCCGGCCCTGCTGGAGAGGATCAACGTGGTGACCAGGACGGCCAGTTCGCGGGAGGGCAGCCGGTCCTTCAGGTCGCTGAGGGCGTCCTCCAGCGGATGGCCGACGGCGAGCGCGTCGGCGACCTTCGACAGCTCCTCCCCCGCGGGCGCCTCGAGTTCGTCGGCGGCCATGCCGATCGCGGTCCGCAGTGACAGCCCGGCCGACGAGCCGTTGGCCAGCAGGCGGGAGAGCTCGGGGAGCTGGCCGATGAACCGCTCGATGCGCTTCTGACGGCGCCAGTTGAGGAACGCGTACCCCGACCACGCGGCTGCGGCCCCGGCGATCGGGCCGAAGAAGGGCGCCAGCACGGTCCCCGCGACCGCCCACAGCACGGCGATCGCCACGGCCGCGCAGGCGGTGAACTCGCCCGGCGAGACGTCCAGTCCGGTCGCGGCCAGCCGTGCCTCCAGCCGCCGGCCCGCGCGGGTGCGGCGCACGGCCGCGTCCAGCCGGGCGAACCACCTGCGGCGGCCGGACGGCGGGGGGTGGCCGGCGGTGGCGGTGAGTCGGTCCAGCAGCTCCTGGCGCTGGGCCCGGCCCACGCTCCACACCCGCAGGCCCCACACGGCCAGCGCGCCCGCCGCCAGCGTCGCGCCGAGGGCGGACCAGGCCGTCGTCTCCATCCTCATCACTGCTCCCCTCACTACTCCCCTGCTTCGCCTACTCCGCGTTCCGCAGGGCGAGTTGGTCGTCGTCGGCGGCGACGCCGAAGGCGGCCGGCACCGGCTCGCCGGCGTCCGCGAACCGCTCGGCGACCCTGCGCGGCAGCGGAAGGTGCTCGAACCGGCCGCGCACCACCCGGTCGGGATCCATCGGCTGCTGGCGGAAGCGGCCGACCGTGGCCAGCCGGAACGGCTCCCGGCCGCGGGAGGAGAGCACCGCGATCTCGCCGACCCGCCGGGATCCGTCGGGGCCGCGGGTGAGCTGGACGATCACGTCGACCGCGCTGTTGATCTGGTCGCGCAGCGCCTCGAAGGGGATGCGGACCTCGCTCATCGACGCCAGCGTCTGGAGCCGCATCAGCGCGTCCTCGGCGGAGTTGGCGTGGACGGTGGCGAGGGAGCCGTCGTGGCCGGTGGACATCGCCTGGAGCATGTCGAGGGTCTCCCCGCCGCGGACCTCGCCGACGATGATGCGGTCGGGCCGCATGCGCAGGGAGTTGCGGACCAGGTCGCGCACGGTGATCCGGCCCTTGCCCTCGACGTTGGGCGGCCGGGTCTCCAGCCGGATCACGTGGTCCTGCTGGAGCTGGAGTTCGGCGGCGTCCTCGACGGTGATGATCCGCTCGCCTTCGGGGATCAGCCCGGACAGGGCGTTGAGCAGGGTGGTCTTGCCGGATCCGGTGGCCCCGGAGACGATCACGTTGAACTTGGCCCGGACCATGCCCGACAGCAGCATCACCATGTGCTCGTCGAGCGAGCCGAGGCCCAGCAGTTCGGTGAGCCGGTACGAGCGCGGGAAGCGCCGGATCGTCAGCGTGGGGCCGGTCAGGGCGAGCGGCGGGATGATGACGTTGACGCGTTCACCCGAGGGCAGGCGGGCGTCGACCATGGGGTTGGACTCGTCGACCCGGCGGTTGACGGTGGAGACGATCCGCTCGATCGTCTGCATCAGCTGCTCGGTGCTGGCGAACCGGGCCGCCACCTGCTCGACGCGCCCGGCGCGCTCCACGTACACGTGGTCGGGGCCGTTGACCATGATCTCGGTGATCGAGGCGTCCTCCAGCAGCGGTTCGAGGACACCGAGGCCGAGCGCCTCGTCCACGACGCGGCGGATCAGCTGGGCGCGTTCGCCGGTGGAGAGCACCGGGCCCTCGCGGCTGATGATGTGGCCGAGCACCCGCTCCAGCCGCGCCCGCCGGTCCGCCATGGCGAGGGCGGACATCTCGGCGAGGTCGATCTCCTCCAGGAGTTTGGCCCGGTAGACCGCGACGAGACGGGTCTCCTGGTGCTGTTCGGAGCCCTCCTGGGGGGCGGCGATCCGGGCGCGCAGGCTGCTCATCGTCGGCATCAGTCCCTGGGCATGGTGGCGCTGCGCGTCACCGGGTCGAAGAAGTCGATGCCGGGCAGCACCGAGGGCACCGGGATCCGCGCGGTCATCGTCACCGAGTGGTCGCCGTAGGACGCCGTGATGGTGGCGCCGCCCCGCAGCCAGCCGCTCATGGCCGCCTGTCCGGCACCGGGGTCGTCGGTGCGGGCGGCCGCGCGGGCCGCGGTGCCCGCCTGCGTCCCGGTGTAGGCGAGCAGGCCGAGTTGGACGCCGGCCAGGGCCACCAGCAGCAGGATCGGCAGGAAGCCGAGGAACTCCACGGAGGCGGAGCCCCGCTCGCCCGCTCGCCCGCCGGTTGCGGCCCTCATGGCCGCTCCTGGGCCGCGCCCGCGTCACCGCGGACCTGGAAGGGGAAGTCGACCAGGCCGGGGATGAGCACCGGCACCTTCAGGTCCACCTGAGCCTTGACCACCTTGCCCTCCGTTCCCCAGCTGGTGTGCTCCCCGCTCGCCCAGGCCTGCGGCAGCTCCGCCCGGGCGGCGGCGTCCGCGTCCTTTCCGACGGCCGCGGCTCGGGCGGCCGCGTCGGCCGCGTCGCCGGCCAGCGTGTAGGTGTACCCGGCGAGCACGAACTGCCACAGCAGGACGAGCACGATCAGGATGAGCGGGGTGATGCCGAGCAGTTCGACGCTGATCTGTCCCCGGTCGTCCCCGTTGCCCGCGTACCGCGGTAACGCCCGCATAGCCGTTGGCGCCTTCTTCACCGTCGACTCCCTCCTCTGCCGATGGCCCTGCTCCCCCTGCCCCGCGGGGGCGCACCCTCCTCCCGCGGCCCGAGGGCGCGCGGCTCGCCGGGGTGCCGGGCGGCGGTGATGCCGGTCTCTGCGGCGAGCGCCCACAGGGCCTGCTTGACGGTGCTGCGCGCGTCGAGCTCGTGCATCCGGCCGGAGTCGACCAGCGGCTGGAGCTCCTTGAAGGCCGCCGGCACGGTGGAGCGGGCGACCCGGGTGCCGGTGATCCGCTCGATCAGTGCGGGCTGGAGCTCGGTGTGCCGGGTGTGCCGGTTGACCACCGTCACGGTGTCCTCGGCCTTGCGGACCTGGAGCCGGTCCCACAGGCGCACCGTGCGCTTGGCCGCCCGTACGGCCACGACGTCCGGGGTGGTCAGCAGCAGGGCGGTGTCGGCCATTTCGACGGCGACCGCGCCCGCGCCGGTCAGCTGGCTGCCGCAGTCGATGACCACGACCTCGAAGCGGGCCCGCAGCGCGGTGACGATCTGGCGGGCGGCCCGCTCCGAGACGGCTTCGCCCTGTTCGCCGTCGGCCGGGCTGAGCAGCAGGGAGACCCCGCCGGCGTGGGCGAACATCGCGTCGGCCAGCACCCGCGGCGAGATGTCGGCGATCCCGGCGAGGTCGGCGATCGAGCGGCGGAACCGCACGTCGAGGTAGGAGGCGATGTCCCCGGTCTGCAGGTCCATGTCGACCAGCGCGACGGAACGGCCCGACGCCCGTGCGGCCAGCGCCAGTTGGATCGCGGCGACGGTGGTGCCGACCCCGCCCTTGGCGCCGCTGACGGTGACCGCCCGGCCGCCCGCGCCGGTGGCGTCCTCACCGCCCGCGCCGAGGTGGCGGCGGACCCCTGCGGCCCAGGCGGCGGCGGTCTGGAGCCGTGGCGCCAGCTCGTCGTAGGACAGCGGCAGGCCGATCAGCCCGCGGGCGCCCGCGTCCATCGCGGCTGAGTACAGCGCCGGGCCCTGGTCGGCGCTGAGCAGCACCACCCCGACGGCCGGGTGGCGCAGCGCGACCTCCTTGACGAGTTCGAGGGCGGGCAGCGGGCCGATCCGCTCGTGGACGAGGACGACCTCCGGCAGCTCCTCCACGCCCTGGGCGGCGAGTGCGCCGAGGGTGGCCAGCAGCGCGGTGGAGTCCGGCACGGTGGCCGCGGCTTCGGTGCCGGGGAGCCGGCCGATCAGGGTCGTGGCGGCCCGCGCGGTGTCCGGGTCGGCGATGGCGGCGAGGGTACGGATGATCATGCCGCTCACTTGTCGCCTTCGAGGGTGTACGTCCGGTCGGCCTGCGGGATCGAGGCGTCGCCGCCGGGGGCGGTCAGGGCGAGCCTGACGTGCGTGGCGAACGACTCGGCGTAGGCGATCCGCTGGGCGTCGAGGGTGCTGAGCGCGAAGGTGACCGGGACCACCGGTTTGGTGCTCTGGTCGGCGGAGGACCGCGGCACGACGGCCTTGTCGCCGATCTTCAGCACGCGGGCGGCCACCACGATGACGCGTGATTCGGCCTTCCCGCCCTGCTGGTTGGCGGGGAAGGTCGCGTAGATGTTGACGGTGTCCCCGGGGGTGATCTCACCGGGCACGCCGGTGTCCGCGTCGATCATGACGGCGATCTCCTGCTGTCCGGGCTTGATCTGCGGCTGGTCGGCGACCATGTCGCTCTGGAGGAGCGAGCCCTTCTTCAGCGCCGCCGCGGCGATCTTCCCGGCGACGCCGCGCAGATCGGTGACGGCGGTCCGGGGCAGCCAGCGCTGCGGCATCGAGACCCTGGTGAACTGGTCGGCGGAGAGCGTCTGATAGGCCGCTATGTCGGCCTTGAGCTCGTAGGCGGTCGTCTCGGGGCCGACCTTGGAGTCGACGTCGTTGATGACCGACAGCACTCCGAGGAAGGCCGCGACGGCACACAGCACGGACAGCACGAGCAGGATGAGACCGCGCCGCTGACGAGAGTTCATCGACAGGACCAATCGTTCCGGACGGGACAGGGTGACGATGAGGTACGGGTGGTGCGGGGTGGTGCCGGTTGGTGCCCTTGGTGCGCTTGGCTTGGTGCGGGGTGGTTCACGGCGCTTCGGGTCTGTGCGAGACCGCCGCGTGAGCGGGTGCGGCGGGGCAGAATCCGCAGCGGTCCCCGACGCGTTCGCGCCCGCACCAGCGGCACGGCTCGCGGTGCGCGGAGGAGACCAGTTGGTACAGCACGCCGACGTCCGCGAGGTAGGCGGCGAACTCCACCAGTTTGTGCGTTCCCCACCAGCGGCCCGAACGGGGCGGCTGCGGAAGGTCGCGCACGTACTGGCAGTTCCAGTCCCGGCTCAGCCGCTCGCGCACCCACTGCGCGCCGGCGCCGTCCGGGGTGACGGCGAGATGGGTGGGGTAGGCGGGCCCGGGCAGGCGGACGTCGTCGCCGAGGCGCACCAGACGGGCCTCGGGGTTGGCCAGTACTGCGAAGTGGACGCCGGGGACCCAGGACGCCAGATGGGCGGTGAGGTTCACCGGGACCCGGTCCAGTCCGGCGACGCTCCCCAGGACCGCGCCCGCGTAGAGGTAGTGGGCGAGCAGCGGTGCCGCCGAGGCGATCACGCCGGGACCGAGGTCGTACTGCGAGATCTGGCGTAACTGCTGGGCCAGGAGCGCCAGGGCGAGCGGCGGAAGGTCCACCTCGACGAGTGCGACGCGGTCGCTCTCCAGGAGCGAGCGCAGCGAGTGCAGGCGCAGCCGGTGGGCCTGCGGCAGGTCCGCGGGCACGAGGACGACGAGGTGGCCGACGGCCTCCAGGACCGCCCAGACCTCGGTGAGCGCCTGGTCGAGCGGCTGCTCCTCGGGCGGCAGCAGGCACACGGCCGACGGGGTGTGCCGGTCGGGAGCAGGCAGCAGCATGTCCCTGCCGGTGACGCCGATGACCGTCGACATTGCCCCAACCCCCGCCGTCGCACTGCTTCCGCCAGAACCTCGCATAGCGCATCCGTGCCTTGACGCTGCGCAGCCTATCCAGGATTTCCCGGGCCAGCAGGGGCTTCGACCAGCCCGGCAACGGGTTCCCCGGACCGCGCCGCCGAAGCCTCTGCGTTCCGGTCTCTTGACACCGGTACTGGTCTGGACCATTTTTGGTCGAGACCATTCACCGTTCACCCTCCCGACGCCGCCCGGCCATCCCCTGCCCGGCCGCGGGCGTCCCCCCTCGGAGGCTCATATGTCAGGTCGTATGTCAGGTCCACGCCATAACTCCCCGCCGACGCACCGCCGAAGGAGAAGTCCGGCGCTACCGCTCGCCGCCGTCACGGCCCTGGCGGCGAGCGTGCTCGCACTGGGCGTCACCATGTCGTCCGCGCACGCGGCCGGTTCGACCAACCTCGTGGCCAACTCGGGCTTCGAGTCCGGCCTGTCCGGCTGGACCTGCACCGCCGGTTCGGGCACGACGGTCGGCTCGCCCGTGCACAGCGGCGGCTCCGCGCTCCAGGCGACCCCGACCGCGTCGGACGACGCCCAGTGCTCACAGGTCGTCAGCGTCCAGCCCAACTCCTCGTACACGCTGAGCGCCTGGGTCCAGGGCAGTTACGTCTACCTCGGGGCGAGCGGCACGGGGGGCACCGATCCGTCGACCTGGACCCCGTCGGCCGGCTCGTACCAGCAGCTCACCACGAGTTTCACCACCGGTGCGAACACCACGTCGGTCACCGTCTACCTCCACGGCTGGTACGCCCAGCCCGCCTACCACGCCGACGACGTGAGCCTGACCGGCCCGGCCGGAAGCGGCGGCACCCCGACGCCCACACCCACGCCCACACCCACGCCGACCCCGACGCCCACACCCACGCCTCCGCCGACCGGCGGCGGCGGACTGCCCAAGCACGCGCTGACCGGTTACTGGCAGGACTTCTGCAACGGCGCAACGGTCCAGAAGCTCACCGACGTCAACAGCGAGTACGACATCGTGGCGGTCGCCTTCGCCAACGCCACCTCCACGCCCGGCGCGGTGGACTTCGCGCTCGACTCGTGCCTGAACTACAGCGACGCGCAGTTCAGGTCCGACATCCAGGCACTGCACGCGGCGGGCCGCAAGGTCATCGTCTCCGTCGGCGGCCAGAACGGCACGATCTCGGTCTCCGACAGCGCGTCGGCGTCCGCCTTCGCGAACAGCGTCTACTCGCTGATGCAGAAGTACGGCTTCGACGGCGTCGACATCGACCTCGAGAACGGCGTCAACGCCACCTTCATGGCGCAAGCGCTGCACCAGCTCGCCGCCAAGGCGGGCGCCGGTCTGGTGGTGACCATGGCGCCGCAGACCATCGACATGCAGTCGACGGGCGCCGACTACCTGGCTACCGCGCTGAAGATCAAGGACATCCTCACGGTGGTGAACACCCAGTTCTACAACTCCGGCTCAATGAACGGCTGTGACGGCAACGTCTACTCCCAAGGGTCGGTCGACTTCATCACCTCGCTGACCTGCACCGCCATCCAGGCCGGGCTCTCCCCGTCGCAGCTGGGGATCGGGGTGCCGGCCTCCGGCAGCGCCGCGGGCAGCGGCTACGTCTCGCCGGCCGTGGTGAACAACGCCCTCGACTGCCTAACCCGGGGCACCGGATGCGGCTCCTTCAAGCCGCCCGCCACCTGGCCCGCGCTGCGCGGCGCGATGACCTGGTCGACCAACTGGGACGCCGCCAACGGCAACCAGTTCGCCACCCAGGTCGGCCCGCACGTGCACGCGCTGCCGTAACCGCACCGGGAGCGGGGCGCCCCCGGACCCCCGAGGGCGCCCCGACCTCGGACGTTCGCGATTGACCCGGTGCCGAGCCGGATGTTAGACAGCGCGAACGCGCCACAGCAGCACAACGGCTATTGCACACGCAACGCGGCAGGGAGGCCCGATGGAGCTCGCTCCGGTGTACGACGAGCGGATCGACCACCGCTTCAAGGGCCTGCCGCCGGACGCCGAGGGGCTCACCGTCGCCGAGCTGACCGCGCAGCGGCGCTCCCTGTTCGACGGCGGCTTCACCACCCCGCTGCTCACGCTCTGCGAGTCCGCCCTCGACCACAACCTGGAGCAGCTCGCCGCCTACAGCGCGAAGTACGGGCTCGCCTTCGCGCCGCACGGCAAGACGACGATGGCCCCGCAGCTCTTCCAGCGGCAGCTGGACCGCGGCGCCTGGGGCATCACGGCCGCCACCTGGGCCCAGGTCCGCGTCTACCGCGCCTTCGGCGTCCAACGGGTGTTCCTGGCCAACGAGTTGGTCGACGCGGTGGCGCTGCGCGCGCTGTCGGCCGAGCTGGCGGCCGATCCGCGGTTCCGTTTCATCTGCTATGTCGACTCGGTGCGCGGCGTCGAGCTGATGGAGGCCGCGCTCACCCACGAGGTGGACGTCGTCGTCGAACTCGGCGCGGCGGGCGGCCGTACGGGCGTACGCGACGAGGCGGCGGCGGCCGAGGTCGCCGACGCGGTGGCCGCCTCCCGGCACCTGCGGCTGGTCGGGGTCGCCGGGTACGAGGGCGAGATCCCGGACAAGACGGCGCAGACGGTCAGGGCGTGGCTGGAGCGGCTCGTCGGGATCTGCCGCGAGTTCGACGCGGCCGGCCGCTTCGCGGGCGTCGGGGAGATCGTGCTGAGCGCGGGCGGCAGCGCCTGGTTCGACCTCGTGGCCGAGATCTTCGCCGCGGCGGAGGGCTTCGGCGCGCCGGTGCTGAAACTGCTGCGCTCGGGCGCCTACGTCACCCACGACGACGGCCACTACCGCGAGGTCACCCCCTTCCACGACCGCGTGTCGGGCGGCCTGCGGCCCGCGTTGCGCCTGTGGGCCCAGGTGGTCTCCACGCCCGAGCCGGGGCGTGCCTTCCTCAACGCGGGCAAGCGGGACGCCTCCTTCGACCTCGGCCTGCCGGTCCCCCAGGCGATCCGCGGCGCGGACGGCTCCCTGCGCCCGGCCGAGGGGCTGGCGGTCACCGGCCTCGCCGACCAGCACGCGTTCGTCAGCGTGGCCGAGGACGCGCGGCTGGAGGTGGGCGAGTGGGTCGCCCTCGGCCTGTCCCACCCGTGCACGGTCTTCGACAGGTGGCAGCTGATCCCGCTGGTCGCGCAGGACGGAACGGTGACGGAGTACGTGCGGACCTTCTTCTGATCCCGTTCTGATCGCGTGCTGGTCCGGTCCGCGGTCCCGCGGGACCGCGGACCGGCGCGCACCGGCGGCAGCGACGTCACCGCGATGGGTGACGGACCGCACCCGCACGCTTACGGCACCTTCTCCCGCCCCAGGAGTGCGTGGCCATCCCACCGGCGGCCCCGCCACTTGGGGCCTGGTGCGCGTCCCGGCGGGCCGCTCGCTGCGCGGACGTGGCGAAAAACACCGAGCGGCCCGCTCACGGCGCCCTTAGGGTGTCGGCATGCAGGTGATCCAGTCGGCCAAGCTCGCCAACGTCTGTTACGAGATCCGCGGCCCGGTACTCGAAGAGGCGATGCGGCTGGAGGCGGCGGGTCACCGCATCCTGAAGCTGAACACCGGCAACCCCGCGCCCTTCGGGTTCGAGTGCCCGCCCGAGATCCTCGAGGACATGCTGCGCACGCTCGGCGACGCGCACGGCTACGGGGACGCCAAGGGCCTGCTCAGCGCGCGGCGCGCGGTGATGCAGCACTACCAGACCAAGGGCATCCCGCTCGACGTCGAGGACATCTACCTGGGCAACGGCGTCTCGGAGCTGATCCAGATGTCGATGCAGGCGCTGCTCGACGACGGCGACGAGGTGCTGGTCCCCGCGCCCGACTACCCGCTGTGGACCGCCGCCGTCTCGCTCGCCGGCGGCACCGCCGTGCACTACCGCTGCGACGAGCAGGCCGAGTGGATGCCGGACCTGGCCGACATCGAGCGCAAGATCACCGACCGCACCAAGGCGATCGTGATCATCAACCCGAACAACCCCACGGGCGCGGTCTACGACGACGAGATGCTGCGCGGCCTGACCGACATCGCCCGTCGGCACGGCCTGGTCGTCTGCTCGGACGAGATCTACGACAAGATCCTCTACGACGACGCCACCCACACCCCGACCGCGGCCATCGCCCCCGACCTGCTGACCCTGACGTTCAACGGCCTGTCCAAGGCCTACCGGGTGGCGGGATACCGCAGCGGCTGGCTTGCGGTGTGCGGCCCCAAGGCGCACGCGGCGAGCTACATCGAGGGGCTGACGATCCTGGCGAACATGCGGCTGTGCGCCAACATGCCGGCCCAGCACGCCATCGCCACCGCCCTCGGCGGCCACCAGTCGATCACCTCGCTCGTCCTGCCCGGCGGCCGCCTGCGCGCCCAGCGCGACGCGGCCTACCAGGCGCTCACCGCGATCCCGGGCGTGACGTGTGTGAAGCCCAAGGGCGCGCTCTACGCGTTCCCCCGGCTCGACCCCTCGGTCTACAAGATCAAGGACGACCGGCAGATGGTCCTCGACCTGCTGCGCGCCGAGAAGATCATGATCGTGCACGGTACGGGCTTCAACTGGCCCGAGCCGGACCACTTCCGCATCGTCACCCTGCCCCGCGCCGAGGATCTGACGCGGGCCGTCGAGCGCATCGGGAGCTTCCTCGACGGCTACAGCCAGCCGTAGGCGGCCCGGCCCGCCGGGTCGCGGCCCGGGCGTGGCAGGCCTCGTGCGGCCGCAACGCCGAAGGGGTGCGGGGAGTTGCTCCCCGCACCCCGTGAGGGTTGGCGTCACCCCTGCCGTCAGGCGTTTCTCGGTCGGGGTGCCTGGCGACCGGGGCCGTGCCCACCGTCGGGCCCGCCCCTGGCCTTCGGCATGGGAAACCCCATGCGCCGCACACGCGCCATCCGGAACGGGCCCGAAACCCGGCCGCCTCAGCCCAGGCGCTCGACCAGCGCCCGGTACTCCTCCCACAGCTCCTTCGGGGTGTGGTCGCCGAAGGTCTCCAGGTGCTGCGGGATCAGCGCGGCCTCCTCGCGCCAGACGTCGGCGTCGACCGAGAGCAGCAGGTCGAGGTCGGCCTCGGCGATCTCCAGGCCCTCGGTGTCCAGGGCCTCCTTGGTCGGCAGCACGCCGATCGCGGTCTCGACGCCCTCGGCCTCGCCGTTCAGGCGCTCGACGATCCACTTGAGCACCCGGCTGTTCTCGCCGAAGCCCGGCCACACGAACCGGCCGTCCGCGTCCTTGCGGAACCAGTTCACGTAGTAGATCTTCGGGAGCTTGTCCGCGTCGTGCGTCTGGCCGAGCTTCACCCAGTGGGCGAAGTAGTCGCCCATGTTGTAACCGCAGAACGGCAGCATCGCGAACGGGTCGCGGCGCAGCTCGCCGACCTTGCCCTCGGCGGCGGCGGTCTTCTCGGAGGCGACGTTGGCGCCGAGGAAGACGCCGTGCTGCCAGTCGAAGGACTCGGTGACCAGCGGGACCGCGCTGGCGCGGCGGCCGCCGAAGAGGATCGCCGAGATCGGCACGCCCTTGGGGTCCTCCCACTCCGGCGCGATCGTCGGGCACTGGGCGGCGGGCACGGTGAAGCGGGCGTTGGGGTGGGCGGCCGGCGTCTCGGACGCGGGCGTCCACTCGTTGCCCTTCCAGTCCGTCAGGTGGACCGGGGACTGCTCGGTCATGCCCTCCCACCACACGTCGCCGTCGTCGGTGAGGGCGACGTTGGTGAAGACCGAGTTGCCCCACAGGGTCTTCATGGCGTTGGCGTTGGTGTGCTCGCCGGTGCCGGGCGCGACGCCG
>CAYNNX010000116.1:0-18845 GCA_964398515.1 uncultured Streptantibioticus sp. | reverse complement strand
TTGCCCTGGCTTTTCCAAGACAAAGGGCGTGGAGTAGCAAGCCCGTCAGGGTGTGCGCGGCGCCTGCCAGGCGATGCGGCCGGTCCCCGCGTCCAGGGCGTACACGGTCGCCGCGCCATCCTGGTCGTTGGCGATGAACACCGCTGTCGGACCGCGGCCCCGGCCCACCCCCCGGGCGAGGGCGCGCCCGGCCAGCTGCTGCCCGGCCCGGTAGCCCGACAGCGGACTCCAGTCGCCGAGCAGCGGCGGCGGTGCCTCCGCGCCCGCCTCCTCGAGCGCCGCCCGCCACCCGGCCGTCCGGGCCTCGGCCTCCAGCCAGTCCTGCGGCCCGGCGACGTGCCACACGGTGCGGTGGCCGGCGGCGAGCAGGTGGCCCACCGCCATCCGGGCGCCCAGGTGCTGGTCGACGCTGACGCCGGGGATGTCCAGGTCGTGGCCGCCCTCGACGGTCACGACCGGGAACGGGTACCGCAGCTCTGCGAGGGCGGCGACGGCGTGGCGCTGCGGCGTTATGGCCACCACGCCCTCGATGCCGCCGTCGCTGAGGTGGTCGAGCGCCTCGGCCAGCGAATCCCGGCTCAGCTCCCGCAGGCTCACGGCGGAGACCAGGTAGCCCTCGGCGCGCGCCGCCCGCTCCAGAGCGGCCAGCGTACTCGCCGGCCCGTAGAGCGCGGTGTCGGAGGCGACCACACCGAGCCTGCGGGTGCGCCGGGTGACCAGCGCGCGGGCCGAGGAGTTGCGGCGGTACCCCAGCTCCTCGATAGCGCGCTGCACGTTCTCCCGGGTGCTCGGGCGCACGTTGGGGTGGTCGGCGAGAACCCGGGAGACGGTCTGGTGGGACACCCCGGCCAGCCGCGCGACGTCGGCCATGGTCGGGGCGCGCCCCTCCGGACCGGGCTGGACGGAACCGGGCACGCCTGCCTCCCTCTGCTTCGCTGCCGACCCGAGCCGCCGACCTGAGCGCCGACCTGAGCGCCGACCTGGGCCAGTCTGACAGCCAGGATTGTTAACGTTCACATTCATGAAGTCAAGTCGTTGCGCCGCCAGCTTAGTTGGTGCCGCACACCCTCTCCTGCAGGTCGAAAATTTGGCCGTGCGTGGCACCGTTGACGCCTCCAAATGTTCACGCTAACAATACGGGGGCTTGGAAACATCCTTGAAACAGCCCGGCGTTGGGCCCGGTAACGGCCGTACGGCGAACCGATCCGCGAGGGCGAGTGTGGGCGATAACAACGGCCGTCACCACGCCCTGTCCCGTACCCCGACGCGTGCGAACCCGCCTGGAGAGGAAGAGCACCATGGTTTCGGCATCCCCACCCCGCGGCAGCGCAAGAGCCAAGCGGCTGACCGTCCTCCTGGCCGCCGCGGCCGTCGCCGTGGCCGCCACCGCGTGCAGCAAGCAGGGGGCGGCCGCGACGACTTCGGCCGGCTCCGGTACTGGCGGTACGGTCACCATCCCCGGCGACATCACCTTCAACGAGGCCGACCTGGCCAAGCTCGACGCGTCCATCAAAACCGCGCTCAAGGGCAAGGACCTCTCCGACCTCGAGGAGGCCATGGTCGTCAACGTGGCCGTGGACTACTGGAACGCCGGCCGGGTCGGCTTCACCGAGGGACTGAAGGACCTGGGCATCAAGGGCACCTTCCAGGCGCCCGCCAACGGCCGCCTCGACCAGCAGATGTCCATGCTCTCCGCGCTGCACTCGCAGAACATCACCGGTCTCGAGGTCTCCGCGATCGACCCCACCGCCGTCAAGGCGCCGATCGCCACCTACACCGACGCCGGCACCCCGGTCCTGGCCGTCGACTCTCCGCTGCCTGCCGAGGACGGCGCCGCGCTCTACCTGGGCACGCCCAACTACCAGGCGGGGCACAAGGCCGGCGAGGCGATGAAGGAGGCCATCGGCGGCAAGGGCAAGGTGGTGATCCTGGTCGGCTCGCTCACCACGTCCAACGCCGTACAGCGCATCCAGGGCTTCGAGAACGCCCTCAAGGGCAGCGACGTCAAGGTGGTCCAGAAGCTCAGCGACGGCATGGACGCTTCCAAGGCCCTGTCCAACGCCGAGAACGCCTTCCAGACCAACCCCGACGTCAACGGCCTGTACGGCGTGTACTCCTACGACGGTCCCGCGGCCGGGCAGGCGGTGCAGGCGGCAGGCAAGACCGGCCACATCAAGATCGTGTGCGACGACAGCGACCCGCAGACCCTGAAGTTCATCAAGCAGGGCGTGATCCAGGCCAGCGTGCTCCAGCAGCCCTACCAGCAGGGCTACACCGGCGCCTATCTGCTCGCCGCGCTGAAGGTGCTCGGCAAGGACGCCACCATGAAGCTGGTCAAGCCGTACCTGGAGAGCGACGGTTCGACGCTCAGCTCCGGGGTCGGCCTGGTGACCCGCTCCAACCTCAGCGACTACCAGGCCATGCTGACCCGGCTCGGCATCTCGGGGTGACCATGGGCGGGGAGACCGCGGGCAGCGGGAACGGCACGCAGGTGGCCGTCTCGCTGCGGGATGTCAGCAAGCGCTACGGGCCGGCCACGGTCCTCGACATCCCCGAACTGGAGTTGTGGCGCGGCCAGATCGTCGGCGTGGTGGGGGAGAACGGTGCGGGCAAGTCCACGCTGATGGGCGTGGTCTCCGGCGCGGTCACCCCGACCACCGGAGAGGTGCAGATCGCCGGCCGGTTGCTGCACGGCGGCCGCACCGACCACGCCCGGGAGCTCGGCGTGGCGCTGGTGGCGCAGGAGTTCCCGCTGGTGGGCCAGTTGTCGGTGGCGGAGAACCTACTGCTCGGCCGCCGGCCGGCGAGCGCGGTCCGGCGCCGCCTGGGCCGCTGGCTGTTCGACCGCGACGGCACCCGCCGGGCGGCCCGGCAGCTGCTCGCCGAGGTGGGTGTCGAGGTGGACGTGGACCGGCCGGTGGAGCGCCTGCCGGTGCCGGTCCGCCAGATGATCGAGATCGCCAAGGCGTGGGGGCATCACCCCCTCGTCCTCATCCTCGACGAGCCGACCTCCTCGCTCGGCCCGGTGGAGGCGGGGAAGGTGCTCGACCTGGCGCGCCGGCACGCCGACGCGGGCGGCTGCGTGCTGTTCATCGGGCACCGGCTGGACGAGGTGCGGAAGGTCTCCGACCGGGTCGTGGTGCTCCGCGGCGGCCGCCTGGTCGCGGATCTGACGCCCCAGCAGGCCACCGAGGAGCGGCTGATCCGGGAGATGGTGGGGGCCGAGCTGGTCCGGCAGGACATCGCGCCGCCGCCGTCGGTGGAGCACAGGACCGTGCTCGCCGTCCGCGGCCTGAGCGCGGCCGGCCTCGGCCCGGTCGACCTCGAGGTGCGCGCCGGTGAGATCGTGGGCGTGGCGGGGCTGATGGGCTCGGGACGCAGCCGCCTGCTGCACACGGTCATGGGGGCGCAGCCGCGCACCGGCGGCACCGTCCACCTGGACGGCGAGGAGTTCCTCCCAGGCCACCCGGCGGACGCCGTGGCGGCCGGGGTGGGCCTGGTGCCGGAGGACCGCAAGCAGCAGTCGCTGGTGCCGGGCCACTCGGTGCGCTGGAACGCCACGCTCGCCACCGTGCGCCGGATCAGCCGCCGCGGAGTGCTCACGCCGCAGGCGGACAAGGAGCACGCGGCCCGGATCGTCAGCGAGTTGGGGGTGCGGCTGCACACCCAGGAGCAGCCGATCGGCGACCTGTCCGGCGGCAACCAACAGAAGGTGATCTTCGGCCGGTGGCTCGCCGTCAAGCCGCGGCTGCTCCTGCTCGACGAGCCCACCCGCGGCGTGGACGTGGGGGCGAAGGCCGACATCTACCGGCTGGTGGACGACGCCGCCAAGGAGGGGCTCGCCGTCCTCGCGGCCTCCTCGGAGCTGGAGGAGCTCCTCTGGATCTGCCATCGAATCGTGGTGATGGCCCACGGCCGGGTGGTCGCGGAGATCCCGCGGGACCGTTTCAGCAAAGAACTGATCATGACCGCCGCCGCGGGTACGCAGGCGGGGACGGAGGCGATCGCATGACCACCGACACGGCGCCCGCGCCGCCGGGCACCAAGGCGGGCCGGGACGGCAACGGGGCCGGCCTGCGGCGCCGGCTGGCGGAGTCACCGGAAGTGGGCGTGGTGCTCGCCTGCGTGCTGGTCTTCGCCGGACTCGCGCTCGCCAGGCCCGCGTTCGCCAGCGCGGTCAACCTGCAGACCATGGGCGCCGACCTGGCCCAGTACGGCGTCATCGCGATCGGCGAGTCGCTGGTCGTCCTCACCGGCGGCATCGACCTGTCGGTCGGTGCGCTGCTCGGCCTCTCCGTAGTGCTGGTCTCCTGGTTCAACGTCAAGGCGGGGATGCCCGCGGGCCTGGCGAGCCTCGCCACGCTCGCGATCACCGGCCTGGTGGGGTGGCTGCACGGCCAGGCGGTGACCAAGCTCGGCATGCCGCCGTTCGTCACCACCCTGGTCACCTACACCGTGGCGCAGGGCGCGAGCCTCGCGATCACCTCGGGGATCCCGGTCATCGGCATCTCCGGGTTCTTCTCCGACCTCAGCCAGACCTACGTGGCGCAGGTCCCCGTGCCGCTGGTGCTCTTCGCCGTCATCGTCGCCGGCGCCTGGTTCTTCCTCGAACGCACCTACGCCGGGCGGCAGGTGTACGCGGTGGGCGGCAACAGCGAGGCGGCCCGCCTCGCCGGCATCCGCGGTGACCGGCGCGTGATCGCGATGTACGTCACCAGCTCGCTGCTGGCCGGGATCGGCGGCGTGTTGGTCGCCGGGCGGATGGGCGTCGGCTCGCCCACGGTCGGCGTCGGCTGGGAACTGTCCGCCATCGCCGCGGCGGTCATCGGCGGCGTCTCCCTCGTCGGCGGGCAGGGCCGCGTCGTCGGCATCGTCGCCGGCGCCGTGCTCCTGGAGCTGATCAATGACGGCATGACCGCCCTCGACGTCAACGCCGACTACACCAACATCGTGCTGGGCGCCGTTCTGGGCCTGGCGATCCTCGCCGACCGGCTGCGCGCTCGGCGCGTGGCCCGAAGGGCATAGCCAAGGAGGTGCTCCATGATCGCTCGATCACCACTGAGACTCCTGAGGCCGGTGCTGCTCGCCGTCCTTGCGACCATAGCGCTCGTCGCCGGCCTGATCATCGGCTCCGGCAGGTCCGACGCCGCGGGATCGCTGCCGTGCGATACCTACGGCGCGGCGGGAACGCCGTGCGTGGCCGCGCACAGCACCGTACGGGCGCTCTACTCGTCGTACAACGGCCCGCTGTACCAGGTGAAGCGGGCCTCCGACGGCGCCACCGCGAGTGTCGGCGTCCTGTCGACCGGCGGTTACGCCGACGCTGCGGCGCAGGACTCCTTCTGCGCCGGCACCACATGCGTCATCACGCGGATCTATGACCAGTCGCCGCGCCACAACGACCTGACCATCGAGGGCGCGGGCGGCGCAGGCGGCGCCGACTCCGGAGCGCCCGCGAACGCGCTGCCGGTGACCGCCGGCGGCCACCAGGTCTACGGCGTCGAGATCTCAGCCGGAATGGGGTACCGGGACGACAGCACGTCGGGCGTCGCCGTCAACGGGCAGCCCGAGGGGATGTACATGGTGTCGTCCGGCACCCACGTCAACGGCGCCTGCTGCTTCGACTACGGCAATGCCGAGACCAACAACCGCGACAACGGCAACGGCCACATGGACGCGATCAACTTCGGCACCGAGTGCTGGTTCTCGCCGTGCTACGGCAAGGGCCCGTGGGTGCAGGCCGACATGGAGAACGGCCTGTTCCAGTCCGACACCGGCGGCAGCCAGGGGTCCAACACCGGCACAGGACCGCTGCCGTTCGTGACCGCCCTGCTGAAGAACAACGGCCAGAACCACTTCGCCCTCAAGTGGGGAAACGCCCAGTCAGGCGGCCTGACCACCACATACTCGGGACCCGAGCCCACAGTGAACGGCGGCGGCTACTCGCCCATGCACCAGGAGGGCGCCATCGTCCTGGGCACCGGAGGCGACGACAGCAACGGCTCCATCGGCTCGTTCTTCGAAGGCGTCATGACCGCCGGCATCCCCTCCGACACCGCCGACAGCGCCGTGCAGGCCGACATCACCTCTGTCGGCTACGGCGGCCCGACCGGCCTCACCGGCACGCTGACGCCAGGCTCTGAGATCTCGCTGCGTGCGACCACCACCTGCTGCACCAGCGACTATCTGCGGCACTACGACAACCAGGCGATCATCTCCGCGATCTCCTCGAGCAGCCCCTCGCTCGACAAGAACGACGCCACGTGGATCGTCCGCCGCGGACTCGCCGACAGTTCCTGCGTCTCCTTCGAGTCGAGGAACTACCCCGGCGACTACCTGCGCCACCAGAACTTCGTCCTCCACCGGCAACCGGACGACGGCAGCGCGCTGTTCACGGCCGACGCGACCTTCTGCCCGCAGGCGGGAAAGAGCGGCCAGGGCACCTCGTTCCAGTCCCACAACTACCCGGCCAAGTACCTCCGGCACTACGACTCCAACGTCTACATCGCCTCCGACGGCGGCTCGAACACCTGGGACACCGCCACCCTGTGGACGGACGACGTGAGCTGGGCGGTCAGCCAGCCCTGGGCGCCGTAGACGGGCACACCGGCGGCACGCGGGAAAGCTCTCACTTTGTTGGTCGGGTTGACTCCGGTCACTCGTAGGCTCGGGAGGCCCCAGGGGCATCGGGTGTGTGAGGGAGCGGTGCCGGCCAGGGCGCCGCTCCGTCGTCCGGCGCCCGGCAGGTGCGGGGACAGCGGGCTGCGGGCAATCGGCCTGCCCCCGGTCAGCCGAGCCGGTGAAGCACAGCGCAGCGCACTCCCGTGCGAACACTGAGCTTGACGTTCAACCGCGCACGTCCGTCGTGAGCTCGGGATTCCTCGTTCCCGGGACAGCAGCAGCGGCCGTCCTTCACGCTTCGAGATGTCGAGTAACGATGCGTGAGGAGACGGCCGCTGTGATGAGTGATCCGCCTGCCGGGGTCGGCGTCGACCTCCTGCCGGTGTTGTCCCGCTGTGTGGCGCGACCCGGGGAGCCGTGAGTAACGCCCGATGCAAATGCCGAAGCATTGTCCTCATCGTTCAGATGGGGTGGGCTTGTTCCCATGCTTGGAGGATTTCGGCTGGGATGCGGCCGTGGTCCTCGACCTGGTAGCCATGGGCGCGAGCCCAGGCTCTGACGATCTTGGTGTCGACGGGGCCGCGCGTCGGGGGTTGCGGCGTGCGCTGGATGTCGCGACGTGAGGAGGTGAAGAAGACTCCCGCGTCGAGGAGGTCTTTCGGAAACATGGGGACGTGCGTCTGAGCACTGAGAACAGCGACGAGGAATTCTGTGAGGGTCCCTTCGAAGGTGAACCACAGTGGCCCCCGCGATTCACTGACAGCGATGTGCCAGGTGTCCGGGGCGGTGGCAGGGTCTTTGATCCAGAAGAGATAGTCACCGTTGCCGGTGACGCCGATGGTAAAGAGGTGTTCCGGGTTGTACGGGACGGGGTGCGTGCCCCGCGTGTAGTCCCGCCGTAGCTGTGCCCCGATCTTGGCGGGCATCGGACCGGTGAGGTCAACCCATTCGGTGACGCCGTGGGGGTGGTAGATGCTGAGAAAGTCGCAGAAGTTCCCGGGGCCATAGACGGTGGCGAGTTGCTTGTAGTCCTCTGGCAGCCGCATACCGAGCGTGCGCTCAACGGCATCCCAGTCGATGGCGGGTAGGTCGTCGGCGGGTGGCGGGCAGAGCTGTGTGAGGGCGGTGATGGCTGTCACGGGATTCCTCGGTGTCGCTATGGGTGGCGGTTGGGCCGCGGCAGGTCGTGGGCTGGGTTCTTGAAGTATGCCTCCATCGAGAAGATGGGGCGCCCGTTGGCGCCGGTGCGGTGTCCGTAGGCTTCGAGCTGAATGTACTTAGGTGGCGAGGTCCGGTCGTCGTTCACGTACTCGAGGTAGACGTTGTAATGCACGATCTCGCCAGGGCGGTGCTCGTCGCCGTGGACAGCGTCGTAAACGGACTGCTCAAAGTCCCGCATCTCCGGACTATTCGTCGGGTTCTGCGTGATGGTGAACAGGTTGTCCTCGATGTCGCCGGAACCGCCGAGCATCCTCGCCAACATGTGTCCGCGTGCCAGGCCGACGTCGCTTTGGTAGCCGGGCGGACGGATGGACGCTCGTGCGTGTGTTCCTTCGTCGAGCATGTCGCGGGTGATGATGGCGTTCATTTCGTAGGGTCGGCCGTGTTCGTCCTGAGTCCATTTAACCCGACCGCCCCATGTGGGGTCGTTCTCGCAGCCTGCAAGACCGAGGGGATCGGCCAGGGTGAAGGGGTTGGGTACGTACGCGTAGTGGTTGACGGCGGGGGCGAGGCCGAGGGGGTCGGGGGTGATGTACCGGCCGAGGTCCGGGTCGTAGTAGCGGTTGACGTTGTAGTGCAGGCCAGTCTCGGGGTCGAAGTACTGGCCCGGGTAGCGCAGGGGGGTGTAGGCGGTGCTTCCGCTTGCCCATTGGGTGGCTCCCCATGCCGTGCTACGGGCTCGCCAGGCGCACGTCCCGTCGAGTCCGAAGAGTTCGCTGGGGCTTCCCGTCAGGTCGGTGACGATGGCGAAGAACCGCCGGTCGATCTCCTGCTGGCCGCTGTCGGTTTTGGACTCGCGTTGCGCCAGCGGGCGCAGTCCGACGTAGTCCCACACCAGCGTCGTGCCATTGGTGCGCTGCTCTGCCAGCTGTGCCCCGTCCCAGAAGTAGGAAGTGGCTTCGACGACGCGCCCTTCGGCGTCGAGGCGTTGTTTGGCTATCCGTCGTCCGAGGGCGTCATACAGGTAGTGCCAGCGAATGTCGGTGGGAGTGAGGACGTGCGTGAGCCTGTCTTCTGCGTCCCATTCGAGGCACCAGCGCAGGGTCTTGCCGCTCAGGGTGCGGGTCTCCCGCAGTGTCAGTCGGCCCTGGGCATCATAGGTGTAGCGGGTGCTTCCGGCGTGGATGATGCGTGTGCCGTCGTAGGCGCGTGTACCGGCAGTGTTCTGGCCTGGGACCTGAGCGGAGAAGGTGGTGCGTATCTGGTCACCGGCGGTGTTGTACGCGTATTGCTCGGTCCATCCGTCTGCTTGGACGGAGGTGATGCGGCTGGACTCGTCGATGGTGAACGATCGTCGGCCACCGGCATGGTCGTGGATGCTGGCCGGGGATCCGTCGGCCTGGTAGGTGAATTCCCGTTCCAGCAATTCGGCGTGGGGTGTGCTGAGTTGTTGTCGGGTGACGCGGCCGACGCTGTCCCAGTCCTGGTGGAAGGTGAGAGTGCCGTCGAGTGTGCGGGTTTTCTCACGGCCCAGGGCGTCGCGGTCGAAGTGGAAGGTGTGGCTGCCTGCCGTGTAGGCGGCGAGTCCTGCCCAGTTGTAGGTGAGGTCGATGCTTGCGCCGGAGGGTGTGCGGCGGTGGGTTCGGCGGCCGGTCAGGTCATAGCCAAACGCCATGGTCTGGCCGTTGACGGTCTCCGCGACTACGCGCCCAGCTGTGTCGCGCTCGAGCACGATGCGGGCGTGTGCGTTCGTGATTTCGCGGGCGTGACCCGTCTCGTCGTAGGTGAACGATGAGGCAGATCCGTCGTCGTGCCGCAGTCGAGTGACGCGTCCTAGGACATCGCGTTCGAAGGTGAGAGTCTGCCCAGCGGCGTTGGTACGGCGCACCAGGCGTCCGAGCGCGTCGTGTTCGTAGGACACGGTGTGGCCGTCGAAGTCCGTCTCGGTCACGAGTCGACCGGCCGCGTCGTAGGTGTATCGCCACTCCAGACCTTGGGCGTTGGTGACCGTCGTCAGGCGTAGTTCCGTGTCGTAGGTGAACCGGTAGTCACCTCCTTCTCGGGTGCGAGTGGCCGTGCGCCTGTCGAAGTGGGTTGCCGTGTGGGTGCTGGTGCGGCCCATGCGGTCCGTGTGCGAGAGGAGGTTCCCTTCACCGTCCCAGGTCCATTCCTCTCGGGTTCCGTCGGGCAACTCACGCCAGGCCGGCTTACCCTCGACCGTCCAGCCCTGCCGTAGGACACCCCCCATCGCGTCGGTGACCTCGGTGATGCGGCCGAAGGCGTCTCGAGTGCAGACGGTCGTCGTCCCGTCCGGCGCGGCCATCTCCAAGGGCAGGCCAGCTGCGTCAGTGGTGATGCGCATGATGTCGCCGACCGCGTTGCGTACACCTGTCACATGGCCGCGGTCATTGAACTCGTACTCGGTTCTTGCTCCCGTCGGATCGACCCGGGTAGTGAGGTTGCCACGGTCGTCGTAGGCGTATTGGCAGCGAAGGCCACCGCGCTCGGTCACCTCGATCGGCAGGCACATCTCGTTGTACGTGGCGGTGGTACGTACGCCGTCCGGAGCGACCAGGCCGACGAGGTTACCGAGAGCATCGCGCTCGAACCGAGTGGTGTTACCCAAGGCATCGGTGTGAGCCTTCAGCCGATCATAAGTATCGAAGTCGAAGTGGGTGGTGCTGCCGAGCGGGTCGGTTTCGGCGACGACCTGGAGCGATTGGTTGATGTAGAAGGTCGTTGTGACACCGGTGGAATTGGTATAGCGGGTGATGCAGTGGCCGGTCTCGGGATGCACATCGCCGTAAGTAAACGTGGACGAAAGTATGCCTTCGGGACCGACCGTCTCAATGACGCGACCGATGTCGTCGTAGACGTAGCGGAAGGTGGAGTCGTTGCGGTCGGTCCAGGCAGTGATGCGGCCATCCGGATCGTAGGCGAAACGTAGTGGCAGGCCCGAGGAGTTTGTGACGGCGTTGAGGTTTCCGACCTCGTCGTAACCGTAGGACGTGACGGTGACCGAACCGTCGGAAGTACGCAGCGTCAGTGTGCGTATTCGGGCGTCTTCCGTGGTGAGCCGGACTGCGTAACCACCGTCGTGAACAACGGTCGTCGGTGTACCGTCGCTGTAGCGGTCGATCGTGATGCGGTTGCCGTTGCGGTCGGTGATCTCGGTGAGCCAGTATGCGGTGGACTCGTTGTAAGGACTCCCCGTAAACCAGCGGGTCAGGCCCGTGCGCGGGTCGCTCACTCGGTAGGTGGTCTCGGCATTGTCCGCTCCACCGTGGGTCAGTGGTAGGCGCGGGCCTTCCAGCGGGAGGATCGGTTCACCGCCGGGCTGCGGGAGATGCGGGTAGACCAGGAGCGAGCCGTCTTCGCGAGCCCAGGTCGCACCAGTGCTCAGAGTGTCGATTTCGATACGCTCATCGAGGGTGGAGGCCCAACTGCGGCCGAACCACTTCCCGTAGCGGTACTCGGACAGGTGTGTACGCCGGAGAACCAAGGGCAGGACGCCGGGCAGGGCCAGATCCGTCTGCGACAACGTCATCTCGCCGGTGGCTACATCGACCGGATCGTTTTTGCACGTTTTGCCATTGAGAGGGATGCCATGGCGGCGCGGGTCGGACTTCGCATCGCGCAGCGGCTCCGGCTTGAGATAAGGCGACTCCCTGACGTGCCTTGTGGAGTCGAGGTGCAAGTCGCTGTTCCTGCCATGGTGCTTGTCGAGCTTGCTGAAGCCGTCTTTGATGTCCTGGTCGGTGTTGCGGAAGTCCTTGGAGATCTGCTGGACCGCTTTGGGTAGACGGTCCTTGAGGTGGTCACCGAGCTCCGTGGTGGCCTTGTCCACCGCGTTGATCGCTTTCTCCGCGACGCGTTCGATGGCCTGGGCGATCTCTCCCTTGCCGCGGGTACGGCCCAGGTGTAGGCGCGCCTTGACGAGGTGGCCGCTGGTCTTGCCGTGAACCGAGGCACCGACCACGTTGAGGTGAATGCTCGCCCGCTCGTGCTCGGCGTGATCGATGAGGACGTCGTCGGAGCCCCTGCCGCCGCCTCTGCCGGCTGCACCGTCTCCGCCACCTACGGAGTCAAGGTGCATCGCCGCCTTCGCGGAGCCCACCCCCTGGTGGAAACCGTCCTTGCCTGCCTGCTTGACCTCGTTGAGGTTCACCCCGTCCTGTACGCCCATACCATCGGCGGCAAGCTGGATCGCCAGTTCGACTGCCATGCCGTCCAAAGCCGCTACCGCGGGCTCGGTGAGGGCCGAGACGATGTAGTTGACCGCGTCCTTAGCGACCTCCTTGAACAACCGCTTGACGACTTGCTGGGTGGCTTCGATCGCTCCCGCGTCCAACAGCGCCGACAATCCACCGGTCTCCGGAATCAGTGCCAGCGCGATGCCGGTCTCGTCGGCCAAGTACCCCAACTGTGTGATCGCCTCGGCCTTTTGGGCTGTGATGGCGCCTGCCGCCAGGTCCAGGGCTCCTGCGATCACCGTTGCTGCGGTGGTGAGGTCCTTGAGGTGCTTGTTCTTGACCTTCCCCCAGTGGGCGCTCAGTGCCTGCATCGACTGGCCGCGGCCGGATGCCAGCAGGCGTTGCATGTGCTGGTTGGCGGCGCCGGTGCTGTCGTCGAGGTCGTGCGC
Organism: uncultured Streptantibioticus sp.; assembly: GCA_964398515.1. Taxonomy (GTDB): domain Bacteria; phylum Actinomycetota; class Actinomycetes; order Streptomycetales; family Streptomycetaceae; genus CAYNNX01. The sequence goes on along the minus strand of CAYNNX010000116.1, from coordinate 6,421 downwards.
GAAGGCCCGCAGTGAGTCGGCCGTGTGGTGGTAGTCGTCCTCGTCCACGTTGGGCCAGGACACGCCGATGAGGTCCAACATCGTGGCGGCCCAGTCGGGCAACACAACACCCACGCCTCAATCCCCCCGTATAAACGATCAAGATTGGTTAGTCGTATCACGAGGGGATGGAGCAACGGAAGCCGAGATTTGGCCTCGGACTGGTACGTATTAGCAGGTCAGGACAGGTGGGGGCGAAGGGCGTTTGGCCTCGCCTTCCTCGGGCGTGGGCAGCCAATCCCCCAGTCAACGTGATCCCGTTGAGCATCCGCTGGCGCTGCCGCACAGTCGGCCTATCTGACGCGCGGAAGCAACGCTTCCCAAGCTCATCGACTGATGATGGCGACGATAGCGATCCGGCAGTGCCTGCGCGATGCGCCAGCCCAGTACGTCGCCGACACCGAGAACGGGCTGCCCTGCCTACCCAACGGTCCATATGGGCGGCGTGTGGCGCACGTGGTTTCGGGGCGTTGGCTGAAGACCGCTGTGCTGCGTTGAGCGGCGGCGCTCAGGTGGTTCGGGCGGTGCGCCGCCGGACGAAGAACCCGGCAATGGCCCCCGCGGCGACGAGCACTCCCAAGCCGCCCAGCGCCCAAGGCATCACCCTGCTACCGATATTGCTCCCGGCATCAGCTTCGGCCTTCCCTCCATGCACCGCGGTCGTGGGCTTGGGGGCCGCGGAGGCCGAGGAGTTGCCTCCTGCGGGGTTGGACAGGGGGAAGACGTTAGCAGGCCCTGGATTCCCTTGATGGTCCAGGAGAACCATTCGGGGGCGCACGATTCCGTATCCGAGGTACTCGCTGGGCACCTCGCCGTCCTGGGGCTTGCCGGCGGTTTCGATCAGTGCGCGCAGCACTTGGTCGCCGGTCCAGTCCGGGTGAGCGGACCAGACGAGGGCGGCGGATGCGGAGGCGATGGCGGTCGCTTGGCTCGTGCCCCAGCTAGAGCACAGTCCCGGGCTATTGGGGCAGTGCATGGGGATGTCGTCCCCCGGTGCCGCGAGGGCCACCTGCGGACCGTGGTTGGACCACTTCGTGACGGTGAGGGTCTTGTCCACGGCGCCAACGGCCACGACGCCGTACATGGAGGCGGGTGCCGTGATCACATTGTCTTTGTCACCGCGGTTCCCCGAGCCCGCGAACATCAATACTCCCTTGGAGTCGGCGTAGTTGACCGCCGACCGCATATCAGCGGTCTCGCCTTTGAAGTTGTCCGCGAAGGACATGTTGATGATCCGAGCCCCGTGATCCACGGCGTAGCGAATGTATTTGGGGATCACCTCTCCACCAAAGGGCGCCTCGTAATATTTGAGAGGCAGGATCTTTGCCCGTGGTGCGAGACCTTGGATGCCGCCACCGGCGCCCGTTCCCGCGATCAAGGCCGCCATCTCCGTACCGTGGCCGTCATCGCTCACCGCGGGAGGCTTGCCCGTGTTCAGATCCGCAGCAGGCAGCAACTGGCCCTGCAGTTCCGGCCTTGACGCCTCGACCTCGCCGTCGATGACGGCAACCGTCACCCCTTGCCCTTGGCTCACCTTCCACATGCTGTCGGCTTGCATGCGGTCCAGGTACCACTGATGAGAGCGAGCATCATCAGCAACCGCTTCTGGTGCGACGACGCTTGAGAAGGCAGTAAGGCTGCAGAGGACTGCCAGCAACGGCGCCAGGCGATGACACGCCGCCTTCGCTGTCGACGTTTGCATGGCGTCGTAGCCTCCCACCGGTCTCATGGCTTCCCTTTTTGGCCTACTCAATGACACGTGGCACGACGCCCTGCCGGTTCGCCTTCCACGTCTCTTCGTCCTCTTCGAGATAGCCCGGACGAGCGCGGGAGGTACGTCGAGCGGCGCCCGTCGACCCTACGCCAGCCGACGGCATGACTCCGCCACCCGGGCCTTCCCTCACCAGACCGGAACCGCCAGCGGTGAACTTCCGTGCCGCCGGACCCAGCTCGTGCGTCTCGCCCACGACGCCACCTACCTCGGAAGCCAGGCGGCGTCCAGGACCCGCAGGAGCGCCTGGCGCTCGCCCCCCTCCGTTCGCTACCGCGCCGGCGCCCATGGGCCCACGGAACATCGAACCAGCAGCAGACGGCTCGCCTTCTCCGCCGATAACGGTCCCCCGAGGCAGCCGAGGCGAGGACAGGGAGGCCGCATTGCGACTGGGCATACCACCGATGATCCCGTCGCCACCCGATTCGGTCGGCAAACCGCCACTCGCCGGGAGACGGTAACCGCCGAATCCACCGATGCCTTTGGGTACCTCGACAGCCCTCTCTGGTATACGGGGAGTTACGTCGCCAAGCCCGGTTCCAGGGACGGTGGCCACAGGAGGAATGCCGACGCTCCTCGGCCGGGTGGCATGCGGTTCCACAGGGGCATTGCTGCCCTGCGGCGCCGCGGACGGCGCGGCGGGGGCATGAGCCACCGAGTCAATTGACGTATGCGAGCCGACATCGCCCTGTGGGTTGAGCTGGCGAACCTGCTCTGCCGTGGCCGCCGAGCCGCTACGATGGGTCATCGCCCCTGCGGGAACATCGCCGCTAACACCTTGGGATACTGCTGGTTCGTACGTTTCACCGCGTGGTGTGATGCCACTGGTCGCCGCTTCAGACGATCCGTAAGGACGGAACCCTCCACCAATGTGAGACGGCACCATAGGCGCTGGCATCGGCCGGAAAGTCGGCTCCTTTTGCTGCGCGATCGTCTCAGTAGACGTCACGTAGTAAGAGGTCAGCTTGTTCATCTGGTTGATGGCCTCTTGGCGGTCCGACTCGCTGGCCTTGCCACCGTCCTTGGACAGTGAATACATGGCCCCTGTCACCTCGGCGAGCGCCTGACCCGCCGCGAGGATATGGTCGCCCGCCGTCCCGGTGTAGTCGGCCAACGTGAAGCTCTGCCTGGACAGTTGGTCGACCCACTGGTGAAAGGCGTCGGCGCCTTGCCCTTCCCATTCAACCCCTTGCCCATACGTCTTGAGGTCGTTGGCGATGGACTCGACCTGCTTCTGTGCGGCCAAGAGCGCATGACCCGTACTGGTGAGCTCGCCCGGCATGGCGTTAGCCACCATGGCATGCATCTCCTCGAAGGACTTGCCCTCGAAGTCGGTCTTGCTGCGATAGCACGCGGTGACATTCATCTGGCCGGCGGTGATGCCGCCGTTGCCCTGCCCCATCTGATCCCCCCGGTGCCTAAATGCTGCCCGGCGCAGCGGTCTTACCCTGTCCCTCGGTCGACTGGGTGGTCGACGAAGTGGGCGACTGCGTACCGGATCCACTTGACTTCGGGTACTGGTAGAACTGCTCGGTGCTTTGCTGGATCGCGATCAGCCGCTCCATCTGCTCCTGGTCAACGCCGCTGTAGCCGTCGTTGGCCATCTGGATGGCGATGCCCAGCGCCTCTATCTGATCCCCGAACGTCCGCGACAGAGCGACGAGCCGACTGTGGACCTTGTCGTACAGGCCCGCCAGGTCGCTTGCCTCAGCGAAGCCTTCACCGTACGACGAGTGCTCGATCCCCTGAGCACTGACATTGGTGTGCGACGCCTGGGACTTCTCCAAGTCGCTGAGCATCTTGTCGACGCGGCCCTTGAACAGCGCAAGCGACTCAGCCTTGACCGCGAGACCCTTCGCATCACCGCTGGGCGCAACCACGGTGCCCTCCCCATTAACACCACTCCCAACACCTGCCGCCACTCTATCGACACCCTCTGACACCACCCAACCAAGTTGGCGGCCGGGCAGCCCTCCAAGTAGCCAGCCCCGCCGAGCCGTCTGGGCTCACCTGGCCGAAACCACTGATGCACGCAGGCTTCAAGCCCCTGTCGCGCCGCTGCACAGGCCAACGGGCCTCGGCTTGGGACGAGCGCGGTACCAGATTGCGCTGAGGAAGGCGCGGGCGCTCCGAGGCCGGCCCAAGATCGCTGCGGAGCGATGCGACTCCCGACGAAGCTGGGGCAAATGCCTCTGCGCACTACCCGGTGCTCGGGCCGGCGGAGACAGCGCCGCGTTTGAGGGGCACGGCTGACTCGCTGGACCTCAGCCGCGGGTCCGCTCAAACCGCTACCACGGCACCGCCCGCGTGGTGGCGTCGTAGGGCAGCCTCTGTTATTGGCTGCGTTCCAGCCCACTCAGAATGTCGCAGGCGTGGCGCTCGCAATCGTGATCGCCCCCCTTCCCTGTCTGCGCGCTGCGTTTTCAAGCTAGGGCACGGCACTGACATTCTCAGGATTCAAACTGGCGCACCATTACTTGCCTCGGGGGACGACGGGCGGCGCCTACGGCGCACCACGACCCAGGGTGACCATTCCCAGCCGGAAATGCTGGCACGACAGTCGCCGGCGGTATCGTGCACTTCTGGCGCGAAACCTCCTAGTGCTCAGACGCTCTCAGGTCGAACGATTGGGTGCAGGTCCTTGATTCCGTGAGGGAACGCGGGGACTTCGAAGTACGGTCAGTTGTACTTCCTGGTCGGCACCACTGTGCTACGGGGTTTGACCTGCGAGAACGCAGTCTTCCAGGCACTCATCTCGAAAACCTGTGGGACGTATGTGGGGCGCCTCGCGGTGGCGCGGGCGTAGCTTCTTGCCACACCTCCAGCGTTGTGTGGCAGATCTTCCGCCTCCAGGTGCTCGCCGAAGCGGGAGCGCGGCTACGGTGCGCGGACATCCGGGCGAAGGCGGAACCGCGCCCGCCGCACGCACTGGCCCTCCTCGCGAAGGTACAGGCCCTCCGCGCGTTGATCGCCGGGCGGAACGGCGGCCGGTCACTGGTGTAGGAAGCGTGAGCCACCCGTAGGCATCGTGATCGCATCGGTAGCCCGCTCCTGTCTGCTCGGCAGGGGGCGGCGAGGTCGTCAGGCAGTCCGGATCTCGGTGCCGAGCGCCGCCGAGATGGCCCGTTGGTGGACGAGGCCCGTACGCACCAGCCTGGCCTCCGGCGTGAAGCAGTCGACGATGGTCATGTGGTTTGCCGCCGGACAAACTCCGCCGTCGACGATGACCTCCGGTTCCAGTCCGGAGGCGGCCAGGAAGGCATGGACCTGGTCGATGGTGATGGTCGGCCCGGGGTCGTTCGGGCCGGCGTCCCCGGAGATGTTCGCTGTGGTGGCCGCGAGAGGAACTTTCATAGCCGACGCGAGGTCTCCGAGGATGCCCGGGGCGATGGTGACCAGGGCGGGTGATCCGACCGCCACGTGCTGGGCGGCGTCTTCCGCGTTCTTCCACGGCAGCAGCAGTGCCAGGTCGCCGGGCCAGAAGGCTGCCGCGAGGCGCTTGGCCTGCGGGCTGAGGATGAAACGTTCCTCGCAGGAGGCCATGGAGGTGGCTACGTAGGCGAGGGGCTTGCCGCTCGGGCGGCGCTTGCCCGTGATGATCTCGTCGCATGCCTGCGCGTTGCTCCCGTCGGCGCAGACCATGTACCAGCGTCGGGTGGGGACGACGACGAGCCTTCCGCCCTCGGTCGCCTGTGCGGCAGCTTCGAGGTCTTCGGGGCCGATGACACGCATGGGCTACTCCTTGTCGGCTGAGGGCTTGGAGGTCGCGGTGAGAGACGGATAGTCGAGCCACGGGTCGCGCAGGGCTTCGAGGCGGCGGCGCGGGCGGTCCGGGTGGGAGACGCGGAAGTAGGCCATCACCCTGGGGAACGGGGTGAGGTTCCGTCCAACCGAGTGCGGGACCAGGTGGTGCATGAACAGGACGTCGCCGGGGGCACCGAGCAGGGGGACACCGCGCGCCTGGTCGACCTCCCGGGGCACCTGCTCCGTCATACCGAGCGACCACTGAGTCCTGAACCACTCCGCCATGGGGTGGTGACCGCCCGGCTGATAGTGCAGTGCGCCGTCGTGCGCGCTGCTCACGTCGGAGAGGACAACCCCGACGAGGAGCGAGAAGGTGCGTAGTTCTCGTGGATCGAGGTGGGGGCACGAGACCCCGTCCACGTGCATTGTTTTCTCCGGCTGCACGTCGGGGAACTCCGACTCGGGTACGCGGATCTGGATCTGGGCGATGGTGACGGGGAGGGTGTCCCCGAGGAGTCCGGCGGCGAGTTCTCATCATGCTGATCAGGAACGCGGTCATGCCTCGATCTATGGCCTTTTCGGCCTGTTCTGCCGCGATCGAGGTCCCCCCGCATCCTCCGCGTACCGGGGGTGGACAGCGGTAGGAACGGGCCTGGGTCTTGCGGGCCGGGTCTCCGACGAGCCCCCGTCCGCACCTGCCGCGCTTGAGCACACCGGACAGTTCGTACTTGACTGCGACGGGGGACCGCTTCATCCCTGCTGGGATGCCACGCTTCTGGCGACGCAGCTGCAGCTCGAACTGGACCTGGGACCACACCTTGGGGTCGATGATCGACGGGTCCTCCCAATAGCCGTTCTGCGTCACCC
>CAYNNX010000115.1:2811-19009 GCA_964398515.1 uncultured Streptantibioticus sp. | reverse complement strand
GACGTCGACCCAACCGTCGTTTTCCATGCGCTTGAGCACGCGGTAGATCTGTTGGTGGGTCGCGGTCCAGAAGTAGCCGATGGACCGCTCGAAACGCCGGGCCAGCTCATAGCCGGATCCCGGCTTCTCCAGAAGCGACACCAAAATCGCGTGTTCGAGCGCCATGACGCCGATCCTTCTATGCAACTCGTTGCATAGCAAGCCTCGCCCGCTCGATGCGACGCGGCTCACCCCCGGACGGCCCTTGCCCCAGCGGCAGAGTGCCCTGCATCCGCCCGCACTCGTCCAGGCGGGCGGCCTTTCGGCCGTCCCGGCGGCTGCGCGGTTGATGACCGCCCCACAGAGATCGCCCGGACAAGTCCTGGGTTTGATCACGATGGGAGCGGCGCGACCTGGCCGGTTTGCCGTAGTACGCAGCGGGCTCACGCTCCCGAGAACATGAACCCCGTCCAAGCGGCGGGGCCGACGAGGGTCTCGTCGGGGCTCTGCAGGACGACCTGCTGCCAGCAGGCCATGGCGACATGCTGCGGCCGGATCGCCGCGCTGTGCGAGGCCTCACGGTGCGACGCAGGCCGGTCCTCATGCCCGGTCGGGCACCTCCAGCTGGGTGGCCATGAGACGGACGATTTCCGTCTGGTGCTGGGCCAGGAAGAAGTGGCCGCCGGGGAACACCTTCAGCGTGAAAGGGCCGTCGGTGTGCCGGGACCAGGCGGCGGCCTCCTCCACGGTGACCTTCGGGTCGTCGTCGCCGACGAGGCAGGTCACGGGGCAGCGCAGGGGCGGCCCGGGTTCCCAGGTGTAGGTTTCGGCCGCGTGGTAGTCCGCCCGGATGGCCGGGAGGATCATGCGCAGGACTTCTTCGTCGCCCAGCAGCTGGGGGTTGGTGCCGCTGAGGCCGCGCATCTCGGCGACGAGGCCGTCGTCGTCGCGCAGGTGGACGGTCTCGTCGCGGTGCGTGGACGGGGCACGGCGGCCGGAGGCGATGAGGGTGGCGGGCATGATGCCCCGCTCCTGCTCCAGCCGTCGGGCGATCTCGTAGGCGAGGGAGGCGCCCATGCTGTGGCCGAACAGGGCGATGGGCCGGTCGGTCCAGGGCAGGAGGGCCTCGTAGACCTTGTCGGCGAGCGCCGGTACGGAGTCCAGGAGCGGTTCGGTGCGGCGGTCCTGGCGGCCGGGGTACTGCACGCACAGCACATCGACGCTGTCGGGCATGGACCGGGACACGGGGAAGTAGAAGCTGGCGGAGCCGCCCGCGTGGGGCAGGCAGACCAGCCGGACTCGGCTGTCGGGGCGCGGGTGGAACCTGCGGATCCAGAGGCCGTTGTCCTCGGTGAGCGGGGAGTTCACGGAATCGTTCCTTTTCGGTTTCAGTTCGACCGCCCACCGTGGCGGGGCGTTCGCCGGGAGGAGGAGGGGCGGGGTGCGAGCGGGCCGCACCCACCGCTCGTCAGGAATCCGCGACATCCTCCTTGATGATGCGCTCGACGTTCCGCTCCGCCAGCGCCGTGATGGTCACGAACGGGTTGACGCCGATGCTGCCGGGGATGAGCGAGCCGTCGGTAACGTAGAGGTTCTTGTATCCGGCGACGCGGCCGTAGTTGTCGGTGGCCTTGCCGAGGACGCAGCCGCCGAGCGGGTGGTAGCAGAAGTCGTCGGCGAATGCCTTGATCTGCTTGCCGAAGAGGTCGTACCGGTAGATGGTGGCGTTGACCTTGTTGATGCGGTCGAACAGCGACTTCGCGGCTGCGATCGCGGGCGCGTTCTGGTCCCGGGTCCAGCGCAGGTCCGCCCGGTCCTTGGCGGCGTCGTAGACGAAGGTGCCGCGCTCCGGGTTCTTGGTGATGGCCAGGTAGAGGCTGACCCAGGTCTCGACACCCGCCGGCAAGGGGGCGATCTCGGCGAAGACGGGGGTGTCCGGGTTGTCCCAGTCGTCGATGCCGAGGGCGGGGATCGACGACTGCTTGGGGCCCGTGGGGTTCCACATGTGGTTGGCGCGGGCGGTCATGATGTTGCCGTTGGGGCCCCAGCCTCCGCCGACCTCAGAGCTGAGGTTCGGGAGAGTGCCGGTCTCCCGGGCACGCAGCAGCAGTTCGGTCGAGCCGAGGCTGCCGGCGCCGAGGAAGAGGTGGCGGCAGGAGACCTCCTTGGTCGCGAGCAGCTTGCCGTCGGTGTCCCTCTGCTCGACGGTCAGCAGGTATGTGCCGTCGTTTTGCTGACGGATCGTCCTGACCTGGTGCAAGGTCTCGATGGTGACCTTGCCGGTGCCCACGGCGGCCGCCAGGTAGCTCTTGTCGAGTGAGACCTTGCCGTGGTTGTTGCCGTAGATGACCTCGGCGGCCAGCGCGGACTTGGGCACCGCGCCGTCCGCCTCACGGCGCATGTAGTCCCAGTCGTAGACGTTGGGCACGAAGGTGGTGCTCAGGCCCGCATTCGAGGCCTGCTGGCGCGAGACACGCGCGAACGTATACCACTCGGTCTGCTCGAACCAGCTCTTGTCAATGTTGTTGACCCGGAGAGCGGAGTTCGCGCGCGGGAAGTACTTGGTGTACATCTCGTCGGCATCGACCTGGGGCAGCACCTCCTCGAAGTACGAGCGCCGGGGCGTGACCGCCATGCCGCCGTTGACGAGCGAACCGCCACCGACGCCGCGTCCCACGTACACGGACATCTGGTCGAAGTTGACCCGGTCCAGTACACCCGCGTAAAGCTCGATGTCCCGGTTGGCGAGGTCGAGCCACAGGAAGGAGCCCAGCGGGGCCTCGGTGCGCGTCTTGAACCAGGTGGAGCGCTTGTCGGGCTTGAGCATCCCGCAGAAGACGTTGCTGTCCGGACCTGGCTGGTTCCACAGCCGGCCCATCTCCAGCATCAGGGTGGGGACCCCTGCCTCGCCGAGACGCAGGGCGGAGACGGCCGCGCCGTAACCGGTACCGACCACGACGGCGGGGACGAACGTACCGCCGGAACCACCGGTTGCGGTGGCAGCGGCCGCCCGGGGGGCTGCAGTGATCGTGGTCTGCCCCGCGAGTGCGGCGGCGCCCAGGGCCGCCACGCCGAGCATGCGGCGGCGCGACAGAGGCTGGTGTGCAATCACGCTGTGCTCCTGAACTTCGGGGAGAGGAAAGAGGAATCGGAAGGCCGGCCGGAGCGGCGCGGCCTGGGGCGGAACGGACCGTGTGGAGACCGCGCAAAGGCCGTCGACGAATCCCGGATCGGGCGGGCTGACCCTGTGGAGGCCGGGCACCGGAGGCTCGGTTACCCCGGGTACGGAAGAGGGCGTTACGGTACGGCCCGCTCCCGGGCGCGGGCAGCGCTCACGCGCGCCTTCAGGCGTCCGCCGGGCCGGGCAGCACCAGGGCAGGACGCCGGCCGGTTCGGACCGTCCGGCGACCCGGAGCCTGCGGTAGGCGCTGGTGAGGTGCTGCTCCACGGCGCGCGAACTCACTCGAGTCGTTCCGCCATGTGCTTGCTGGGCACTCCGTGAGCGGCGAGTCCGGCCACCCTGCGTTCGGCCCGGGTGGACGCTGCCACAGCCACCGGCGCGAGCGGGCGCCCGGCGCGGGCCGCGTGCCCGCTCACTTCACGAAGTCGTCCACGACCTCGGGCGGCCAGGTGCCGACCTTGAGCACGCCCATGGAGTAGGCGCGGGAGACCAGCGCGGCGCGGTTGGGCACCTTCAACTTCCGCAGCAGGCAGGTCACGTGATACTCGACGCCCTGCCGGCTGAGGTAGAGGCTTGCTGCCAACGGGACGGTGGAGACGCCGGCGGCGATGCCTTCGAGGATGCGCGCGTCCATCGCGGAGAGGATCTTCTTGCGTTTGGTCACCACGCGTGTCCCCTCGGCGTCCCCGGCCGTGGGCATCATGACCAGGATCGCGGTCGTGTCGGGCAGGCCACCGCGCACCGCGACCGCGGTGAGGGGAACGGTGAAGGCGGACTCCTCGCCAGGCCCCACGGCAATGACGGGCGTGACGAATCGCTGGTGCTTCCCTTCCAGTAAATTGGAGAATTGGCGCACCAGCGGCTGCTGCATACTCGGGTGCACCACTTCACGGAAATTGCGGCCGCATATGTCCTCGGACGAGCCGTTGAACTGACGGAAGAACTCCAGGTTCGCCTGCTGGATGGTCAAGGTTCTATCGAGGCTCGCCATGCACAGGCCCGGAGCTGCAGGTGCTGGACTCAGCAAGAGAGGGCTCCCTGTCAGAAAACTTCATGAGGGCGAAACAATTCGGAGGCTGGTGAGCGGCCGTGAAGGCCGTCAGCAGGGGCGTCATCGGCCCTGGGGCCAGCAGTATCTCCAGGTGCTGGACATCGTGCGTCACCGGCCTTGCGGGGTCCTGGTCGAGCCACTGGCGGCCCCTTGCCGTCGCCCGCCAACGTTTCCGGTCCACCTGTCGACATCCTTGCCGAATACCTGCTGCTTTCTTGCCAATCGATGGGTCTCCGGCTTGGAAGGCGGTCTCTCTATGCCAGGATCCGCAGAGGACGGTGTGAGACCAGCCAGCTCGAAACCGTCCGTCAGTCAGCCGTATCCGCGAGAACGCTGGGGACCGTCATGCCCGCACCTCCGACTGCAAACGTGTCACCCACGACGACCGGCCAGGCTGAGCTCTTACTGAGTGTTCTGGGGCCCATGTCGGCGCGACGCAACGGGCATGACCTGCCGCTCGGGCCGCCACGCCGGCGAACACTGCTCGCCCTGCTGCTCATCCGCCTTGGCCGCGTGGTGCCCACCGAACTGCTCGTCGAGGAACTGTGGGGTGACGGAGCACCCCGTCACGCCGTCGCCACACTCCAAAGCCATGTCTCTCATCTGCGCCGGGCCCTGCATACCGCGGCGGGAACGGGCCAACTTTCGGTGCTGCGCCATCGGACGCCCGGTTACGTCCTCGATCTCGATCCCGAACAGGTCGATGCCTGCCGCTTCGAGCGTCTGGTCACCGACGGACGGCGGCTGCTGGAGCAGCGCGATCCGCGCACCGCGCATGCCCGGCTCACCGAGGCCTTGGGGCTGTGGCGCGGCTCGCCCTACGCGGAGTTCGACAGCCATCCGCCGCTCAGCGACGAGTGCGCCCGACTCCAACAGATCCGGCTCACCGCCGTGGAGTCCTGCGCGGAGGCGCGGCTGGCTCTCGGCGCGGCCGAAGAGGTCGCCGCCGATCTGGACGGGGAGGCGCGCCGTCATCCCACGCGGGAGCGGCTGGTCGGCCACCTCATGACGGCACTGTCCCGGCTCGGGCGGCAGGCCGAGGCGCTCGAGGTGTACGAGCGGACGCGTAGTCATCTGGTCGAGGAGTTCGGTGTGGACACCGCAGCCGAACTACGCCGTGTGAGAAACGCGATCCTGCGCCAGGAGCCGGGAGCGAGCGCCCCCTCCAAGAAGCTGTCTCCGGCACCACTTGAGTCCGCCGGGGCGTCACATGTTCCGCTCGTGAGGAACGATACAGGTGACGACGGAGTACAGAACTGCGAGGGCTCTAGGGACGTTAGGACGGCCGTCACGACCCGGGGGCACGGCCGGACGGTGGCAACCGACGAAGCCAACGGGACAGACGACTCCGGTGCGGCCGTCGAACGCGAGGGGATCACGGGGACCGGCGCGCGCCCGGAGGCGCGAACCGATGTGCCGCCGGGCGCGCGGGCGGATGCCCCCGGCACGCAAGCTCGGACAGCCCGGTGGCGGCCTGTACCCGAGCCGGAACACGAGCCGGCAGCCGCCCCGGGGGCCGGCGAATTCCCGGAGTTCGGGTCGGGGTGGACGGCTGCCCCTTCGCCGTTCACCGGCCGCAGCCAGGAGCTCGACCGCCTGACGACCGCCGCCGCGAGCACGGTCGTGGGCCACGGCCATGTGGCCGGCGTCCTCGGTCCCCCAGGCGTCGGAAAGACCCGCCTGCTGCTTGAACTGGCGGCACGTCTGGAGAGCGTGGACGCGCATGAGAAGGGCCCCGGGTTGGAGGTGGTCTGGAGCCACTGCTTCCCCGGCGAAGGCGTCCCCGCCTACTGGCTGTGGACCCAGATCCTGCGGCGGCTCTCCGCCACCCGGCCGGATGCTTTTCGCGAGGCGACGGAACCGTTCGGCGCCCTGCTCGCCCCACTGATGCCCGAGCGGTCGGCGGCCCGGACCGAAGGCCCCTCCGACTGGTGCCAAGCCCGCTTCCTCGCCCACGACGCGGTCTGCGAGGTGTTACTCGCCCTCGCCGGGCAACACCCGCTCGTGCTGCTTCTCGAAGATCTGCAATGGGCGGACACCGCCTCCCTTGACCTGCTCAGGCTACTGAGCACCCGCTGCCAGGGCCATCCGCTCGGCATCGTGCTCACGGCCCGGGAGTTCGAGGCCGAGTCGGACGCAACGCTGCGCCGGATGGTCTCCGACGTGCTACGCGGCCCCAGGACCGAGACGCTGCGGCTCTGCGGGCTCTCCCCGCAGGCCGTCGGCGCCCTCGTCGAGGCACATGCAGGGTCTGGGGTAGACCCGAAGGTTGTCGAGGTGCTGCACCGGCGCAGCGAAGGCAACCCGTACTTTGTGATGCAGCTTCTCTCCCTCGTGGGCGATGCGCGTAAACTCCGTCGCCCGGATGCGGTTGACGCGCTCCTGGCTCACATTCCCACCGGCGTACGGGAGGCGCTGCACCAGCGGTTCGCCGCGCTACCCGAGCCGGTCCTGCGGGTGCTTCGACTGTGCGCCGTCATCGGCGCCGAGGTGGACACCGACCTGTTGCACCGGACCGCCACGCGCGACGAACCGGTCATGGCGGGTCTTGAGTCGGCCATCCGTGCCAGCCTGCTCGGGGAGGACCCGCACCATCCGGGGAGGCTGCACTTCGCTCACGCCCTGGTCCAGGAGACGCTCGTCGACGAGCTCCCCCGTGAGGACCGCCATCGCCTGCACGCCAGGGTCGCCGACGCGCTGTGCGCACGCAGGCGCGGGCAAGTGGGGGACGAGGAGATCGAGCGGGTGGCACATCACAGCTGGCACGCCAAGAGTGCACTGCCCGCCGCCGAGGTGCTGCCTCGACTGCTGCTCGCCGCGGAACACGCCGAGCAGTCCATGGCGTACGAGCAGGTGGAGATCTGGCTGCGCCGCGCGGTGCACCTGGTCGGCTTCCTACCGCCGGACGACTCCGCCACGGTGAGGTTGGAACAGAAGCTGCACATCCAACTTGGCCAGGTACTCGCCACCACTCGCGGCTACGGACACCCCGAGGCCCAGTCGGCACTGACGCGCGGTCGCGCCCTCAGCACAGTCACTCATGCCCCCGAGGACCCGTCGGTGCTCTGGGCGCTGTGCGCGGCATACCTGGTCACCGGCCGCTACGACGCCTCGCGGCAGTTGTCCGGCCTGCTGAGGGACATCTCGCGGCAGACCCGGGAGCCCGTGGCGGCGCTCGGCGCGGCGTACGGCGAAGGCATCGTGCTGCATGTGCGCGGAGCGCTGCCGCAGGCGCTCGCCGAATTGGAGCGCGGCGTCGGCATGGCGGATCGTTTCGCCAACGAGGGTCATGCGCTGGCGCGTACCTTCCAGCACGACCCACGCGTCTCCTGCCGCTCCTACGACACCTTCACCCACTGGCTCCTTGGACACCGGAAGACCGCCAGCGCGCGCCGACGTGAGCTGTTGAGCCTCACCGAGTACGAAAGCAGGCCGTCCGACCGCTCGTTCGCGCTGTACGTGGACGGGGTCGTGGCGGCTTGGGAGGGTGACACCCGCACCGCACTCGCCTCGAGCGACGAGGGCGTCCGCGTTGCGGGCAAACATGGACTTCTCTACTGGAAGGCAATGCTGGGCGTCGTCAAGGGGTGGGGCCTGGCGCACGCAGGAGATCACGACGACGGCCTCGCCCTCATGCACACCTCGCTGGCCGAATTAGGCCAGTCCAGGACGTACTTACGCCACCCGCTCCACCTGGGCCTGCTGGGCCAGGCGCAACATCACGTCGGGCGGATCGAGGAGGCGAGGACCACCTTCCGGATGCTGCTGGCCGCCGTCGAACAACGCCGCGAGCGCGTGTACCTCCACCCGGCGCTGCCCGCGACCCCGCTGCTCCACGAACTGCTGGGCCACGGTGCCGACGAGGCGCTCGCGGGCCGGGCCCAGGACGGGACGGGGCCCGGCTCCGGCCGATGCGCATGGTAGACCCGTGCTCCGCCTCGTCAGTTGACTCATCCAGTTCCATAGCCCGTGATGCGCCGCTGCGGGATTCCAGCAAGCGGTGGCCCTGGCCGCCCGGCTCCCGGAGAGCCACCGCCAACACGGCTGCGGGCCCCACGCCTCACGGCCGATGCCGCTCAGTCCTCGAAGATCGCGACCGCCTGTACCGGACAGGCCATAGGGACGTCGTGCACGCGCGGGTCCCCCGCCCCGTCCTCATGTCCCGGGACCAGGGCGACCACCGCGTCGTCGTCCTGCGTGAAGACGCCGGGTGCGGTCATGACGCACTGGCCGGAGCCGATGCACCGGTCGCGGTCGATGGTGATGCGCATGGCGTGGCCCGCCTCCCTTCCTTCCGTTCCCTCCGCCCGGGCCCTCACCAGAGGCTCAGCATGCGCCGCTGCCGGGCGTTCAGGGGGTCGTCGACGCCGATCAGGGGGAGCGCGAGTCCGCCGCGGTGCTCGGTGCGCTGGACGACGACGGGAGAGACCGGGTGCCCCCAGTCGGAGGACAGCCGGGGATCGACGAGCAGCGCCCGTCCCTCGGCATGCCCGGTGATCAGCCACGCCGGTCGGCCGTCGAACAGCGTGACCTGCGTCAGCGGGCTTTCGCCCCGCCATTTCGCGTAGGCCTTCGGCGGCTGGTACGGGCAGGTCCTGTCCTGGGGAAAGGACGGGGCCGACGACCCGGTGAGGCGGATTTCGGTCTCGGTCATGTCGTGCCTTTCGAACTATCGGCAGTACGGTCGTTCATCGATACGTGAATGGCTACGGGAAACAGATTTCGGCCCGTCAGCAGGGCCCTTGCGCAGTACTGTCGGCATCCGGTCGTTCGTGGTCGACCGGCGGGCGTCGGAGTACTCGGTCACCGACCGGACGCCGGGCGCAGCGGGGGCAGTCAGCGCGAGGGCCGCGGCAGCGGCGGGAGAGTCGCGGCGGCACGAAGACCGACAGGCGGAATCTCCGTGTCCGGCGGCTGTGCGCCCGAGGCAGGACAATCCCTGGCGCTCACGGCGGCCTTGGCCGCCCCCGGCGCGACGCGGCGACGGAAGGCGTGATCAGCGCACGCGGTCCGCGGGCGCCGATCTCCTGTGGGATTGGGCCGTGGTGCGGAGGTCACCAGGTGACGGGCAGCTCGTGCACGCCGTAGAAGACCATGTCGTGGCGGAAGGGGAGTTCCTCGACGGGCTTGGCCAGGCGCAGGGTCGGGAAGCGGCGGAACAGGGTCTCGAAGGCGATCTGCAGCTCGATTCGGGCGAGTTGCTGGCCTATGCACTGGTGTGCGCCGAAGCCGAAGGCCAGATGCGGGGCGGGGCGGCGGGTGATGTCGAAGCGCTCCGGCTCCTCCACGAAGGCCGGGTCGAAGTCGGCGGCGAGGACGTGCGCGACGACCTGCTCGCCCTTGGCGATGCGCACGCCACCGAGCTCCACGTCCCGGGTGGCGACGCGCTCGCCGCCGAACTGGCCGATGGTGAGGTAGCGCAGCAGCTCCTCGACCGCGTTGCCGACCAGCGATGGGTCCTCGCGAAGCAGGGCCAGCTGGTCGGGGCGGTCGAGGAGCAGCGCCGCACCGAGGCCGATCATGCAGGCCGTGGTGTCGTGGGCCGCTATCAGCAGGGTGCCGGCCGCGTTCATGAGGAACATGTCGTCGACGACGCCATCAGGGTCCTCGGTGGTGATCAGCGCCGAGATCAGGTCGTCCCCGGGGTTGGCCCGGCGCTCCTGGACGAGCTGGTAGAGCAGCCCGCCCAGGCGCATGCCGGCGGCCTCGGTGGCGGCGGCGTCCTGGTCGACCCGCATCATCGCCTCGGCGATTTCCTGGAACTCCGCCCGGCGCTCGACCGGGACGCCGAACAGGTCGGAAATGACCATGGAAGGCACCGGGTTGGCGAAGGTCTTCACCAGGTCGACCGGCCCGCCCCGCGCCTCGAGGGCATCGAGGTGCTCGTCGACGATGCGCTGGATGTTGGGCCGGAGCGCCTGCATGCGCCGGACGGTGAACTCCTTGGCGAGCAGCTTGCGGTCCACGGAGTGCTCCGGCTCGTCCTGCCACAGCAGGCTGCCGCGGCCGGGTTTCTGGGTGACGACGCCGTCCTGGGTGTGCAGCGCGTGGGGCACCTGGACGCTGAACGAGGGGTCGCGCAGCAGGGCGCGCACCTCCTCGTAGCCGGTCACCAGCCACGCCTCGTGGCCGCTGGTGAAGGTGGCCCGGGTCACCGGGGCGGCCGCCCGGATGTCGGCGATGCCGTCCGGCGGCAGAAACGGGCAGCTGCGGGCCTTGGGGACGGCGGGCGCGCCGGCGGTGGGCTCGGACATGACTCTCCTTGCGCTTGTGGGAGGGGGAGGGTTCGTTCGACGGGAACGGTCAGGCGGCGGCGAGTTCGAGCGCGGTCTCGCCGCGCCGCGGCGCGTTCACGAGGACGGCCATGTTCCCGGAAGGGTGCACGTTGTCGTGCATCATCTGGTGCATGCGCCCGATGTCCTGGAAGCCGTCGCAGGCGGACAGGCAGGGGTCGAGCATGCCGGCGCCGACGAGGTTGATGACCTCGCGGCACTCGCGAACATCGGCGTAGTGCGAGCCCTGGAGGCGCTTGGAGCGCATCCACAGGTGGCGCAAGTCGACGTCTCCGTTGTAGCCGGAGGTGCCACCGCAGATCACCACCATGCCGCCGTTGTCGCACAGGTACATCGAGGTCGGCAGGGTGTCCTGGCCGCTGTGCTCCAGCACGATCCGCGGGGACTTGCGCTCACCGAGGATCTCCCAGATCTTCTTGCCGATTCCGCGAGCGCCGCGCAGGAACCGCGCCGACGCCTCGGCGTCCCCGACATCGGGCAGCCGGCCCCAATGATCGAAGTCGCGGCGGTTGATGGTGCCCTCCGCCCCGAGGCGGCGGCAGTACTCGGAGCGGTCCTCGCTGGAGACCACGGCGATCGGGATGCCGCCGGCCAGCCTGACGAGCTGGATGGCCATCGAGCCGAGGCCGCCCGCACCGCCCCAGATCAGGACGGGGTCGCCGGGGCGGACCGTGTTGCCCTGCCAGCCGAACAGCTGCCGGTAGGCGGTGGGCCCGGTGAGCAGGAAGGCCGCCGACTCCTCCCACGACAGATGGGCGGGCTTGGGGTGGCACTGGTACTCGTCGACGCGGCAGAACTGCGCGAAGGAGCCGTAGTTGGTCTCATAACCCCAGGCCTTGAAGCTCTCCGAGACCTGAGGGGCCGTGCCCATCCGGATGTCCTCGGCAGTCTCGTCCCACTGGCCGCTGGTGAGCAGCACGTGGTCACCCACCTTGACATTGCGGACGCCTTCGCCGACGGCCCACACCACGCCGGAGGCCTCCGATCCTCCGATGTGGAAGTCTTCGGGCCGGCCCTGGCGCTGCCGCATCCCGATGACATCGACCGGCTTGCCCAGCGAGGACCACACGTTGTTGTAGTTGATGCCGGCGGCCATCACGTAGACCAGTACCTGGCCCCGGCCCACCGCGGGGGTGTCGACGACCTCGGTGCGGAACGCCTGCTTCGGCTCTCCGAAGCGGTTCTGGCGGATCACCGAGGCGTACATCTGCCGCGGGACCTCACCGAGCGGCGGGGTTTCGCCGATCTCGTAGAGAGCCTTTGTCATGATTTCTCTCCCACTTCTGCTCTGTCCGGTCTGAGGTGCTCGCGGCGGTCGCGGGCCGGTCATGCGGTCGTTGCGTCCGGAGGTGCGGCGGGGCCGGAGGAATCGGTGACGACGTCCGCCAGCCAGGAATCCACCGCCGCCGCGGTGGTGCCGGCGTGGTCCTCCAACATCGAGTAGTGGTTTCCGGTCACTTCGACGATCGTGTCCACGTGTTCGGGCGGTGCCGCGCGCCCGTCGCCGTCCGCGACGTCGGCCAGCATGGGCTCGCTCGCCCGTACGAGCAGGGTCGGCGCGGCGATCTCCGGCGCGGCCCAGTCGTCGAACAGGCGCATATAGCGGCCCATCGCGGTGAGCTGTTCGCCGCCGGACCTCATGAAGTCCAGGCGCTGCGACTGCGCCTGGGCCATCGCGTTGAGCACCTGGTGGTCGAAGGGGACCTCTCGGCTGAAGCTGTCGACCATCACCACGGCCGCCGGCTGCTCGCCCATGGCCTCCAGGTGTGCCGCCACGCCGTGCGCGATCCAGCCGCCCGAGGAGTAGCCGAGCAGGACGACCGGCTTTCCGCCGGCGCACTCCCGTACGGTCTGCGCGTGCAGACGGAGCACGACGTCCAGATCGGACGGGACCGGCTCGCCCTTCTCGTAGCCGGGGTGGACCAGCGCCCACATGTCCAGCCGGTCGCGGAAGGGTGTGGCGAACCGCGCGTACTGGTGCGCCCCAGCCGGTACGACGTACGGCGAGAAGCACATCAGCGCGAGGGGACGGTCGCCCTGCGACAACCGTACCGGGGCGGGCCGCTGGGCCAGTTCCTCGGGCCGCTCGAACGAAGGCCGGAAGCGGGCCGCCTCCATCAGCATCCCCATGGCCTCGGCGGCCGACCCGTTCTCGCTCGCGTGCCGGTAGAGCTGCACCAGCATGTCGGTGGGCCGCTCCTCCGCCGCGCCGCGGCCGGCACCCTGGAGCCGCGTCAACAGGTGCTTGGCGAGCCTGGCGGGCGTGGGATGGTCGAACGCCAGTCCGGCGGGCAGGCGGAGACCGGTCGCCGCCGACAGGCGCCGGCGCAGGTCGATCGCGGTGAGCGAGTCGAAGCCGAGCTCCAGGAAGTGCGCGGTGGGCAGCACTTCCTCGGCCGACGCGTGACCGAGGACCACAGCGCTCTGGGAGCGGATGTGCTCCAGCAGCCGCTCCTCCTGCTCGGCCGGGGCGAGTCCGACGAGTTCGGTCGCCAGCGCCGCTCCGGCGCCGGTCTCCTCTCCGGCGGCCTGCTCTGCCTCCAGGAGCCGCTGTACGTCAGGCAGGTCAGCCAGCAGCGGGCTGGGCCGTCCCACGGTGAAGGCGGGCAGGAACCTCTCCCAGTCGATCGGGGCGACGGTGAGGGCCGCCTCGTCGTGCTCGACGGCCTGGCGCAGGGCGGAGATCGCGAGCTCGGGGGCCATGACGCCCAGGCCCCGCCTCTCAGCGCGCTCCTGGACCGCGTCGTCGACCATGCCGCCGCCCGCCCAGCCGCCCCAGGCGACCGAGGTCGCGGTCAGGCCGCGGGCCCGCCGCCGCAGTGCCAGGGCGTCGAGGAAGGCGTTGGCGGAGGCGTAGGAGGCCTGCCCACCGCTGCCCCAGACGCCGGCACCGGAGGCGAAGAGGACGAACGCGTCCAGCTCACGGCCGTCGAGCAACTCGTCGAGGTGGATGGCGCCGGTGACCTTGGAGGCCGCGGCTTCGGCGAACTCGTCCAGACCGGCGTCGGCCAGCATGGACGACCGTGCCGTGCCGGCGGCGTGCAGCACCGCGGTGAGCGGGTGCCGGGACTCGATGCCGGCGAGCAGCCGCGCGACCGCATCGCGGTCGGCCACGTCGCAGGCGGCGATGGTCACTTCGGCGCCCAGGGCGATCAGCTCCGCCTGCAGTTCTTGCGCACCGGGGGCGTCGGGCCCGCTCCTGCTGGTGAGCACCAAGTGCTGCGCGCCCGCGCCGGCCAGCCAACGGGCGAGGTGCCGGCCCACGCCGCCGGTTCCGCCGGTGACCAGGACGGTGCCGCGAGGCTGCCACGGTGTCGCGGGCTCCACGTCGGCGGGCCGCGCCCGGACCATGCGCCGGCCGTACACGCCGTCGGCACGTATGGCGAGCTGATCCTCGTCGTGCTGGGCCAGCACTCCGGCCAGGCGCCGCACGGCGTGCTCGTCCAGCTCCTCGGGCAGGTCGACGAGACCGCCCCAGCGCCGGGGCAGTTCCAGTGCGGCGACGATGCCCAGGCCCCAGAGCTGTGCCTGGCCGGCGTCGCGCAGCGGGTCGGTGGCTCCGGTGGACACGGCTCCGCGGGTCGCACACCACAGCGGTGCCTGGACGTCCACGTCGCCCAGCGCCTGCAACAGGGTGACGGTCGTGGCGAGGCTCGCGGACAGCGTCGGGTGGGCCGGGTGGCAGCCGGGGACGAGGCCGAGCATCGAGAGGACACCGGCGGGCTGTTCGCCGCCGAGTTCCTCGGCGAGCCGGTTCGCGGCCTGCGCGCGGTCGCAGTCGACGGGCAGTTCGACGACCCGCACCTTGGCGCCGTGGGCGCCGAGCACGCCGACGACGCAGGGCGCCCACTGCTCGTCCGCCAGACCAGCGGGGAGGACGGCGAGCCACAGGCCGTCCAGGCCGGGGGCCGGGCGGTCGGTCAGCCGCCGGAAGGAGACGCGGTAGCGCCAGCCGTCCACCGTGGACTTCTCGCGGCTGCGCCGACGCCACGCGGACAGCACCGGCAGCGCCGGGCCGATGAGGGCGGCGTCGTCCGCCCCGAGTTCATCGGCGAGCCCGGACAGGTCCGTGTTCTCCACCAGCTCCCAGAACCCGGCCTCGACCGGATCGGCACCCGCAGGCACCGGGTCTGCGTTCTCCAGCCAGTACCGCTGCCGCTGGAACGCGTACGTCGGCAGATCCACGCGCCGTACCGGACGCCCGGCGAAGGGGACCGTCAAGTCCACGTGTACGCCGCTCACATGCAGTTCGGACACGGAGCGCAGGAAGCGGTCCATGCCGCCCTGGCCTCTGCGCAGCGAGGCGCCGGTAACGGCGTCGGCACCGGCCTCCTCCGCGATCTCCTGCACCGCGTCGGCCAGCAGCGGGTGCGGGCTGCACTCGACGAACACCCCGTGCCCGTCCGCCAGCAGCGTCCGTACGGTCCGCTCGAACTCCACCGTGTGCCGCGCGTTGCGGTACCAGTACTCGGCGTCCAGGCCGGTGGTGTCCAGCACCGTGCCGGTCACCGTGGAGTAGAAGGGGACGTCCGCCGCGCCCGGCGCGACCGGGGCCAGCAGCTCAAGCAGTTCGGGGCGCAGGCTCTCGACCTGGGCGGAGTGCCCGGCGCCGGTGGCGCCGCGGACCTTGCGCACGCGCACGCCCTCGTCTTCGAGTTCCGCCAGGAGTTCGTCGACCGCATCGGGCTCTCCGGAGACGGTCAGGGCGGCGGGCCCGTTTACGGCGGCAACCGACAGCCGGTCCCCGTACTTCTCCAGCCTCGCGCGGGCCCGGTCGGTGGGCATGGCGACCGCGAGCATCGCGCCCTTGCCTATGAGCCTGGTCAGCGAGCGGCTGCGCAGGGCCACGATCCGGGCCGCGTCGTCCAGCGTCAGCGCGCCCGCGACGTACGCGGCGGCGACCTCGCCCTGCGAGTGGCCGACGACGGCGGCAGGCGTCACACCGTAGGAGCGCCACAGGGCGGCCAGTGACACCATCATCGTGAACAGCGCGGGTTGGGCGACGTCCACCTCGGCCATGCTCGGTGAGCCCGGCTCGGCGCGCAGGACCTCGAGCAGCGGCCAGCCGACGTAGGGGGCGAACGCCTCGGCGCAGGCCTTCGCCTGCTCGGCGAAGACCGGGGAAGTGTCCAGCAGTTCGCGGGCCATCTCCGTCCACTGCGAGCCGTGACCGGGGAAGACGAAGGCGACCCTGCCGGAGGCTACGGCGGTGCCCTGGACCACGGTGTCCGCGGGTTTGCCGTCGGCGAGCGCCGCGAGCCCGGCCCGCAGCTCGTGCCGGTCACGGCCGACGACCACGGCCCGCTGCTCCAACTGCGTCCGCGTGGTGACGAGAGCGCGGCCGACGTCGGGAAGGGAGAGCCCCTCTGTGCGGTCGAGGTGGTTCAGCAGCCGGCGTGCCTGCTCGCGCAGGGACCGCGCGGTCTTCGCGGACAGCGCCCACGGGAACACGTCCACGGGCAGGGCGGTGGTGGCGTCCTGTGTTTCAGGGACCTGCTCGTCCTCGGCGGGCCCGGTCTCCGCCGCCTGCTCGATGATGGTGTGCACGTTGGTGCCGCTCATCCCGAACGAGGAGACGGCCGCGCGCCGGGGACCGGCGTGGTCGGGCCAAGCGGTCTGCTCGGTCAGCAGGCGTACGTTCCCGCTGGACCAGTCGACGTCCGGGGTCGGCTCGTCGACGTGCAGCGTCTGCGG